>JAWOHK010000006.1:0-7548 GCA_046485205.1 Chloroflexota bacterium | reverse complement strand
AAAATTGATGTTTGCTAATCCAACATAATCTTTTATCTTGATAAACTTAATTTCCTTCATCAGAGATTCCTTGGTGAAATCCAGTACATTTTTCCATCCGTCTTTCTGGACCATATATGAACCAGCGCCCCTTCTCCGGCAAAGCGGATATCCAGCGCATGATCGCGCTTAGCCAGGTGCGGCCGGATGATAACCTTCATGTGATCGACCTGCCCTACCGGCTCAGCTCCTGGTCGCTGGACGATCCCGATAACGCCGCTTTGTGGGCCGATTCTCACGGCCAACTACTGGCCTGGGCGATCATGCAGACTCCCTTTTGGGCAATCGACTATGTGATTCACCCAGGCGTGGAACAGATGCTACACCGGCAGACACTGGCCTGGACTGACGGCCGGGCGCGGCAGATCCTGAATCAGCCTACCGGCCGACGGCGGATTATTGTTGCAAGTGGCGGTATAAATTTATTCTTTGGAAATTGACCGGGAGTAATATGAATGCAACGAATCCCACGCATACTGGTTAGCACGTTTTTGGGGGGGCTTTTTTGTTCGCTTCTGACAGCGACGCTTTTTTCGGTGGGGTCTATCATTGATGGCACCCGCCCGGAGGAAGCCCTTGCTTATGGAGTCGTGGTCGGTGTAGTGGCTGGATTCTTCGGCGTATTCATCGGCATGGCCGTCGGCATCGGCAACCTGGGACCGCTCGGTGGCGCATTGGTGGGACTCGTGACGACGGTCGGTGCGGTCGCCTTCTACGTGATCACCTTCAGCCGCCCCAACCAGTACGGCTACTTTTTGGACCAGTCAACTATCATCGTCCTTGTCCTGGGACTGCCGACCCTCATCACCGGCATCGTGACCGGCTGGCTCAACAAGACCTTCGCCCACCGGGCAGAAACCCTTTGACGGCTGATCCGCAAAAAAAGATTTTCCGGATTAGGGCCTCCTGAAACTGGCCGGCTACACCGCGGCTAAATTCCTGCGCCTCCACGGTATGGAACCGAATGCGATGAAATCGGCTCCGGCGTGCCTGGGCAGAAAAGGGGCTATCCGGCAAAGGATAGCCCCTGTGATGTTTTGACTAGTAGGTTGTTAGGCCGATCCGAACAACCATCAAGACCGGCTCAATTGACGGTGAACACGTGGACCATTCCCAACTCCGAGTGCGGGGCACCTTCGGCCGCCGGGCTGGGGATATGGCAGATAGCGATGTAGGTGCCCGGCTCAAAGTCAATTTCCACATAACCGGCGCGCCCGGCATCCAGGCCATTGAGGCCGCCAACGGGCACGAACGGCGGCGGGCCGTCCGGCGCGTGCATGAAGTTCGTTACATCATCCATCGTCGCCCCATCCACGAGACGTAACACATTCCATTCATGCGGCTCTGGTCCGTCGTTGACGATTCTGATCACCGCTTCACCCGTGTCCAGCGTGTCGGGCATATCGAAGGTGAAATCGGCCATCTCGATGGTCAGCGTCGCCTCCGGCTCGTTGGCCGGCGCGTCACCGTTCGGATTCACGGTCAGGGTATCGAGCATTCCTTTGACAAACTGCGGCGCTTCTTCGCCCGGTGACGGCATCAGGCTGAGCAGCACATACTCACCGGCCGGCAAATCGAGCACCGCTTGGGCCGACATCGCGGGCGCAAGCGCGCCGATGCCGCCCGTCAGATTGACCAGCGCCATCGCGGGACCTTCACCCTGCGGCAAGGCTTCCATAAACTGCTCAAAGGTGACACCGTCATTCAGGCGCAGGAATTGCACGTGGAACGGCTCGCTGCCCTGGTTGTCAAAACGGACGCGCACCCAGCCCTCATCAATGGCATCGGGCAGGGAATAGGCGTAGTCCGTGGCCACGATGGCCAATTCGGGCAGTTCAACGGCCTCACCAACCGGTTCGAGCGGCGGTTCTTCCACCGGCTCGGGCGGAGCCTCGGTCGGTTCAACCGGGACTGCTGTCGGCGCAGCAGCCGGGGCCGATCCCCCACAGGCCACCAGCAAGATCAACATCAACAGACTAACGGCGGGTATAATGATTCTTCTCATGTAAACTCCTTTTTTCTTCTACAAGTGGTCGATTAAAAGTTAGGGCAGAATTCGAATCAGCCCTTGTCTCTTCGATGATAACGAATTAACCTAGCTTCGGGGTCACCAGAAGTGTGACAAAAAGGGTGACAAAATTTGTCACTTACCTTCTCAGTTCCCGGTTCGCCATACCATGGAGCAACCACATTCATTCGGTACCTGGCTCAAGCTCAAGCGAAAGGCGCTCGACCTTTCGCGGGAAGGGTTGGCCGCTCAAATCGGTTACTCGGCCGCGACCATTCGCAAGGTCGAAGCTGAGGAGCGCCGTCCCTCGGCCCAATTTGTTGAACGACTGGCCGATCGATTCGCCATTCCCGGCGACGAGCGCCAAGCGTTTCTGACGTTTGCTCGGGGCGATTGGCAAGTGGCGCCTGACGAACCATCGCCCGAATCGCCCTGGCTGCGTGAAAAGCCCCGCACCCATTTACCTGCGCCGGCGACCTCCTTCATCGGCCGCGAGAAGGAAGTAGCCGAGGTTCGCTCCTATTTGCAAGACGATGCTGTCCGGATGACGACCCTGATCGGCCCGCCGGGCATCGGCAAGACGCGATTGAGTCTGGCCGTGGCCCGGCTGGCCGCCGAGGACTTTCTCGACGGCGTCTCCTTCGTCGCTCTGGCCCCGCTGGATGATCCGTCACTGATCGAATCGGCCGTAGCTGGGGCATTGGGGTTGGTCGAGTCCCGCGATCGACCGGCCAGCGAAGGGCTGATCGACTATATCGGCTCGCAACACCTCTTGCTCGTTCTGGACAACTGCGAACATCTGATCGACGCGGTCGCCCCGCTCGTAGCCGGGCTGCTGTCGGCCTGCCCGCGGCTGAAAGTCCTGGCCACCAGCCGGGAGTCGTTACGCGTGCCCGGCGAGTGGCTCTTCACTGTGCCTGCTCTTGACATGCCCCGGGGGTTAGACGCCCCGGATGTCGCTCAAGCAGCCGCCTATCCCGCCCTGACTCTATTCGCCGAGCGAGCGCGAGCCGTCAACACTGGTTTTGTGCTGTCCGGCAGTAACATCGCGACGGTAGCTGCCATTTGCGAGCGACTCGATGGCCTGCCGCTGGCCATTGAATTAATCGCATCACGCCTGCGACTGATGACGCCCGAAGAGCTGCTGGCGCGGTTGACGGATCAATTCGTTCTCTCGGCCGATGGCATGCGCGGCGTGCCCCTGCGCCAAAAAACCCTGCACAATGCCATCAGCTGGAGCTACGATTTTCTGCCGCCGGATGAACAGCACCTGCTCGCCCAATTGGCGGTATTTGCCGGTGGTTTCACTTTAGGCGCGGCCGAGTCCGTATTCGACCAACCGGATCAGGCTCGGTCGATGTCGGACCGGATCATGGGCCTGTTGGACAAAAGCCTGCTTGTCCGCGACGATGATGATCCGGATGAGATGCGTTTCAACATGCTGGTGACGATTCGCCAGTTCGCGCTCGATGCCTTGCGGCATTCCGAGGGCGAAACAGAGGTCCGTCGCCGCCACCTGGCTCACTTTTTGGCGCTGGCCGAGGAGGCTGAGAGTCACCTGCGCGGACCCGACCAGCAGGTATGGAGCAAGCGCCTGGAGCGCGAACTGGATAATTTCCGGGCGGCGTTCAACGAGTGTATCAAACACAGCCGGACCGATCCTGCCCTGCGCTTGTTGTCTGCGCTGGCCTGGCCCTGGTCGGTTGCCGGCCACTACGGCGAGACGCGACGGCTGCTGGACGCCACTCGGAAACTACCGGACGTGCAGCGTTACCCATTGCTACTCGGACGGGTGCTCGGACATGTGGGTCGCAATACGTGGGTTCTGGAGAAATTCCAGGATTCATATGCCTTTTTGGAGGAAAGTCGTGAGCTTCTGAAAGGCCTGGGAACTGAGGGAGAGACAAGCCTGGCCGAGACGCTAAATTGGCTGGGGTTGTTGGTGGTCTTCTCGGAACGGGATTTCGACAAGGCCCGGGCTTTATTTGAAGAGAGCCTGGCTATCGGCCAGCGATATGAAGACGAGTGGCTCATCGCGCTCAGCACCTTTAGCCTGGGCATCATAGCGATTCCCCAAAAGAGGGACGATGAAGCACTCGCTCTCCTCGAAAAAAGCATGGCGCTTTTTCGCAACTCCGGAGATATGATCTTTATCGGGCGCGTCTGCGTATACCTTGGCTTTTTCTATTTGAATCAGGGCGATTTTGAACGTGCCCGTTTTTATACCGAGGAACATCTACGCATCGATACCGAAATACAGTACCTCGATGGCGTCGCTGACGGTTATCGCGATATGGGAGAGCTCTATTATCGACAGGGTAAATTCGATCAAGCCGGTCATTACTTTCAAAAGTGCCTTCGCTTCTGCCGCGAACACGGTCTGAGTAAGAGTGATGCAACCTTCCGGCTGGGCATGCTGGCCTTGCGGCGTGACGAATACACCTTAGCCAGGCAGTACTTTATTGAATTTCATGAATCAGCACGCTACGCGAATGAGGGCCGGTCCGCTGCTTTGTTTTTGAGCAGTCTCGCGGCCGTGAGCGCCGGAACTGGCCATCCGAAACGGGCGGCCAGATTGATCGGCGCAGCTCAATCCATCATGGAGTCGATCGGGATCGAACACAGTCCATTCGACCGCACCGAATACAAGCGGCATTCGAAGATCGCGCGCCGGCAATTGGGCGTTAAGGTGTACGACGACTGCCAGAATGAGGGCCGGCATTTGACGATGGAAGAAGCGCTCGACTTTGCTCTTGAATCTCCATAGTCGCTCGCCGGCACTGTCCCGCAGGCCTACCTATCTTCCCCCGACGATCGTGCTGCCTTCAAGAACATTATAGATAGAAAATGAAAAGAATGCTGTCCGCCGGCGTGGTCTGGAGATAGGCCCCTAAGACGTTGCGCCGCTAGCCGTTGCCGACTGGAATATGATCCGATAGACTGGCGAGCCGCTGATGACCATGCAAGAGTCGACCCGCCCCCGAACACGCGCGGCTGCCATTCTGCAAGCCGTTTTCGTCACGTTCCTGTGGTCGACCTCGTGGGTCCTGATAAAGATCGGCTTGCAGACCGACTTGCCCGCCCTGACCTTTGCCGGGTTGCGCTATTCCCTGGCGTTCCTGTGCCTCTTACCGTTCGTTCTTTTGAATCCCCGGCAACGAACAACGTTGACCGCCATCGATCGTGGAACCTGGATGCGATTGCTGCTGCTGGGACTCTTGTTCTACAGCCTGACCCAGGGCGCTCAATTCCTGGGCCTGGCCTTTCTACCGGCGGCGACGGTCACGCTGTTGCTCAATCTCACACCGGTCCTCGTAGCCCTGTGGAGTGGACTTTTAAACCGCGAACCGACGCTCCCCGGCCAGTGGGGCGGTATTCTTCTGACCGTTGCCGGAACCGTCATTTACTTCCTTCCGCTCGACATCCCGGCCGGGCAGACGTTGGGGTTGGTTGTAGTCTTGATCGGCGTCATAGTCAATGCCGGTTCGTCCTTGCTCGGCCGGCAAATCAATCGCCGCGGTAATCTATCGCCGCTGCTGGTGACGACAATCAGCATGGGCATCGGCGGGTTTCTCCTGCTCATCACCGGCTCGGCAACCCAGGGGTTGGGTCAAATCAGCCCTACGCAATGGCTGATTATCTTGTGGCTAGCGGTCGTCAACACCGCCTTGGCCTTCACCTTGTGGAATCGATCGCTCCGCACGTTGACAGCCGTTGAGTCGAGCGTCATCAACAACCTCATGCTGCCCCAGATCGTCATCCTGGCCTGGATCTTTTTAGGCGAGTCCTTGACCGGGCGGCAGATCGCCGGAATAATTCTCGTCGGCATTGGGACGTTGATCGTTCAAATCAGGCGCAATGGATCTCGAAATGGAGAGCCGGTATCACCTAAGGCGCAGTGAATCAGAGACCTTCGCCGGAACCGTTCATGGTTTAATTCCCCATGTGTAACATTCAGTCGGCCCTAGGCCGAGGGAGGTCATAGATGAAATTTCAGACCACAGTTGAGTTGGGCGGCAAGACCGCCACTGGTATCCGTGTTCCGGCTGAAGTCGTCGAAGAACTAGGGGCCGGCAAGCGCCCGGCGGTTCTCGTCACCATCCGAGACCATACCTACCGCAGTACCATCGCGACATTAGATGGGGAGTTTATGCTGCCCGTCAGCGCGGCCGTCCGTGAGCAAGCCGGTATTGCCGCCGGTGATGAGGTGGAAGTGGAAGTCGAACTCGATACCGCGCCGCGTGAGGTAGTGGTTCCGCCCGATCTGGCGGCCGCCCTGGAAACGGATGCAGCAGCGAAACAGTTCTTCGAGAGTTTGTCCTACAGCAACAAGCGTCGAATCGTCGAGCCGATTGGCGACGCCAAAACGGCCGAAACCCGGCAGCGACGCATCGATAAAGCGGTCGGCAAACTACATGAGGGGAAAATCTAGCGAAGAACAGCTCTGTCATTCAATGGGAGGGGGTTGCGGGCTATCGATTCATTGCCGCACTGGGCACGGCGATATGATATAATAGCGGGACTATATTCCCATAATACCACGAGGTTCCCATGCTTGTTCATGAACGTATGTCCCGTAATCTCATCACGGTGAGCCCGGATACCACAGTGCCCAAAGCTCTGCGCTTGATGAAAGAGAAGAAGGTCCGTCGTTTCCCGGTGGTCAATGCCCAGGGTAAACTGGTCGGCATTGTGTCGGATAAAGACCTGTTAAACGCCGCTCCCTCCCCGGCGACGACGCTGGCGGTGTGGGAAATCCCCGAGTTGCTGGCCCGGATCCGGGTTGAGCACGTCATGACCCACAACACCATCACTGTAACGGCCGACACGCCGCTGGAAGAAGCAGCCCGGACCATGGCCGACTGCAAGATCGGCGGCCTTCCGGTCATGCAGGGCGGGGCGCTGGTGGGGATCATCACTGAAACCGACCTGTTCAAGAGCTTGCTTGAGATGCTCGGCGGCCGCCGCGCCGGCGTGCGCGTGGCCGTTTCGGTTGAGGACGCCAAGGGCCAGCTGGCCAAAGTTACCGAGGCGATTTTCGGCGTGAGCGGCGATATCGTCGGATTAGGCATTCGCGAATTGCCGGAGACGGTTGACGGGCAGTGGGAACTCATGTTCAAGGTTCAGGATGTAGGCCAGGAGGAGCTTGTGGCAGCCCTGAAGCCGCTTATCACGGCCGTTCTGGACGTGCGCGAGATCGACCACGACTCTTGATGCGATAAACACGCCCGACGACAAGATCGCCGGCTAAACGACCCAGGGAGAGTCAGCCAAGTACCTGGGCATGAGGCAGACCTAGGGCGTTGTCGTGCGCGAACAACTAGGCCCTTGGTCTGCCATCAGGAAAGGGGCTGATTTCGCAAATCGGGCTCACTTATTAGGGAAGAGAGGCTCGTGATGAAAGTGCGCCATCTAACTTCTCTATTCCTCCCCATCATCGTCGTCGCCATCATTCCCTGGCGGCTGCGACGCTCGCCGGCAACCGATGACTCCCGTTGGCT
>JAWOHK010000374.1:0-5641 GCA_046485205.1 Chloroflexota bacterium | reverse complement strand
TCTACATGGCCGGAGTGCCTGGTGGTTGGTGGCGGCCATTCTTGTCCACCGCTGCCGGCGTAGGGTTAGCTATCCTCATCGATCGCTTTACAGACTATTTCACCGGCACGCATTACCGGCCGGTGAAAGAAATTCGGGACAGCACGTCCGGTGGACCGGCCACGACCATATTGTCGGGACTTTCCTCAGGTTATGAATCCAGTGTTTGGTCGGTTATCGTGATTGCGGCGACGATAACAGCGGCTATTCTTATTTATCAAGGCGTTCCGACTGAACAACTGGCTTCGCTCCGTTTCTCTGAAGCGTTCATCCAGTTCACCTTTATTCTGTACGGCGTTGCTATGACCGGCATAGGCATGTTGACCTTGACCGGCAACAATGTTGCCATGGATTCCTTCGGTCCGATTTCGGACAACGCCAACGGTATCGGCGAAATGGCCGGGCTTGAGCCAAAAGCGCGGCAGATCATGGCCGATCTGGACGCGGTTGGAAACACGACCAAAGCCATCACAAAAGGTATTGCCATTGGGTCAGCGGTCATTGCCGCTGTGGCGTTGTTCGGTTCTTTTATCACGGATGTTTCTTTGGTGAATCCCGAAGCGCTCGCCAATGGTATTCGAGTTTCGTCGCCGGTAGTCTTCGTCGGGATGCTATTGGGCGGTGCCCTGCCGTGGATGTTCTCGTCTCTGGCTATTCGAAGTGTCAGTCGCGCGGCCGGTTTGATGGTAGAGGAGGTGCGCCGCCAATTCCGCATTCCCGGCATCCTTGAGGGCACGGTAAAGCCCGATTACGCGCGCGCCGTCACTATCTCTACAGTAGCCGCCCAACGCGATCTCATTAACCTGGCTATTCTGGCCGTGGTTTCGCCCATTGTAGTGGGATTGTTATTGCAGGTTGAAGCTTTGGGTGGTTTTCAAGCCGGTATCATCGTGTCCGGGATGTTGCTGGCTGTCTTTATGTCCAACACCGGCGGAGCCTGGGACAATGCTAAAAAGCTAATCGAAGATGAAGAACGGGATCTGCAAGCCAACACCGGTAAAGGCTCGGAACGTCACAAGGCCGCTGTTGTCGGCGACACAGTGGGCGATCCGCTGAAAGATACCGCCGGCCCGGCGCTCAACCCAATGATCAAAGTGGTGAATCTTGTTAGCTTGATTATCGCCCCTATCGTTGTGCGTTATGGTGGACTCGATGTCACGAAGGTTGTCGTCGTGCTGGCCCTCGTCGGGCTGTTAGCCTGGGCGGTTATTCGATCGAAAGGAAGCTACGATCCTATCGGGCAAACACAGACGAAAACTGCCATAAAAGAAATTTAGCAACCAGTGACGGTGGTGTAAGGTAAACCGGTTGGGGGGTGCGCCCGCCCTCCAACCGGCTGGAAATGAGCCGTTGCAATTGGTAATTGAAGTGGATTTGCCTTACAATTGTGACGGAATGATTGACTCAATTGAAGAGATGAAATTTGAAGCAGCGCTTGTTGAACTGGAGCAAACAGTCGCGCGTTTGGAATCTGGAAATCTGACTTTGGAAGACTCCCTTGAACTTTTCGAACGCGGTCAACGATTAGCAGCCCATTGTAATCGTTTGCTCGATCAGGCCCAGTTACGCGTCGAACAGTTAACAGATGACGGTGAAATAGTCACCTTATCACTCCCCAATTCGTAGGCCGGCCTTCACCGGCCTTCCCGATCGGCTACTACATCCCACCCGGAGGAAGAATTGTTTAAAAGTATTCGCGAATCGCTGAGTCGTACGCGACAGTCGGTGTTTGGACAAATCGCAACCGTCCTGGGGGCGGGCGACATAACAGAGGAAACCTGGGAAGACCTGGAGGCTCTCCTGATCCAGGCCGATGTCGGTGTGCCGACGACCCTGATGCTGGTCGACACATTACGTGAACGCGTGCGGGCCGAAGGGCTGTTCCAGGCTAACCAATTACTCGAAGCGTTGAAGAGCGAGTTGCGAGCTATTTTGGTAGATCCGCCGGTATTTGAGATGGAAGAAAAGAGATTGTTGACGGTCGTAATGGTCGTTGGGGTGAATGGTTCGGGCAAGACCACAACCATCGGAAAACTAGCCCACCGTTATAAAGGAAAAGGATACAGTGTCCTCTTAGCCGCAGGTGATACTTTCCGGGCGGCCGCCATTGACCAGTTGCGTATTTGGGGTGAACGAGCAGACGTACCGGTAATCGCCGGGCAACCCGACGGCGATCCCGCGGCCGTGGCTTATGATAGTATTCGGGCTGCACGAGCACGGGGCCACAATATGGTCATCATCGATACGGCCGGGCGGTTGCATACCAAGTACAATCTCATGAAAGAATTGGAGAAGGTCTATAGTGTTTGCAGTAAAAGCGTCCATGCTGCTCCCCATGAGGTATTCTTGGTACTGGACGCACCGACCGGTCAAAATGCCCTGATCCAGGCGGAAAAGTTCAAGGAATCGGTGCATGTAAGCGGTGTCATCCTCACAAAACTAGACAGCACAGCCAAAGGGGGCATGGTGTTTGCTATCTATCGGGAACTGGGTGTCCCGGTTCGCTTCATCGGCACGGGCGAACGGTTAGAGGATCTGGCACCTTTTGATGCTGATCAGTTTATTGCCGGATTATTTGAATAATTCATTTTTTAATTAATCATAATCAAGTATGAGGAAGCGATAGAGCAAGGAGTCTAGATTCATCATGGAAGAATTAGTCAAACAGTTAACTGATTTGAACGAGGTCATCAATCATCTCCGGAGGCGTCTTTGACGTCGCCAATAAAGAAACCCGCATACTAGAATTAGAAGCGATAATCGCCGAGCCCGATTTTTGGAATGATCCGGCGGCGGCGCAAGGAGTCATGCGCGAACTCACGCGATTGCGTGAACAAATCTCTGTTTGGCTGGACATAAGCACCCACCTCTCTGATTCGCTGGAACTGGCCGAATTGGGAGATGAGTCGCTGTATGATGAATTATCGGCTGAAGTCGAGCAATTGACCGAACAGGTGCGCCAGCTAGAGTTCCAGACATTAATGTCCGGGCAATATGATGATGAAGACGCCATCCTGGCCATACATGCCGGCGCGGGCGGTACCGAAGCCCAGGATTGGGCTCAAATGCTACAGCGCATGTTTCTTCGTTGGGCCGAGCAGCATCGTTTCAAAGCGGAAATCCTCGATGAGAGCGCTGGGGATGAGGCCGGTATAAAAAGCTGCATGATTTCTCTAAAGGGTAATCATATTTACGGCTGGATGAAATCGGAGCGGGGCGTTCATCGTCTGGTGCGAATATCCCCGTACGACAGCTCTAGCCGCCGGCACACTTCCTTTGCCAAGGTAGAAGTGTGGCCGGACGTTGCCGAGGAAATCGAGATCGAAATCGATGAAAAGGACTTGCGGATTGATCGATTCCGGTCTAGTGGAGCAGGCGGGCAGCACGTCCAGAAAACAGAAACAGCGGTGCGCCTAACTCACTTGCCGACCGGCATGGTAGTGTCATGTCAGAATCAGCGATCCTTGACGCAAAATATGGATGTCGCGATGAAGGTCCTGAAATCTCAGTTGTTTGATCTGGCTCAGCGTAACCAAAAGGAAGAAATTAGTGCTTTGAAGGGTGAGGATGTTGATGCGGGGTGGGGAAGTCAAATTCGTTCCTACGTGCTTCATCCCTACAAAATGGTAAAGGATCACCGCTCCAACCATGAAACCGGTAACACTCAGGCTGTATTGGATGGTCGCTTGGATGATTTCATGGAAGCGTATTTGCGCAGCCAGGTCGGTGAGAGCCAGTTGGAAGAGATTAATGAATAGCCATAAGTTAGTGTCAGATTAAGTAATGGCTAATTCGATGAACACATCGGGTCAATAAGAGTAAAATTCACTATTGCAAATCCCTTACTTTCTGATATTATTGTAAGTTCGCGTAGATTACGCGTTTCATTTCTGAACGACTGTAATTGACGCTTTATCGAAAATAGGTTGTGCAAATTCAAGGAATATCAGAATGCAGTCTGAGAGCGCTGGCGCACGCCATGTCGCTCTCTTAGGCGTTTGCCGAGTCTGCATTATTTGACGCCACTGGTCAGGCGCTTTTTCGATTCGTTCGAGTAAACGCCTTAGTTATTAAGATGGGAGGTCATTAGTGGAAACAACGGATTTCCGTTCACTGCGCGTCAGCTTGGCATCTCCGGAGCAAATTCGCTCCTGGTCGTATGGGGAAGTTACCAAGCCCGAAACAATTAACTATCGCCGGTTGCGACCAGAGAAAGACGGTCTTTTCTGCGAGGCCATCTTTGGTCCGACTCGTGACTGGCAGTGCTATTGTGGAAAGTACAAGAATGTCCGCTATAAGGGCATCGTTTGTGATAAGTGTGGCGTCGAGATCACCCGTTCTTCAGTGCGCCGCGAACGGCTGGGCCATATCGAACTGGCCGCGCCGGTAGCCCATGTCTGGTATACCCGCCGGGTCCCCAGCTATATGGGCTTGTTGCTAAATATATCGCGCCGAAATCTGGATCGTGTCCTGTATTTCGCCCAATATGTGATCACTCATGCCGATGAGGAATCACGCCAGCGCGCCTTGAAGCGCCTGGATGAAGAGTTGCAGGAAGCGGAATCTCAGCTCGAGCAGAAACTACAGACTCAACTAGAGGAAACCACCTCTGAGGCAGCCACGCGCCTGGCTGAGTTGGAGACGACCCGCGACGCGCTTCATGAATCATTTGACGAGCGGCTGTCTACGACAACCGATGAACTGGTGCAGGAAGCCAAGAATATCGAGACGCGTCTGAACAATCTACGCGGCTCGGCCGCATCAGAAGATATTATCCTGGCCGGTGAGTTAATCGTTCAGAAGGGCGAAACCGTTGGACGCGAACATATCGTCCTTGTCCAGGAGATAACGAAGGAACGCCTGGAGACAATCCAGAAGACGCTGGAGACCGAGCAGCAAAGCGAATTGGAAACGCTGCAGCGCGAAATCGAAGAATTGCGAGGTGAAATTGGCTATGCCGGTGAAGGGCTGCGCGAGCGTATGGATCAGAAGCTCGTTCGTTTGCGCCAGCAGGCTCAGGCCAATCGCGACCAGCTCGAAACGCTTTCCCAGATGACGTTCCTGAATGAGAATGAATATCGCGAACTTAAGAGCAAGTTCGGTAATGTCTTCCGCGCCGGTATGGGTGCTGAGGCTTTTTATGAGATCCTAAAGAACATGGATCTCGATAAACTGGCGCGGGATTTGTGGCGAGAAGTTCGCACCAGCCGGTCTAAGCAAGCCGCCAAGCGAGCGACAAAGCGCTTGCAGGTGGTTGAAGCATTACGCTCCAGCGGCAACCGGCCGGAGTGGATGATCCTGACCGTACTGCCGGTCATTCCGCCCGACCTGCGTCCTATGGTACAGCTTGATGGCGGCCGCTTTGCGACATCGGATTTGAACGATCTCTATCGCCGGGTTATCAATCGCAACAATCGTCTCAAGCGATTGTTGGAGTTAGGTGCGCCGGATGTGATCGTGCGTAATGAAAAGCGCATGCTGCAAGAAGCAGTCGACAGCCTGATTGATAACAGCCAGCGCGGCAAGGCGTTGAGCCGCCGTGGCCGGCGCGAATTGAAATCTCTTTCTGACATGCTGAAGGGGAAGAAGGGGCGTTTTCGGC
>JAWOHK010000344.1:0-2852 GCA_046485205.1 Chloroflexota bacterium | reverse complement strand
CACAAAAGTTGAGGAGGTTTACTATGTCAATGATTGAAGGGATTATTGCGCGCGAAATTCTGGATTCGCGGGGCAATCCAACCATCGAGGTCGATGTTTACGTTGAGGATGGCGGCTTCGGGCGCGCCGCTGTGCCCTCCGGAGCGTCTACGGGCGTTCACGAAGCCCTGGAACTGCGCGACGACGACAAGGATCGCTATCTCGGCAAGGGCGTGCTGAACGCCGTCGAGAACGTCAACGAAGAAATTGCCGATGAACTGCTCGGTTGGGACGTCACCGACCAGAAGGGCATCGATGAGATGATGATCGAATTGGACGGCACGCCGAACAAATCCAAGTTGGGCGCGAACGCCATCCTGGGCGTCTCGCTGGCCGTGGCGAAAGCCGCCGCCGACTACCTCGCCATGCCGCTGTTCCGCTACATTGGCGGGACCTACGCGCACGTGCTGCCCGTCCCGATGATGAACATCCTCAACGGCGGCAAGCACGCCGTGGATGGCCCCGATCTACAGGAATTTATGGCTATGCCTGTGGGCGCCCCCTCCTTCGCCGAGGCGCTACGCTGGGGCGCGGAGACCTATCACGCGCTCAAGGCTGTGCTCAAGAAGCGCGGCTACGGTGTGGGCATCGGCGATGAAGGCGGTTTCGCGCCGAGCCTCAAGACCAACGAAGAGGCCGTCGAACTCATCATCGAAGCGATTCAAAAAGCCGGGTACGAGCCAGGCCAGGACATCTGGATTGCGATGGACCCTGCCGCGTCCGAAATCTACGAGAACGGCAAATACAACCTCGCCAAAGAAGGCCGCGTCCTCAGCAGCGAGGAAATGGTCGAGTTCTACGCCAACTGGGTGGAAAAATATCCCATCATCAGCATCGAGGATGGTCTGGCGGAAGACGACTGGGCCGGTTGGAAACTGATGGTCGAGCGCCTGGGCCACAAGCTCCAGATCGTCGGCGACGACTTGCTCGTGACCAACACCGAGCGCATCGCCCGCGCCATCAAGGAAAAGGCCGCCAACTCCGTGCTCATCAAGCTCAACCAGATCGGCTCGCTTACCGAGACCATCGCCGCCATCGAAATGGCCCACAAGCACGGCTGGACCGCCGTCACCTCCCACCGCTCCGGCGAGACCGAGGACTCCACCATCGCCGACTTGGCCGTGGCGCTCAACACCGGGCAAATCAAGACCGGCGCACCCTGCCGCTCCGACCGCGTCGCCAAGTACAACCAGCTCCTCCGCATCGAGGAGATGCTGGACGAACAGGCCGCCTACGCCGGAATGGGCGCGTTCACGAACCTCTAAAGTACGCTTTGTACGTCCCCACAAGCCCCAAGCGTTAAGCTTGGGGCTTGTGTTTGTCATCAACAGGAACCGCTATTTCCAAGATTTTATTGAGGAACGATGTGCGTTGGTTAAAATTTCCCTCGTGCGGCCAACTAACTCTATTCGATATCCATGCAATATGGCAATTTGTCTTCTCAAAAATCCGGGGATGGGGGTTTGGGGGCGGGCTACACCCGCCCCCAAACCCCCACTTCTCCCCCTTTTGTTGAGATGATACGGCAATTTTGTTTAATTAATGCATAATATTATTGAAAACGCATAAATATATGATACAATAAAGGTGATTGTTTGGATAAGTTGTTTAAGTACCAAATTTTAAATTCTAACGTATGATAGGATTATAGTCATTAACATAATGCAATAGCACTCATATTGGGAGGCAGCTATGAGCCTGGGACCTTTAGTGTGGGCAGTGATCATTAGCTATGTGGTTGGGGCGATTCCCGTCTCGCGCATCGCCAGCAAGCTTTTGGGGCAGAAGGATGCCATAGGCGAGATCGAAGTGCAGGTACCGGGCACGGATGAGACGTACAAGGTCACTTCGATGGGCGCCGCCGCCGCGTCGATGCAGTTCGGTGCGAAAGCCGGCTGCATAATCGGCCTTCTGGATATAGCCAAGGTTTTGCTCCCCGTGCTGGCGTTCAGGCTCCTCTATCCTGAGGGGTACGCGCACCTGGCCGCGGCGGTCGCCGGAATGGTTGGGCATAACTGGCCAATCTTCAACCGTTTCAAAGGTGGCCGCGGCATTTCCTCCGCCTACGGTGGGTTGCTGGTCGTGGACTGGATCGGCGCGCTCGTGTGCGCCGTCGGCGGCTTACTTTTCGGCCTCGTTGTGCTGCAAGACTTCATCTTCGCCTATATGGCAGGTCTGTTCTTCGCGATTCCCTGGCTCTGGTTCACTACACGGGACCCAATCTACGTTATCTATATCCTTATCATCAATATACTCTTCATTGTCGCTATGATCCCCGACCTGCGCCAATACCTGCGCCTACGCAAGCAAGGGGTGGTAGACTTAAGCACGGTGATGGACACCACCCCCATGGGACGCGGAATGATGAAGATGATGCGTTTTCTGCGTCGGGAGAAAGGGTAAGTTGAGATGAGCACACGCTTGCTGTATTCGCTTGAAGAGAATCGGTCCAATATCCTGGGCAAAAAGGCCGAGGGATTGCGATGTCTACAACAACTACACGCAAGATTACCGAGGACATGGGTGATCACGTATGAAGGTTACGGGCGGTATCTGGCCAACGACGAAACCGTACTGGAGCAGTTAGCACGTGAACTTGACGCCATACTCGACCCGGCGAAGGCCTATGCGATCCGCTCATCCGCCAGCTTCGAGGATGAAGCCCAAAGCTCATCCGCCGGACAGTTCAAAACGGCGCTGAATATTGTCGCCACGCAATCCGTGATTCAGGCGATCTGGTCCATCTGGACCACAGCCAATTCTGACCCGGTAAACGAATATCTGAAGCGTGTGGGCCATCCTGATGAGATGCT
>JAWOHK010000265.1:0-5038 GCA_046485205.1 Chloroflexota bacterium | reverse complement strand
TTCTGTGGCCGAAATGAGCGCCGCCGAGCGTGCGGCCGATGCCGCCGGTCATGGCTATGGTGCCATGATGGAAATGGCCGGGCGGCGCGTCGCCGAAGCCATCCACCATCGTTATGAGATCGAGGACAGCACGGTGCTGGTGCTGGTTGGCCCTGGGAATAACGGCGGCGACGGATTGGTTGTCGGGCGATACCTGGCCGAGGCCGGAGCGAACGTTACGTTCTATTTGTTAAAGCCGCGCGACAAAACGGATGAAAACCTGGCCCGCGTGCGCGTCATGGGACTTGAGGTCCTTTTGTCTACTGACGACAATCGATTCAGGGGACTCTACCATCGCCTTCGTTCCTGCCAAATCCTCATCGATGCCCTGTTAGGCACTGGTGCCGTGCGACCGATCACCGGTCAGCTGGCGACAGTCCTGCAACAGGTCCGCGCCAGCCTGGATGAGCGGTTAGATGTTCAAGATGGTTCCCAACCGCTGGTCAGCATTGCCGCACTACCTGGAGACCGGACTGCTGAGGCCACCGGTGACAATCGGCCCACTATCGTCGCCGTCGATTGTCCCAGCGGGATGAATTGCGACACCGGCGAGCTGGATCCGCTGGCAATTCCGGCCGACCTGACCGTTACCTTCGCCGGCCCCAAGCGTGGTCATTTCTTGTTTCCGGGTGCGTCCGCTTGTGGCGAGCTAATTGTGGCCGACATCGGCATCGATCCCCGCTTGCCGGAAGTCGCTCAGGTGCCGGTTGAACTGGCAACGGTGGCGGAAATCAGGCGTTTGTTGCCCAAACGGCCGGCGGACGGCCACAAAGGTACATTCGGTACCACACTGATCGCCGCCGGGTCTATCCGTTACTGGGGCGCGCCGGCGCTGTCCGCCCGCGGGGCCTTCCGCTCCGGAACCGGACTGGTTACCCTGGCCGTACCCCAACGCCTGCGACCCGCCTTGGCCGGACAATTCCCGGAAGCGACCTACCCCCCGGTGACAGACACCGACCTGCTGGGAGTCTCAACAGCCAATCTTCTATTGAGTTCTCTCAAAGCCTATCGGTTAATTTTGGTCGGCCCGGGGTTAGGCGAAGCCGGGTCATTCCTCAACGCTCTATTCGATGGACTGCGCGACCCTGTGGACGGGGAAACCGCCCCGCCGCTTGTTGTCGATGCTGATGGGTTGAATTTGCTGGCGGAAATGGCGAATTGGCCATCGCGATTGCCCCCGCAATCGATTTTGACGCCCCATCCGGGCGAGATGGCTCGTCTGATTGGCCGTCCTCGCACCCCCATTGAGCCGGCCGAACGCATCGACCTGGCCCGCGAAAAGGCGGCCGAGTGGGGTCATGTCGTGGTGCTGAAAGGAGCCTACACTATTATTGCCGCACCCGACAGGCCCACCACCCTTATGCCTTTTGCCAATCCTGTTTTGGCAGTCGGGGGGAGTGGGGATGTTCTTGCAGGAGTTATCGCTGGATTATTGGCTCAGGGTATAGAACCGTTTGCCGCCGCTGTTCTAGGCGGATACCTGCATGGTGCGGCCGGGCAAATGGCCGCCGATTATTGGGGCGATGCCGGCTTGTTAGCCGGTGAACTGGCCGATTGGTTGCCACACGTTCGCCGGGCCTTGCTTGGCCAGGAATCCTGAGTTTTCTACGGAAAATCGTCGATATGGGATTGTCAATCGCTCCAGTCCATGCTATAGTATTCGTTCGGCTCGCGAGGCGAGTCGTATTTGGTTAAATTAAAACAAGAAACCCTGGGGGTAGGAACAACGTTCCGGCCGGAACGTTGTTTTTCCGGTCATTGGAGAACTGAATCATGTCTGATTTATTGTTGAAAGCTTTTGACAAAGAAGATAACACCGACCTGCCACAATTGAACGTCGGTGATAATGTGACGATCTACGTGCGCATTAATGTCGGTGACAAGAACGAGCGCGTCCAGATGGTTCGCGGAACGATTATCCGGCTGCGTAACGCCGGCAATAACGCCAACTTCACCGTTCGCCGTATTGCCTCGAATGGTATCGGGGTCGAGCGCACCTTCTTGCTTCGTTCACCGCGAATAGAGAAGATCGAAGTGCATAACCAGAGTCACGTGCGCCGTGCGCGTCTCTTCTATTTGCGCGAGCGGACCGGCAAAGCGTCGCGCTTGCGCGCTAAGCGCACCTACACTCAGAGTTAATCTGTCCGTGTGGGGTAGATACCACCGGTGGCAGATGATAGCGGTCAATCGTTAGTTATAACAGGTGAAGGAGTGTCACTCTTTCACCTGTTTTCTTTTTGCTTTTAGCCAACTTAGGCCAGCAGACAAAACCATGAACGATCTCTCTAAACCACCCATAATCGGCTGTGTTACCTATCGCAAGACCGCCGCACAGGCCAACCCTGTCCAACTTTTCGCCTTGATGCCATCTTACGTCGAGGCCGTCGCTGTCGCTGGTGGCGCGCCGTTACTGATTCCTCTGGGATTGGATGAGCCGACCCTCTTGGCTATCCTGGAGCAACTGGATGGCCTGCTCCTCACGGGCGGCGGCGATATCGCCCCCGAAGTATACGGGTCCAAACGCGCCGACATTGTTTATGATGTTGACAATGACCGAGATCGGGTGGAGTTGTTTCTGGCTCGCGAAGCCATAGCGCAACACAAGCCGGTCCTGGCTATCTGTCGCGGACACCAGATGCTCAATGTCGCCCTCGGCGGCACGCTTTATGAAGACGTCCAGGAAACCATGCCTGGTGCTATTAAACATGACTTTTTCGGCGAAATGCCGCGCAACCACCAGGCTCATGACGTGATCATTAGCCCCGGCACCAAGCTGGCCGATGCTCTCAAGCGCACCTCGATAGCCGTCAACAGCCTGCACCACCAAGGCATCCGAGACCTCGCCTCCGGCCTCGTGCCATCAGCCTATGCACCTGATGGGTTGATTGAGGGGGTGGAATCCCCAGGTCATCCTTTTGCAATCGGCGTGCAGTGGCATCCCGAAAACCTTATCCATGACGAACCGGCCATGCTGGATTTGTTTCGCGGGCTCATTCAAGCGGCAAGCCTCATTATACCCACCGGACAAGTACTCGCTTGAGCGATGTATTGACTCCTGTCGGCCGCGAGCTAGAGGCGCGCGGCATCCCATTTCGCGAGTTTCATCATCCCGGACCGGTTCATACACTGGAACAAGCCGCCGAGGAACGAGGCCAGCGGCCGGAGCAGGTCGTGCGCAGCCTTCTCTTCCGCCTTGCCGAGAATGAGTATGTGATGGTATTGGTCGCCGGCCCCAGGCAAGTGGACTGGAAAGCGTTGCGCCGCTATCTGGGCCAATCGCGATTGACCATGGCCTCCGCCGAGGAAGTACTGACCGTGACCGGCTTCGAGATTGGGGCTGTATCGCCATTCGGCCTGCCCCACCCGATTCGTTTGCTGCTGGATGACAGTGTGAAATCGGAAAACGAGGTTTCGATAGGTTCCGGCGTCCGGGGAAAAACGGTCATACTCTCAACGGGCGATCTGGTGCGCGCCTTGGGAGAAGTTGAACGAGTAAAGGTTACTCAGAATTGATGTTCGGCGATTGGCGCGTCAACCAACTCGCCAATTGGCTGACCACTGCCTCCCGCCGGTCGTTATTCTCAATAACTATGTGAGCATGCTTCGGTGGTTCAAAAAAAGAGGCAATAAGTCGGGCATATTCTACTGTAACGGCCGAGTTGCTCTCTCTCAAACGAGCCATCCGCACCACCTCATCAGCCTGCACCAGTACAAACACCACATCCGGAAATGATGCGGCAATCTGACGGCGGTGCCGCTCTTTAAATGTCGCTTGTCCGAATGCCAGGTCTGGTGCCGTTTGCCGTAACTCCTCAATCCGATCAGTCAGTCTGGCATAGTAGCGGTCGCGCATCCCATCGGTAAAGGGAATCTGGTCGCGGACAGCGTCGCGCATCTCCTGCGTCAGGTCTATGTCACCGTCATAAAACGTGAAGCCAAAATCCTCTGCCAACACCTGGCCCACATAATTTTTGCCGGCGGCCGGAAGGCCGAACAGGTAAATGAACATAGAGGTAAGTTGTAGTAGCGGCAGCTTCGGCAGATTATATAGGAAACCGACGCGATTAAGCTATCGATCGTACAGTTGGGTCAGGAACCAAAGCAGATTCCTTCTTTTTTTGCCTTTTGTATTTAAACCTTAGAGGCTCTCCTTTAGATAAAATCGACTATTATCGCCATATATAGTGGTATATCGTGTTATCACCATATGGGTGGGAGACTTATCTATACCTCAGACACATCCAGCTGTTATTCAAGCTTTCTATAATCAATAGCATTTTAAGGAGGTTGGAGCCTCGTTGCCAACTGATTGGCGCTGTGGCTGGAGCCGACAATACTCGGAGGATGGATGAACGACGAACGGGGAACAAGCGGGAGGAGGGAGCGGGGCGACCTGGAACGGCCGCCGTGGGTAACACGCGTAGGGGCGGCACTGGCATTCCTGTCGGCACTGGTCCTGGCCGCGTGCAGCCCGGAACCTACCGGGCAGGCTCTCATCGCCGAGGGCGAACAGGTCTACATCATGAATTGCTCGCGCTGCCATCAGATCGACGGCCGCGGCTTCTTCCCAGTCAATCCCAATCTGGCCGGCAACCCGATCGTCACCCTGTTCGACCCGAATCCGACCATCGAGGTGGTCATGCACGGCGCCGGCAGCATGCCGGCCTTCCACGATCGGCTGGCACCGGACGAGATGGCGGCAGTGATCTCCTACATACGAAATGCCTGGGGTAATAGCGCTTCCACCGTGCGGCCGACCCAGACGCGATAGACCATGAAACAAGTGAGAAGGAGTATGCGAGAACGAGTCACGATTATCCTGGCGAGCCTGTTGGCGCTGTTGTCGCTGGTCGCCTGCGACGGCATTAACCCGCAGCGGCTGGCCTTTGAGCCTGAGCAACCGACACAAACCCCGCGCGCGCCTTTCGTCACGCCAACGCCCCGTATCGACCCGCCCCCCACCCCCCCCCCCCCACCCGTCGCCCCCCCGCCCCCACTC
>JAWOHK010000244.1:0-5827 GCA_046485205.1 Chloroflexota bacterium | reverse complement strand
GACAAAATCAATTTCAGCCCACTCCCCGGCCGGTCGTTGAACCCGCCCGCGCATAACCGAAAATATTGATCCTTCGAAAACAGTAGATAACTCTCTATTTTGACGTGGATTATTGTCCATGAAGGTTTATGGCCTCTTAAAAAGTAGAAATGAGGCGAGGGTCTCGCACCTAAAAGTGTAATACAACAAGTGATAAGAGAGCAATAGCAAGCGCGCAATCCGAATTGGAGATCAAAGGTAACAAACCCAATCGGGCAAACAGATAATAAAAAATCCCGGTCATCTGGAATGAAAACCGGGAGGAAAGGCTAGCCATTTGACAGACAAGCCAGCGAGCAATTCAATATCGCTAGAAACGTCGGAGTTTGATATCACCGATAAACTGCGTCAGTTCTATTCGAACCCGCCGGTCAGCGAGTTTGTAATTATCGCTCTGCCAGTGAAACGGAGCCAGAAAATAGGTTTCACCCTTGGCACCGTCGAGTTTAAATTCGGTCACGAAAGATGAAGCCACAATAGCCACTCCAAGGTCTTCCGGCGCGAAGATGCTTATGTCACTGATGAAACTAAATCCACGCAGGGTAGTTTCCCCCAGGGGGATATCGGCTTTGGTTAAGTCATAATCCGCATCGATGATGAAGCTGAAATATTCTTCATCGGTCATCGTCCACAGACCTGAACGATCCAGGTTGCCAATCAGAACGACATGGCTTTGGGTGCCAGGATCAGTCATTCGTGGCCGTAATAAAACCAACAAGCCCAGGAGAATCAGGCCGATCGGAAAGCAATAAGCCCATATACTGATATTAAACAGGTTGCCGATCAGCAAGAGAACCCCGGCTAATATGATGAAAATGGCGATGAGGATCATCTCCCGATTGCGCATGATGCCCTCTCCTTACTTTGAGTCGCAGAAGTCGCGCCATTCATTTCGCGATACGCGTTCGATTTGCTGTTATTACATCTACCTGACATTACGTATCGAACGGCCGATGAGTTGCGATTGAATGAGAGATAAAACAAGCCCGGCAATAATATAATGGCCGGGCTTGTGGTGTGTTCGACTTTTGTTTGTCGAAACTGGAAGTGATGAACAGGGATTAGATCCGCTCGGCTGCGGTTGTTTCCTTAATGACCTTGTCCAATTTCTTGTCGACCGACATCACCTTCTTGTTCATGGTATCGATTTGATCGGTGGTCGGAACATGAATGCGGGTCAGGACCTCTTCGCTATACTTATCAAAGGTCTCGCCGGCTTTCTTGACAGTATCCTTGGCCATTGTCTGTGGCCTCTCAACCAATTCGTTCACACGGCCGCGATTCTCATCAGCCATCTTTTCGCCACGCTCGATCAAATCGTGGCGGTAGTTCCTGCCTCGTTTCATGAGCTCCTGAACGTTTTCCTGAACGATGTCAACCATTCCAAGACCTAAATAAAAACTATCTTTCCCGAAATCAATGACCTTATCGGTCAACGTCTTTTCCTGAACCGCTTCAAAATTAGCTGTCATTTCAATTTCCTTCTTCGTGCATGCACGTGATGTTTATCGTTTTAACGCGTTGCGTCATATCTAAAACCAGTATAACGCGCTGCGTTATGAAAGTCAAGAGTGAATATCGCTCTTTACACACTGCCCCTAAAGATAGATAATGGCGATAGCATGGAATCCAAAGTTGGAACTGAGCCGGAACAATCGATTACAAGTTTATGTGGGGTGTGTCCCGCTGGATGCGCTGTTGAAGTTCACCTGACCAATGGCCGGATCAGGCGAATTTCCCCATTAAAAAACCATCCGCATGGCATTGTTTGTCCCCGCGGTCGCCATGCCGCCGAGATCGTCTATTCCCCTGACCGGATTCCCTATCCACAAAAAAGAAACGAATCGGGTGAGCTTACGCGAGTCAATTGGGATGAGGCCTACGAGGGAATCGTCGGTCGGTTAAAAGAGGTCGCCGCCCGCTTTGGTCCGGAATCGATCTGTGTTTACACCGGTCGCGGCAACTTTGAGTACGCGCTCAACGAAGCCTTTAGTCCCAGCGGCACGGTCGAATCCTCGGCTAACACGGTTCTATTCCCGTTCGGTTCGCCCAACACGGCCGGGGTGGGTTCCCTGTGTTACGTCTCCTACGGCATGCTGGCTTCGCGTTCGTTGTTCGGTGAATACATGCGCAACGTCAAGGAGGATATCGAAGCCAGTGATTTAATCCTGGTGTGGGGCGAGAACCCATCTACCGATTCAGCGCCTGACAATCTGAGCCGCCTGATTCGCGCCAAAAGGCGCGGCGCCCGGATCATCGTCATCGATCATCGCCACACCGAGTCGGCGAAGGCGACCCGTGCTGAGTGGATTGGCATCCGGCCGGGAACCGATGGGGCGCTGGCATTGGGGATGATCCACGTGCTGATTGCCGAAAACCTTATTGATTTTGAATTTGTGGCCAAGTGGATGCATGGGTTTGATGATCTGTCCGTTTACGTAGAGCAGTTTACCCCGGAGCGGGTTGAATCGATCACCTGGGTGCCGCCCGCCACCATTCGTGACATAGCCCGCGCTATCGCTGCCGCCCGAGGATGCTCTATCCTCACCTACACTGGACTGGAATATTCCAACAGTGGCGTGCAAGCTATTCGTGCCGTCTGGGCGTTGCAAGCCTTGGGCGGCCATTTCGACCGGCCGGGCGGCAAAGTCGTCAAAATGCCTAACCGGTTGCGGCTCAACCGGATCATGACTGAACCGCCGGCCGGAAAACCGCCGATTGGCGCCGCTGAATACCCACTCTATCATGCCGTTCGTAACGAAGCCCATGCCGCGCTCCTGCCCAAGGCGATCCTCGAAGGCGAGCCGTACCCGATTCGGGCTATGATTATCAGCGGATCTTCGCTTTTGACCGCCTGGCCGGATCCTCCTCTCTGGCGGCGCGCGCTGGCCTCTCTAGATTTACTGGTCGTGATTAATCGCTTTCCCACCGCCGATGCCGCTTATGCCCAATACGTCCTCCCGGCGACAACCATGTTCGAAATTGAATCTTACATTCAGCATGACGAATGGGTTCAGTGGCGGCAACGTGTAATTGAGCCGGTCGGTGAAGCGCGCAACGACTATCTGATCTTCGCCGAATTGGCTCGCCGTCTGGGGTATGGAGAGCGCTGGCCGCAAACCGAAGAGGATATGATCAATGCGGCACTGGAAGGTAGCGGTATCACTCTGGATCAGCTGAAAGCTCATCCGCAAGGAATTCACATCTCCGACCCGACGATGGTCTATCGCAAATATGAAACAGGAGAGCTGCGGGCCGACGGCCGCCCTGGTTTCGAGACGCCGACCGGCAAGTTTGAGCTAGCCTCGGAGTGGTTCAGGAATCACAATCACGAACCCCTGCCGGTCTATACCGACCCGGTCGAGGGACCCCTGAGCAATCCGCAACTGGCCGCTCACTATCCACTGGTCTTTAATTCCGGCGCGCGAACCCAGACCGCCTTCCGATCACAACACCACAACATTCCTTCGCTGTCCAAACGGCAGCCCGTGCCCCAGGTTTGGCTGCACCCAAAAGACGCCAGGACGCGGCAGATTAGTGATGGTGATGAGGTCTGGGTGGCGACGCCGCGCGGCCAAGGCCGTTATCAAGCTTATATCACAGAAGACATCGTCCCCGGTGTCGTCGAGGTGAACATGGGCGGCGGCGGGCCGCTCGGCCCCCTAGCTTGGCAGTCATCGAATGTCAATGATCTCACCGACATGGAAAACCGGGATCCAATTTCCGGGTTTCCGGTTTACAAAGCATTGCTCTGCGAAGTCAGGCGGGACTGATCCAGACAAACGATCACACCTGCACTCTCTTCCACTATCGCTCTAGCTTCAGCCAATACTATGGGGCAAGTGCATTTCGCAGCACTTCGGCCGGGTGCAAGGCCACACGCCCGGTGCCATGGGCGATCTGCTCGCGGCAACTAATGCCGGCGGCAACGATGACCGTATCGCCCGACGCCTGTCGCACAGCGGGCAATAATCGTCGCTCAGCCATCTTCATGGATATTTCGTAATGTTCCGCCTCATAGCCGAATGAACCGGCCATCCCGCAACAACCGGAGTCAACTTCCTCAACGAAATTACCAGGTGGCAGGCTCAGAATGGCGCGGGCCGGTGCGGTGCCAACCAGAGCCTTTTGGTGGCAGTGACCGTGTAGCAATATCCGTTTTGGTTCAGCGCGAAATTCCACATCCAAACCGGTATCCATTGCCTGGACGGCTACAAACTCTTCAAACGTTTGCGCCAAGCCGGCCACGATTGGTACTCGTGAGTCACCAGGGAGAAGATAATGATATTCATCGCGCAAGGTGAGCAAGCTGCTGGGCTCCAGACCGACGATTGGCAAGCGTGCCCGCGCATGCGACTCCAGCTCATTCAGGGTTGCGGCTGACGCCCGGCGCGCGGCGGCTAACAGTCCCTTGGAAATTTGGCTGCGTCCTTCATCCAGCACCGGCGCGGCCGCGATATCCCAGCCGGCGGCCGACAGGAATTCAACCGCGGCGATCCCTACTTCCGGATAATAGTAATTGGTAAAAACATCGATCAAGAGAACAATGCGCCCGGCACTCCCGTCGGTTTGAGACGCCGTTCTGCCCTGGTTTCTATCTCGCCACCAACTCTCGAATGTTTGCCGCGCCAAACGAGGCAGCGGGCGTTGGATAGTGATTCCCAATCGGCGGCGCAAGATTTGATTCTGCATGATCCGATTGGCCACCGCGCTTATACGACCAGCGGCCAGACGATTGAGCACGGACAAATTGCCGAACAGGCGCGACCTCAACGGCACGCCATGAACCTCATGATAGCGGGCCAGAAACTCTAGCTTCAGACGAGCCATATCCACGGCCGAGGGACACTCGGCTTTGCACCCTTTACAAGAGATACACAGGTCCATAACCTCATACAGGGGCGAGCCGGTCAATGCTTCGGGCGGGAGGAGGCCGGTCATCGTCGCTCGCAAGGCATTGGCCCTTCCCCGCGTGCTATGCATCTCATCGCGAGTAACCATGAAACTGGGGCACATCGTCCCGGATTGTCGTTTCAGGCAAATACCTGCCCCGTTACACATCTCAATGGACCTTACAAAACCGGTTGCAGGCACTATATCTGGATACACCTTGTTGACTACACGCAATTGGACTGGCTCGCCGTGTGAATAATCACTGAAATCCAGTCGGGCGCTCCCGTGCTCAGACGGAACAAGGCGCAGGTTTTCACCCATTCCCGGCGCATCGACGATCATACCCGGATTGAAGAGGTTGCGCGGATCGCAGATCTGTTTTACCTGGCGAAAGAGACCGTATAGTTCCGGTCCGAAAAACATCTCGTTCAACCAGCTCCGACTGCGGCCATCGCCATGCTCGCTGGAAAGCGCTCCCCCAAAGCTTTTGACCAATTCGGCCGAAAAGCGGGCAATATCGGGCATACGGCCCACTTCTCTCGCGCTGCGGGTGTTGATTAGCGGCCGGATGTGCAGACAACCGGCGCTGGCATGAGCGTAATAACTAATCGGTGTATCCAAACCGCGACAATATTCCTCTATCCCTTTCACATAATCAGGCAGGAATTCGACCGGTACGGCGGCATCTTCAATGAAAGGTACAGGCTTCATGTCCCCCTTGATCGACATCAGCAACCCCAACCCCACCCGGCGAATCTGCCAGATGGCCGACTGTTGGGGATGCCTCCTGTTCAAGGACGCGCAAAAATCCCATCAGTGCCCGATCGCGACGTGTCACCCACGCTTGCTGTTCGGATTCGGAATAGCTGTAAAGACCCGCGCCGGTTTTTGCGCC
>JAWOHK010000133.1:0-17590 GCA_046485205.1 Chloroflexota bacterium | reverse complement strand
AATGGCCCCGCCTAATCCAAGCGCATAAAGAAAGGCGATGTTACCCACGACAGGGTAGAGTCGCCAGAGAACGAAGACAAAGACGAGGACCGTCAGGAGTGCGCCGCGAATCATCCAACCCCGCCATTCCATTCCGCCACCTGTGTTTCCTGGTGAATCATCTTTGCCGGCCGGTGCCTTATTTCTTTTCTTGGTCATATTTTTTCCAAATCCGAGCGCGAATTATCCGCCTGCCAGTTGCTGCAGGGCGATGGCTAACCAGATGCCGTAGACGATGGTTACCGCGCCAACAATTACGAGGATCCAATTGGTGGTTCGAATCGCGCCGGCGCTCGGCCGCATATCGATAATAATGGCTCGCACACCCAGCAGAC
Source organism: Chloroflexota bacterium (assembly GCA_046485205.1). Lineage (GTDB taxonomy): Bacteria > Chloroflexota > Anaerolineae > Promineifilales > Promineifilaceae > Promineifilum. The sequence goes on along the minus strand of JAWOHK010000133.1, from coordinate 17,216 downwards.
CGTGAACAACAGCCAGGATGACGAAGAGAACCTCGATCACAAACACCACCGGATTGGCGACATATTCCAGCACTTGCTGGTAGTTTCGCAGACCGCCCTCAACGATGAAATGGTGCGAAATCATGTGTAGGCCGAGGATAAAAACCAACGCCAATCCGGAAAAGGCTTGCGTTAGCCATAAGGTACCGGAACGATCACGCTGGGCGGCCATCTCCTCCAGGGAATGTCGCGACATCGATTGTTGCATGTAGTTTACTCCTTAAGGTAAGCCGGAACGAAGTCGGTCATTTAACAAATATGAGCACTCCGCCGACGACAAACAGCACCAGAGCGATGCCGACGAGTACGTAAAAAAGAGTCCTTTGAAGATTGTTGGCCACTCCCATGCCGACCAGGGCGACGCGGATGCCGTTAAACATGTGGTAGACCACGCCGAACAGGAGAATGACGTCCAGTGTCAGGAAGACGGGCGTTCTGGCGATGGCGACAAAGCTGTCCCAGGCTTCGGGCCCACGCACCAATAGGCTGAGTACCGCCAGGTGCAAAAACAGATAAACGGTGAGACCGATTGCGGTCAGGCGATTCAAGGCAAAGGCCAGCGTGCTCATGCTGCGGCCCCGCGGACTGAACCAGGCCTGAAGGGAGCGTTTTGGCCGGACCGGATCCGTGGTCGGTTGAACATCTGTCATAGATGGGTCTCCTTTTTGAGGCCGGAGGCGCTCATTGGCGGCTGAATAGCCGGCGGAATTTGCGTTTGGTCAACTCGCGGCGCATGGCCATGATCTTGTCACCGGGGAAGACCCCGGAAGGACATGCTTCGTTACACTCATAGGCCACGTGACAACGCCAGCAACCATTGCCGCTGTCTACCCAGTCGAGTACCGGCTGGATTTGGAGGCCACGCGGTTCTTCGACCACGCGCCAAGCAGCCGCCAGTGTGGCCGGGCCTAGATAATTCGGGTCGCTGCCCATAATGGGGCAGGCGGAAACGCACAAATTGCACTCGATACAATTTTCGCAGCGCACATAGGTCTCGAGACCTTCGGCAACCTCAGCCTCATCCAGGAATTCGCTTTCCCGGATAAACGGCATGCCAACCGCGTTGAAGCGATCATAAAACGGCCCCATGTCAACGACGAGATCGCTGATGAGCGGCATGTTGCGCATCGGCTCGACGACGACGGTCGACGTACCCAGATCAAACACCTTGACCACACAGCTCAACTCCTCGCGACCGTTGATCAGCATGCCGCAAGTGCCGCAGCTGGCATGGTGACAGGAGTGGCGTATGATGAGGGTTCCGTCTTGGTCGCGCCGGATATTCTGCAGGGCGACAAGCACGGTGGTGTTCTCATCACACATGGTTTTAAATATCTGATAGTGGGGTGCGGCCTGTCCCTGTTTGTAACGAAAGACTTTGAACTCGATTTCTCTTTCGGCCATTCTCATTCCTCTTTATCGATCCCGGATGGCTAGAGCACTGACCATGTTTCGCCGGCCTCCAATGATTGAGCCGTCTATGATCGGCCGCCTTTGTTCTAATTATAGTAAGCCGTGTGCGGTAGCAATACGAAATCGCGCGTGCTGCACGGTTTCTCCATTCCCATTTTCTTGCAAACTACGTCGGCCGTTGTTTCGGCCATTCCGCGCAAGGTGGTGGCCTTGCCGCCGGTGATGGTGACGAAGCCTTCAACGCCTTCATCGACGTGATCGAAGCATTTGAATGTGCGGCTCAGTTCTCGCCCGGTGTCAGCGCCACGCGGGCCAATGAGCGGCCGTGCCGCCGACCACGCCGCCCGAAACTCAGCCGTGCGCACCGCCGGCACCAGTTCCGAGCCATACTTGACCATCATTTGAATATGGTCTTCCGGGAGGCCCAGATTATCAGGGTCTTCAACCACCCACGAACTGGTGCCGATCACGGACAAGGCCCGCTGGGGAACGATGATATCTCCGTCGCCCGACGCATGCAGCCGGTTAACGACCATGTTGCAAAGCCGGCCGCGCACGGCCAGCATCACTCCTGGCGAAGGTCGAATGGGCACCTCAACACCCACCATATCGCCGACGCGACCGCTCCACGCGCCGCAGGCATTGATGAAGATATCGCCACCGATCTCATATTCCTTGTCACTGGTGTGGTCGCGCACACGTATGGCGCTAACGGCGTTGCCACGCTTGATGAAATCAACAACTTCGGTATAAGTTTTGATCACCGCGCCGTTGTGTTTGGCGGTAGCGAAAAAGCGCAACGGCATACGCATAGCGTCCATCGTCGCATCGGGTACCTGGACCGCCATCTTGGTTTCCGGGTTCAGATTTGGCTCGCGGAGCAACGCTTCCTCGCGAGTCAGCCGCTGGGCGGGAATGCCGCACTCCAGGCAACTCTCGATAAATTCATGGCTATAGGCTACTTCCTCGTCCGTTATGGCTACGAACAGACCATCGTTCAATTCGAATGAACCGGGAGCAATCCGCCGCAAGATCATGTTTTCTTCAATGCATTCCACCGCTGATTCTCTGTCCTTAACGGCGTAGCGCGCGCCACTATGGAGCAGACCGTGGTGGCGGCCGGTTGTACCGGACGTCAATTCGCCGCGCTCCACCAGGGTGACTTTGAAACCGCGCGTGATCAGATCGTGGGCCACGGCCGCTCCCGTGCCGCCCCCGCCGATGATTACCGCATGAAATGGCGCCATCATGTCCTCACTCTACTCGGGCTCTGCCAGTCAGATACCCTGACCTACTATGTCTTACCACCAACCCCTGAAAAGAATCAGGGATCGGACAGTGGACACTGCTGTCACACTGCCCGATCCCCGAAGCATCAGATAGGCAGGTTGGCAGCGCCTTGCTGCCGGGCGTCATCTGGAATAATTTCCAGACGACCATCACTCACTACTCCACCCAATCGAACGTGCGGGTAACCGCCTTCTTCCACATCCGGTAGTTCTCGGTCGACGCCTCGCTCTCTGGGTCTGGTTCCCAGGTCTTGTCCATAGCCCAGTTGTTGCGAATGTCATCCTCGTTCTTCCAGAAGCCGACCGCCAGACCGGCGGCATAAGCTGCGCCGAGAGCCGTGGTCTCTGCCACCTGCGGCCGGATTACGGGCACGCCCAGCACATCCGCCTGGAATTGCATGAGAGTGTCATTGTAGACCATACCGCCGTCCACTTTCAACGCGGTCAACGGCACGCCGGAATCAGCGTTCATCGCGTCCAGAACTTCGCGAGTCTGGTAGGCGGTCGCTTCGAGCGCCGCGCGAGCGATGTGACCCTTATTGACATAGCGGGTCAGGCCGACAATGGCACCGCGCGCATCCGATTTCCAGTAGGGTGCGAACAAGCCGGAGAAGGCCGGCACAAAGTAGACGCCGCCATTATCTTCAACCGACTTAGCATAGTCCTCGATGTGGGTGCTGTAATCGAAGAAATTCAGATTGTCGCGCAACCATTGGACCAGCGCGCCGGTGATGGCAATCGACCCTTCGAGGGCATAGACGGCGGGTTTGTCGCCGAACTTGTAGCACAGGGTCGTGAGCAAGCCGTTCTTGGACGGGACGATATCGGTACCGGTGTTCATGATCATGAAGCAGCCGGTGCCATAGGTGTTCTTGGCCTCGCCGGCGCTCAGTGCCGCCTGGCCCACGGTTGCCGCTTGCTGGTCGCCCAAATCGCCGCTGACAGGGATCTTACCGCCAAACGGCCCGTTCTCATCGGTATAGCCGTATACGGCAGAGGAGGCCATAACCTTGGGGAGCATGCTTGTCGGCACACCCATAACCTTGGCGATTTCCTCATCCCAGTCCAGCGTCTCGAGGTTCATGAGCATGGTCCGGCTGGCGTTGGTCACATCAGTCACATGAGCGCCACCCTTCGTGCCGCCGGTCAGATTCCAGATTACCCAGGTATCGATGTTGCCGAAAACAGCATCGCCCTTTTCAGCGGCGGCTTTGGCCTCGGGTACATTGTCTAGGATCCAGCGTACCTTGGGGCCGGAGAAGTAGGTCGCCAGCGGCAAACCGACCTTATCGCGGAAGCGGTTCTGGCCACTACCGCCCTCAAAATCCTTGATGAGCTTGTCAGTGCGGGTGTCTTGCCAGACGATGGCGTTGTAATAAGGTTTACCGGTGTTCTTATCCCAAACGACCGTGGTTTCGCGCTGGTTCGTCACACCGACAGCGGCGATGTCGCTAGCCTTGATATTGGCATTCTTCATCGCGCCCTTGATGACATCCTGGGTTCGGGCCCAGATTTCCATCGGGTCATGCTCTACCCAACCGGCCTTGGGGTAAATCTGCTCGTGTTCCATCTGATGGATTCCGACCGGCAACCCCTTGTGATTGAAAATCATACACCGGGTACTGGTGGTACCCTGGTCAACAGCAGCAACGTAATCAGCCATTTTTGTTCTCCTTTGTAAAGAAAGTACCCGCGCCAGCGAGAGAATTCGCGGCCGGTGATCAACGGTTCAATTGGTAAACAGGCCCGGTAGGATCAGGCCTTCAGGGTGTCTAACAGTGCGTTCAGAATCAGATAAGATGAAGTGGCTCCTGGGTCCTGGTGACCGATGCTGCGCTCACCCAGATAGCTGGCGCGCCCTTTGCGGGCTTGCAATGGAATGGTATCCTTCATTCCCTGCTCGGCCGCACTGACCGCGTCAGCTATGGCATCGACGATGTCCTTGCCGGCCGCGGCGCTCTCTTTCAGGGCAGCTAGGGCCGGCAATAAAGCATCCATCATGGTTTTATCACCAGGTTGAGCCCGGCCGCGTTGAATGACGCCATCTACCGCCGCCTGGAGAAGATCGATCATGTCACTGTTGTCGAGTTCCTCCTTGGCGTCGGCAGCCATCCCGCCGCGCATGAAGAAAGTGCCGTAGAGCGGCCCACTGGCGCCGCCAACACTGGAGATCAAGGTCATCCCAACGGTCTTCAGAATATTGCCGATATCCTTGTCGGCCACCGTCGGCAGCTTTTCCATGACTTTCTTGAAGCCGCGATCCATATTGGTGCCGTGATCGGCATCGCCGATGGGCGAGTCGAGTTGCGTCAGGTAGGCCGCATTCTCGTTCAGGACGACCCCTGTTTTTTCCAGCCAGTGCACGATTTGTTCTTTGCTAACGGTTGTCATTCAGGAACCTTTTCAGTTAACAGGTTTCAGCATTCGATTTTCACAGTATCCAGCATCCAGTGTACATTATCGATTGAGTCGCAATATATCCACTGAATACTGAATACTGATCGGCTGATTTAGGCGCCCCAACGAAGACCGGGGGTCTTCACCGGCGCATCCCAGAACTTAAGAATTTCGTCGTCTGCTTTGAGCAGTGTGATCGACATACCGGCCATTTCCAGAGAGGTGATGTACGGGCCGATCAGGTTGCGAACGATTTCAATGCCGTGGGCTTCGCAGACTTCTTCCAGTTTGCGATAAACGGTGTAGAGTTCGGATACCGGCGTCCCACCCATGCTGTTGACAAAGGCAATGACCTTGTCACCGGATTTGAATGGTTCATCGACCAGAGTCTTCTCGACCCACTCGTTGCTTTCGCGGTCCCACTCCCGGACGACGCGGCTATAGGCGGCGTCAGTAATAATCTCCTTGGCCATCATATCGGTGATCTCATCGACGTTTGTCAGTTCCATCCGCTTCTGGCCTGGTTCGCCGTGAATACCGATGCCGATCTCCATCTCGTTTTCACCCAAATCAAAGGTTGGCTTGCCGGCCGCGGGGACCGTGCAGGAAGTCAAAGCCATTCCCATGGTACGGCCATAACTGTTGACCTTGCGGCACAGATCGGCACATTGATCCAGGTCGTAACCGGCCTCAGCTGCGCCGCCGACGATCTTTTCAGCCAGGACGGTGGTGCCGACGCCGCGCCGGCCGGCCGTATAAAGACTATCCTTCACCGCCACATCATCGTCGATGAGGATGCTTTGCACTGGAATGCCATCGGCGTGAGCCATCTCGGCCGCCGTCTCAAAATTGAGAACATCGCCGGTATAATTCTTGACCAGAAATAGGACGCCCGCGCCGCTATTTACGGCCTTGGCACATTCATACATCTGGTCGGGAGTTGGTGAAGTGAAAACTTCACCGGGGCAGGCGCCGTCAAGCATCCCCATGCCGACAAATCCACCGTGCATCGGTTCATGGCCGCTGCCGCCGCCGGAAACAAGGGCGACCTTGCCGGCCACTGGGGCGTCGGCCCGATAAATATAGTTGGGTTCATAGTGAACTTTGAGCATGTCCGCGTGGGCCGCGGCCATCCCTTCCAACTGCTCTTTGACGACGTCCGGAATAGCGTTAATGAGTTTTTTCATGGGTTTTCCTCGCGAATTTAGGCCGGGTCCCTGAATGGTTGTGTCGTTGACAGATGATTCTAGGAACCCGGCAAACGTTGAGAATGAAGTCGTCAGATTACCAGCCTAGCGCGCCCCATAACAGAGCGGCAATGACGGCACCAATGATTGGTCCAACGACCGGGATCCAGGAATAACCCCAATCGGAGCTGCCCTTGCCGGGAATTGGCAAGATGGCATGCGCAATGCGCGGGCCCAAGTCTCGGGCCGGGTTGATGGCGTAGCCGGTCGGGCCGCCCAATGAGAGGCCGATGCCCCAGACCAGGAAACCGACGACCAATGCTCCAAGAGCACCCAGGCTGACCGCGCTGGCGGCGGCATTGGCCGCGCCAATGCCGAATACACCAAAGACGAGCATGAAAGTGCCGATGATCTCGGTGATCAGATTCCAGACCGTATTGCGAATCGCCGGTCCGGTGGAGAAGACGGCCAGCTTGGCACCGGGATCGGGGGTCGCCGCCCAATGCTGGTAGTATGCCAGCCAGACGAGCACGGCGCCGAGGAACGCACCAATGAGCTGGGCGATGATGTAGCCGGGAACGTCGGCCCACGGGAAAGCGCCGCCTACGGCGAGACCAATGGTCACTGCCGGGTTAATGTGCGCGCCACTGACCCAACCGGTAATATAGACGGCGATAAAAACCGCCATGGCCCAGCCTGTGGTTATCACGATCCAGCCGGAGCTATTGCCCTTGGTCTTGCCCAACACCACGTTCGCTACCACGCCGTCACCCAAGAGGATCAGGATCATGGTGCCAATAACTTCACCAATATATGCAGACATTATTCACTCCTTTGTTTAAGTACAGAACAGTCCAGAAAGGGAGCCTCAGACTTCAGGACGAAGATGACTCAACCGTTTCTGTTGAAGCCGCAATATATACGTCCTTACCAAATATTCTCGATTGACAAACCTCCTTGCCTTGACAGCAATGCCGCGTAAATTGCGACAACGGGCAGTATGGACTGTAATGGGGGATTAGTCAGGTGAAAAACTACCCGGTGCTTCCGGCAGGCTGTGTGGCGATATTGAACGAACTACCCCGGACATGTGTTAGACACTCTTTCTAGAATAAGACAGCACAGCTTGTGCAAAACACACAAAGGATATGATAAGGATTCTTTGGGAGGGGTCAAGATAAGAGGGCAAAATGTTCCGAAACGAAACAAGATTGCGATCAATTATGTTTCGTAGTGAAACAACTGGCGCGGAGCGGTTAAGTTTTAATTGAGGGGGCTTTTTTTAGTGTTCGTAAACCCGGTTGATTCCCGGTAGGCGCTCCAAAGCTTCAATCAATTCGATGGAACACTCGGTGCGGTGATTCGGGAAATCCATCACCATGCCCTGGCCGGCCAGTTGCAGGCGAACAGCAACGTTGCCTTCATAGCGGCCGGTGAGTTTAAGCGTCTGCCGGCAAGCATCCTTCCAGTTGCCCGACGGCCGGACCTCAACGATGAGCATCCGGGCTGTCAGGCGCATATGGTCGTTCTTGGCCAAATCGTCATCGATGGTTACTAATGGTTCGTCGGTGATCAACATAATTTCATCATTCGGCCGGTGGCTTGCGGTAACTACCGTGGTTCGTTGCTCGATCGTAGTTTCCGGCATCTCTACGACTGGTGCTGGTGCTGGTTCCAGCGCTTCTTCAATGGCCGCCGGATCAGGGAGTGTCGGTGTATCCTCATCTTCTATCGAATAGCCGGTGTTGTCCTCATCGTCATCGTCGGCCGGTGGCAGCGGCGTGCCATTCATGTAGACAGCTGACTCATCGCGGATCGACGGCTCGGCTCTATCCTTTCCATGGGGATGTGGTTCATCCCAGTTTGGTGGATAAGGATCCGCGAAAGAGGGCGGCCACTCTTCAGGTGGAGAAACGATGTCGCGCGTCAGAGAGGCATCCTTAGCCAGTGTTAATCTCGTGCGGATGTTGTTAACCAAGAGTGACAAATCCTCGCCCTGTATCTGCACCGTGCCGTTGACGACAATGATCTGGTTGGCCTGCACCATTTCGCGACCGGCGGACCAGACTTTGGGGAATAAAACCAGATCAACCTTGCCTTCCAGGTCTTCCAGGGTAACGAAGGCCATTGGCTGACCTTTTTTGGTCGTCACAACTCTTATAGCCGACACCATGCCGGCCAGCGTCACGCTTTTTCCATTCCAGGTCGTATCCAGTTCTCCGGATTGGGCGGTTATGATGCTCTGAAGTTCAGTCAGTCGATGCTCTAGAGGATGCTCGGTCAGGTAGACGCCGATCAGGTCCTTTTCCCAGTCCAGTAACTGGCGACGTTCAAGAGCTTGCACTTCCTTATCAGGGCGCAACAAATTGATATCGATCTTGAACGCTGTGCCGTTGCCGCCGAAAAGCATCATCTGCCCGGCAGCAGCGGCGGTGTGGGTGTTGCCGCTATGCCCGATGATCCGGTCAAGCGCTTCCAGTAGTTGGTGCCGGGCACCCCATTCGTCAAAAACTCCCACCTTGACCATTGATTCCAGGGCACGCTTGCCTACCCGTCGCAGGTCGATGCGCTCGCAAAAATCAACCAGGTTTTTGAATGGCCCGTTCGCCTCGCGTTCGTCAACGATGAGCTGGACCGCGCCTTCACCCGCGTTCTTGATCGCCGCCAGGCCATAACGAATGGTCGGCTTCGCGCCGTCCTCAATGGTGAAATCGAGCGTAGCCCAGTGGATGTCCGGTGGCGCGACGGTGATATCCAACCGGCGGGCGTCGGTGACATACTTGGCCACCTTCTCTGTGTTATGGTGGTCAACGGTCAGCAGAGCGGTGATGTACTCGACTGGATAATGGGCTTTCAGATAGGCGGTCTGGCAGCAGATAACGGCGTAATCAGCGGCATGAGCTTTGTTGAAACCGTAACGGGCGAAGAACTCGATATCATTCCAAATGGCCTCGCACACAGCTTGTGAATAGCCGCGCTGCATGGCGCCGGCGGTGAACTTGGCCCGATGCTCATCCATCAGGTCGCGCTTTTTCTTGGATACCGCCTTGCGAATCATGTCGGCCTCGCCCGGTTCATAGCCGGCCAGGTCGGAGGCGATACGGATGATCTGCTCCTGGTAAACCAGGATGCCGTAGGTATCCTCCAGAATAGGCTTCAATTCCGGTGTGTGGTAAGCGGCCATATCCCGCCCCTGATTGAGCGCGGCATGCATGCGCTTAATGTATTCCGGAATGTTTTCCATCGGTCCGGGCCGGAAGAGCGAGATAGCGGCGATGATGTGGTCGAAGCGGCGCGGTTTCATGTCCATCATCAGCCGGCGCATGCCGGAACCTTCTACCTGAAAAACCCCCAATACATCGCCACTGCCGAGCATATCGAAGGCTTTATCCATCCCTTTGTCCCGGTCCTTGCCCGGCCCGTTTTGACCGATGTCGTAGGGAATGTTATCCATCGTGTAACGCACACCATGGCGCTGCGCGATGAGTTGGGCCGCCTTGCGCATGACAGTCAGCGTGCTCAGTCCCAGAAAATCGACCTTGAGCAGGCCTATCTTATCGACGATCTCCATCGGCCACTGGCTGATCGAGCGGATGCCGCCCAGGCCCGCTTCCCCGCTGGTCGGCCGGTTCAGCGGCACATATTCGACCAGTGGCTTATCAGAAATTATGACCCCGGCGGCATGGCTGCTGGCGTGGCGGGCTACGCCTTCCAGTTGCTTGGCCGTATCGATCAATTCGCGTACACGGCGGTCGGCTTTATACTTTTCATCCAGCTCGGCCGAGTAGAAATCATGTCCCTTCTGCAAGACGTCCACGATCTTGGCCGGCTTGCCGGGGATGGCTGGAATGAGTCTAGCCAGCGCGTCAACTTCCGGCAACGGCACATCCAGGGCGCGGCCGACATCGCGGATAGCCGCTCTCGCGCCCAGCGTTCCAAAGGTGATGATCTGGGCGACCTTGTCTTGGCCGTATTTCTTGACTGCGTATTCGACCATTTCTGAACGGCGATCGTCGGGATAGTCCAGATCGATGTCGGGCATAGATACCCGGCCGGGATTCAGAAAGCGCTCGAAGATAAGCCCGTTGGCGATAGGGTCGATGCCGGTGATACCGAGCGTATAAGCCACCAGCGATCCCGCCCCGGAACCGCGCACATTCCACCAGATGTCTACCTGCCGGGCATACTCGCACAAGTCCCAGACGATAAGGAAGTAAGTGGCAAACCCCATGCCGTTAATCACTCGCAATTCATGCTCCAACCGCGCTTTGAGCGCCTCATCAATGTGAGCGCGTTCCTCACCGTAGCGCCAGGCGAGGCCTTTTTCGCATAAATGGCGCAAATAGCCGGGGGGGTCGTAGCCTTCGGGCACGTCAAAAATGGGCAGGTGATAACCTTGGCTGCTCAGATCGACGTCGCACATCTCGGCGATGAGCAGACTGTTGTCCAGTGCGCCGGGGATGTGGCCGAAGAGTTGGTGCATCTCGTCATAGGACTTTAGATAGTAGCCGGTGTCGGAGAAACGCATCCGCCGCGATTCGTTGACGGTTGCGCCGGTCTGAATGCACAACAAAACATCATGGGGCGATGCTTCCTCCGGCGTGGTGTAGTGGACGTCATTGGTAGCCACGAATCGCAGGTTGTATCGCGGCTGCATCTCCTGAACCAACACTTTGTTGATCTCTGTCAGCTCGGGGATGGTGTGATCTTGTAATTCGATGAAGAAGCGCTCCGGCCCGAAGAGGTCGATATAGCGACCCATGATTCTGTGGGCTTTATTCATATCGCCCTGCTGGATGGCCCGTGGAATATCGGCCGCCATGCAGCCGGTCGTGGCGATCAACCCTTCACTATGCTGGGCCAGAAAGTCCAAGTCTATGCGTGGGCGGTAGTAGTAGCCTTCCAGTTGGGCCCTGCTGGCGATTTGCAGGAGGTTCAGGTAACCGGTTTGGTTTTCGGCCAGCAGCAGCAGGTGGGTTCGTGTCCGATCGAGCTGGGGGTCGCGATCAGTCATCTGCCGCGCGGCCACATATGTCTCTATGCCGATGATGGGCTTGATGTCATGGGTTTTACACGCCTCATAAAACGGGATCACCCCGTACATGGCTCCATGATCGGTCAGGGCGATGGCTGGCTGGTTGAGTGCTTTGGCTCGCTGGGCCAGGTGTTCGATGCGGCTCAGACCATCGAGAAGCGAGTACTCGCTGTGGACATGTAGGTGAACGAACGGTTGGTGTTTGGCATCGGCATTTGTTGTGATCCCCAACATGGACGCCAGTATAACACCAATGTTTGAATTCGGGTCTTAAATAATTCAGGATTTTAAGGCCAGATTTTTTTTCAGGGGTCGTGATGTCGGATTTCCCGGATTCAAATGATGGGCCCGGCATTTATTAAGTGCAAGATCATCACCAGTTCGCCTCACGGTATATTTCAGATACAATGACCCCGCTATGGTGTCCTATAAAGTCCGACGATTGCACGACGACGGTGACCGGGACCGCCGCTATCATCTCTTCGACCGAACCGAACAGTTACTCCTTGTTGCCGATCTGGGCAGTGCGTGGTTATCTGAGGATAACAATCATCAGGTGCGCTTTGCCCGGCCAAACGGCGACCCGGTGGCGACGATGAATCTGCCTCAGTCGGACGAACGGCGGCCAGGCAAAGGCCAGAATTACGCTATCATTTACGATCATGCCGTTTACGCGCTCATTTCGCCCCGACTATCAGCCAAAAGTAAATCAGACTTGATGTTTGACCGGCTGGAGATTGAGGTGGAAGGCCAACGTTGGCTGGCCCTTTGCTGGCCTGGAGGGGAGGAAGCGCTTCTGGTTATTTATGATGCCATGGCATCTGACATCCCGACCCATATCGACCCGGCATCAGCCGATTTGCCCGAGCCGATTGGAGTGATCGAAGATGGAGGCGAGGAGGCGTTCAATATCTCCCTGCCTGCCGGGCGTTTGAGCCAGGGTCATATGGTGGGACTGGCGCTGGTGCTTTTAATCGACGCGAATTTGTAGCCGGTTTAGCCCGGCTAGTGGTCCAAAACAGCAAGCACTGGCTCACGAAAAATCACCCCAAGGCTTTTAGAGCTTATTACTCAGCCCGTCATCCTCAATTCCCCATCAAACAAATCGTCCCCGATAGCCGCGAATCGTCGCTCGCAGCACCAATCACCCGTCCCGACAATCGTACACACTCTTTATCGCTAACTTCGACGATCTCCTTTTCCGCGTCACCGTCTTGCCGGTATAAACAGGCTCTAAAAACTCGAACGACATCTCCACTACCAGAAAAGCCCGTAAGCCTGTCCATGTGGATTAACAGGCTGGCTGTCAATAATCCGGAGACGATTCGACCACCGAACTGTGTTTGGGCCACACGGGCGTCGTTGGTGTGGCTTCACCGACAGTACGCGTCAGCCTACGTCAATGTTCGAATAAAGGCGATCTTTTCACCGGTGCGCGTCTCGCGTATTGTATGATGAGGTAATAGCGGATCGGACATCTTACATCACCTTTGTCACCGCTAACTCCAGACCCTCTTCGTTCGCAGCGGCCAGCGCTTCCTGAGCGCCAAGGACGACGATATCGCCGGCCTGGTTAACCTCTGCCAACACGTCGGCCAGCAAATGGAAATCGGCCGCTGAAGTCGACAGAACCTCGTCGCGATATTGTTGCAGCCACTCATCCGTCTCGCCGGTCAAATAACGAACCAACGAGGTGTATCCTTTGGCGTCGGGTAGCTGGTAGGCGTCAATGGCGCCAATCGCGCCGATGATGCTGCGTGTCAATTCCTCGTTGCTCACTTCCAAGCCGCGCAGGAAGTCGGCCGTAGCATCGTAATGGCCTAACGTGGCCGTCAGGTTGGGATCGCGATAAGACAGAAACGTGAAAACACCGGACGCATTGCTGTAGGAGTTGAACGCGCCGTAGGCCCCACCCTGGATGCGAATCTTTTGTAACAGATAGCCGGTGCGTAGATAGTTGCCGATGACGGCCATCGACCCGTTGGTTCCATAGCCCAGTTCGAAGAGATTGGCACCTTTGCCGACATAGTTTACCTGGGCCGGGAATGACAGTCCTTCATGGCGTGGCAAAGGCGACAGCTGCCACGTTGACGCAGCCGCAGGCTCGGCGGGCAACGCGTCCAGGAAGTCGGCCAGTTGCGGCGCAAACTGATTGTAACTGGCTTCGTCAAGGGTGACGTTGGCCACGACCCCGTCGCGGATGATCAGATGCCGGCGTACCGCTTCCAGATCGGCCAGAACACCGGGCCAGTCACTTCCGACTCGCTCGGCCAGCCGGCGCAGGAAGAGGAGATTCTCGACGCCGTTGATCGCTTCATCCAGCCGGAAGGCCTGGTGAAAATGGGCTCGCAAGCGGGTGTTAGTGACGATATGGCCCATGGGGGCCAATTGCGCCTCGGCGCCGGCCTTGGCCTCCAGAACGATCTGGCGGAAACGCTCGCGATTATCGAGTTGAACAGTCAGTAATACATCGCGCAGGACGGCCAGCATTTCCGGGGCGCGATCGAGGGTCGACTTGCCGCGCAGAAACAGGTGGGCGGTAGCGGTGTCATCCGTGCCGTACACCGGCGCGATCAAATGGGTTGGGGAGATGCCGCCCGTCTTTTGGCCGATACGCTGCGCCAAGCGGACGAAGTCTTCGGTTTCCGTGCCCATTTCTAGCAAGACCTGCCCAAAAATGCCCAGGTAGGGTAGCAACCCGGCCGGTAAGGCATCCAAGGCAAACCCCAGGTCGAGGTAGACGATGCCGTTGGTGAACAGGTCATGGGTGAGGACCTTGTTGCCGGCCACTTCCTCCACGGCCAGGGGAATGGGCTTGTGGGCCGGGTCCAAATCACTCAGTGTCAGGCTGGGCAAGGTCGCCAGCACCTCCGGTGGATCTGGTGTGTTTTGGCGCTCTTTCAATGCGAGCGTGTTTTCGATGATCGCCTGCACCTCGGACTCACCCAGGGCAGTCCGCGCTTCGTCCAATCGTTGCCGTTCTTCGACCTCCAGACGCTGGTTCAATCCGGGATCGGGTTCCAGGATGACGGTAGTGCGATGGAGATTGCCGACCAGATGTTCGTGGACGAGGCTTTTCAGGTAATCGGGATCGACCGCCAGCCGGTCCTTGATCGCCGCCAGCGGCGCTTCATAGGCCAGAGGAGCGAGCGGGTCGTGGCCGTGGAGCCAGGTGCCCAGGGCGCGGAACATCAGGAACAGCCCACGTGGGAAGCGGCCGGTATTTTTCTCGCGCAGCTGGAATTCCAGGGTATTGAGCGAAGCCTCAACCGTATCCGGGTCGATGCCGTCACGAGCCAGCCCGGCCAGGGTTTCGAGGATCAACTGCTCAACGTCGGCTGTTTTGTCCGTTTCCACACCTTTTAATCCCGCCGAGAAAGACATCTGGCGGGTATAGGTGTCCAGCCCACCGCCGATGACGTCCTCACCCAACCCGGAATCGATCAATGCCTTGCGCAGTGGCGAGGCGGGTGTCCCCATCAAGACGTGGGACAGGATGGAAAGGGCCATGACCTGGACGGTGTCGGCATATTCCGGCAGCAGCCAGTTGAGGACAATCATGGACTTGGGCGGCGGGCCGTCGCCATTTTCATCGGCAGCCACACCATAGGGATAGCGGAATTCCCGTGGCGCACTGAAGGGTGCTTGCAAGGGAATAGTGGCGTCGACATAGCGGGCATCGAAATTCTTCAAATAGTCGTTCATCCGACGCAAACGTTCGTCCGGATCGTCGTCGCCGTAGAAATAAATCAGGGCATTGGACGGGTGGTAGTATGATTCATAAAAATGGCTGAACTGCTCGTATGTAAGGTTAGGAATAACGGTCGGATCGCCGCCGGAATCCACCCCATAGGTGTTGTCAGGAAACAGGGATTGTTGGCTATAGCGGCCGATCAAGCTGTCCGGCGATGAATACGCGCCTTTCATTTCATTGAAGACGACGCCTTTGTACATGAGCGGATCGCCGGCCGTATTCAATTCGTAGTGCCAGCCCTCCTGGGCCAGCTTTTCGGGCGACAAGAGCGGGTGGAACACGGCATCGACGTAGACATCGAGCAGATTGTAGAAATCCTGCAAGTTCGTGCTGGCCGCCGGGTAGGCCGTCTTGTCCGGAAAGGTCATGGCGTTAATGAAGGTCGCCAGTGAGCCTTTGACCAGTTCAAAGAAGGGGTCCTTGAGCGGATATTTTTCCGATCCGGCCAGGACGACATGCTCCAGGATGTGGGGCAGGCCGGTCGAGTCGGATGGTGGGGTGCGAAAAGTAATGCCGAAGACTTTGTTTTCGTCGTCGTTTTCCAACGATAATAATTGCGCGCCGGTCTTGATGTGGTTCCAGATGCGCGCTCGGGCGTTTAATTCCGGGATCGTCTCGTCACGCAGCAGTTCAAAACCGTGAGTAGTCGTTGTCATGTATTCTCTCCAGAAAAGGGTTGTTGAAAATGGCGAAGACTGCGGGTGTTTATTCTACAAAGCCAGGAAGTTTTGCAAAATTCGCTTGCCGTGTTCGGTCAGGATACTTTCCGGATGGAATTGTACGCCGTAGACCGGATGCTCGTGGTGCTGCAAGCCCATCACCTCTCCATCGCGAGTGAAAGCAGTGACCTGTAAACTCTCGGGCAATGGTTCCTCAACGATAAGCGAATGATAGCGCGTGGCGGTGAACGGGCTGGGGATACCGTTAAATAGCCCCTGACCGTTATGATAGACCTTTGACGTCTTGCCGTGCATCAGGCGCGGGGCGCGGGTGACCACGCCGCCGTAGACATGGCCCATGCACTGGTGGCCCAGACAAACACCCAGAACCGGTGTGGACTGCCCGAACTCGCGGATGACGTTGTTGGAGATACCCCCATCTTCCGGCTCACCAGGGCCGGGGCTGATGACAATATGATCGGGATTCATGGCCCGAATTTCGTCGAGCGTTATCTGGTCGTTGCGAACAACGCGGACCTCGGCTCCCAACTCTCCCAAATACTGCACCAGGTTGTAGGTAAACGAATCGTAATTATCGATGACAAGAACCATAGAACAGGATTACTCCAGTGTAATAATGGCAACGTTAAAGGTCGAGGGGCCATCGTTGACCTCCCGGATTTGAATTGTATAGGATGTGACGCCTAATGGCAGGACATAAGCCGTCTCGACACCGCCGGGACCGCTGAAATTGGCTGAGGTTAGCAGTTCCTCGTCAACTCCCAGAACATCGAGAGCGATGTCGGATTGGTCGGATGGATCAGCAATGGCGATGACGGGTCGGGTGCCCTCTGAAGTGACGGTGTAGGTTCGTTCTTGCCCGGCCTCCAGGCTATCCGGTTGCTGGACGGTCATGCCCGGCGCGGGTGTCGTCAGGTCAAATAGATAGGCTGTGTAACTGCCTTGCCCGGAAACGGCGCGCACGACGAGGGTATAGAAACCGTCGGCGTCAGTGGTGAGGACCATGATTTCAGGTCGTCCGGCCAGCGCGTTATCGGCCGCGGCCAGAGGGGTCAATCCTTCCGGCGTCGTTTGGCCGGTGACATCGCCGGTGTAGGCCGCCAATCCAACATTCAGCTCATTTACCGGCTCAACAAACATAACCACAGATTGGAAGGGCGTGCCCTGAAAGAGATAAGTATTTGATCCATCTATTTCCAGGCTGTTGGTCGTCTGCTGGCCGGGTCCGAACAGTACAGTCGCAGTTGGTTCAGCGGTCGGCAATTCAACTGTGGGCGGCTCTTCCGTCGACGGTTCTTCCGTCGGTGACTAGTCAGTGGGTAGCTCATCCGTAGGTAGCTCGACGGTCGACGGTTCATCGGTTGGTGACTCATCTGCTGGTGGAATTGTGGCGGCCGGGGCGGTGTCGGTGACCGGGGCGAC
>JAWOHK010000065.1:0-18974 GCA_046485205.1 Chloroflexota bacterium | reverse complement strand
ACATCATCGAGACTCATCTCCACGCCGACCACGTTTCCGGAAACACTGACCTGCAAGCAATGACCGGGGCTGATATTTACATTCACGAAAGCGCCGGGGTCGAGTTCGAGTTCAAACCTTTAAAAGAGGGTGATGTGCTAAGTCTGGGAAATGTACAGCTGGCTGCCCGTTTCACCCCCGGCCATACGCCGGAGAGCATCAGCTTGCTGGTGACCGACCTGACCCGAGCCAAAGAGCCATGGATGGCCCTGACCGGCGACACTCTATTTGTGGGTGATATCGGCCGCCCCGATCTGATCGGACTTGAGGCCGCGCGGGCTCTGGCTGACCAGATGTATGACACCATTCACCAAGAAATCCTGCCACTGCCTGATGGCGTGATGGTCTTTCCCGGTCATGGCGCCGGATCGTTGTGCGGCAAGTCCATTGGCGCGGTACGATCTACAACCATCGGTTTTGAGCGGCACAATAATCCGGCCTTGTTTCCCCGCGAACGAGTCGACTTCGTTGATTTCGCCGTAGCTGAATTGCCGGAGCAACCGGCCAATGTCAAGCGCATCAAAGCCATGAACCGCCGCGGTCCGCGCCCACTGGGCGAGATAGAACCTAGGCCGATTATCATCCAGGATTCGATAAGCTTCTTCCAGCGTGGCGCGGCCTTGCTCGATTTGCGCCTCAAAGACGCCTACAAGGCCCGGCACATTCCCGGATCGGTGCACCTGGATCTGGATGATCAGCTCAGCAACCGTATCGGTTTCGTTTTGTCGCCGGATGTACCCGTTATCCTGATGCTGCCGGGCCAGACGTCAGAAGAAATCGCTTCCGAATACGTGCAGGTTATCTATGCCCTGGCCCGGGTCGGTTATGACGCTGTCGCCGGTTATCTGGCCGAAAGTCTGGACGTCTGGGAAGCTTATGGCCTGCCGTTGACCAGCGGCGATGTCCAGGATATTGAGCCTAAGGAGCTGCACAAGCTGCTGGAAAGTGGTAACGGAGACACACCGATCGTACTTGACGTACGCGAGCCGTGGGAGTTCGCCCAAGGTCACGTGCCCGGCGCGGAGTTAATCCCCCTGGGAGAGTTAATCCAGCGGGTCGGCGAGCTGGAACAAGGCCGGCCGGTGGCCGTCATCTGCGAGACCGGCAGCCGCAGCCAGTCGGCCGCGGCATTGTTAGGGCGTGAAGGGTTCGAGACGATTTACAATGTCCTCGGTGGAACGTCGGGCTGGAAACGGGACGGATTACCTATTGTACGATAGGTCCAAATGTCAGGCAGTTTCTCGACCCGTCTAGAACATTTTATATATCATTGACCAGAACGATTGGTAAGGGGCTCTATTCTTTTGAGTCATAATCCTTGCTCAATAAACTCCTCAAGCGATAGTTACTAACGCCCCAATAGCTGGCTCAAAAACCAGTGGGAGGGAGACCATTAGAATTTGGGATGCAGTCGGGAGTTACTCACCCACCAATCAGCCAAAAACAAAAGGCCAACCAGGATCAACGGTCCGGTCAATATTAGCAACACGCTCAGGTCGTTTCGACCGAATATCAGGCCGAAGGCGACGGCCAGAGTAAGGTAGCCGATGCCGCCCCACAATGGCCGGACCCAACCGGCGAGCAACACGGCTACAACCAGGTAGGTCGGAATCAAATGAATGAGGAAGCCAGCCATTTTATACCAAAAGCTGCCGCTCATTTCCCAAACATCGAAGGCGAAGACACTGATAAAAACCGCGTATAAAGCTCCCAAAACGCGTGGTAGCCAGTCCAGTAACTGTCTGGTACGAGGAGACATGTCGAACCTCCTTCAGGCTGCGACGAGGTTCGTGACGTAAGCCAGGGCAGCCCTAATATCCTCGGCGATCATTTGCCGCTTGCTAGCCTCAACAAAATAACTCGGCCCGGCCTGCAGATAACTGGGAAATACCCGTATTCCACAGTATTTATACTCCCCGCCTCGAATTTTATATGTTGATTCGTTCGGCACGACCCGTGGCTCCCCATGGCGGAGGGCAATCAGG
This sequence comes from Chloroflexota bacterium, assembly GCA_046485205.1. Lineage (GTDB taxonomy): Bacteria > Chloroflexota > Anaerolineae > Promineifilales > Promineifilaceae > Promineifilum. Next base: position 16,950 of record JAWOHK010000065.1, on the reverse strand, counting down.
TTGATGGACTGAATGGCGACATCACCCATCAGCAAATAGGCTTTGGATTCCGGGAACAAGTTTAATTCCTCTTCCAACAAGCGCGAGCATTTACACACCGTATCCCTTTTCATTCCGTAGGATATTTTGGTGCATTTGACGGCTGTGGTCAGATAAACTCCCATATCAAGGATTTCTCTCACGGAATGGACAAGGAATCCGGCATCACGAAATGCCAGTATCGTTGTGCGGGCAAATAACGGATCGCCGACGGCATAATAACCATCAGCCGTCTCGGTGGAGGCCGATTCAGAGATAAGGACGACCCGGATCTGGGTTGGGTCGATTTCGATAGATGGAACCTGGTACCCGGCATGGTGAACATCGAGGCATGGAAAAAAGGGACAACGAACAAATTCACTCACTTGCATGGCTCACCTCCAACAATACATGCCACCCCTTAATAAAGCATATATCCACCCCCACCGGCTGTCAGGTGACGAATGTCACCTTAAATTTATCCATTAATAATATACCCCACCATACCGGATTCATTCCCTGTGGCTATGAGGAAAGATATGCCGAAAGTTATATTGTTATTCTATCAGGCCGGGGCATACAATATCATCGGAGTTAGCAATAAGGCGCCGACTTAGCGGCCGTCGCCAATCATTAATCCGGGTGATGCACCTTCATTACCCGGCCCATAAGGTTAAGATAAATGTCCATTCAACCAAATTTGAGAGTTCAATTCGTCGGGTTAGCGCTACTTTGCCTTTTGGTTCTGACTAGTTGTGACCGGTTAATTACTCCAGGGTCGGGAAGTGTTGTCGAGCGGGAATTCCAACTGGCCGATTTCGATCAAGTCAGTATCGAGAACGCCTTTCGTGGCACCGTCCAACAAGGGGAAACCTTCAGTGTCATCGTTCGCATCGATGATAACCTGGAACAACAATTGAAGGTTGAGCAAAACGGCAGCCAGTTGACGATTGGCCTGGATCCCCAGGTAGCCACAACGCGCAGCACGTTGGAATACGAGATTGTTACGCCGGCATTGGAAGCCGTGAATGCCAGTGGGGCAAGTGTTATCCAGTTGTCAGGTTTCACATCCAGCGAGAACTTCAGCGTAGAGGCCTCGGGCGCCAGCCGTGTCGAAGGTGACATCACCACCGGCGATATGGATGCGACCGCATCCGGCGCCAGCACGATCCGCCTCAATGGCTCCGGCAATAACCTGCAGGCCGATGCCTCCGGCGCCAGCACAATCGATCTGGAGAATTTCATTGTGAATGATGTGAATGCAAATGCAAGCGGAGCCAGCCGCGTCAATGTGAACGCCGGCGGCCAACTTGATGCCGAGGCATCCGGGGCTTCGACCATTCGCTATAGCGGCAACCCGACCTTGGGGACTGTTCGTGAGGATGGAGGCTCGACTGTTCAATCAAGGTAACATAAAACGCGAATCCAAGGTTGGTTAAAACAAGATGCTGTGTAGATATTACTTCAGGCGTGGCCAGAGGAGCGGACTCAACTCCTTCCGCGAATGATGTCCATCGTCAGGATGAGAGGTCAGGACAACGGCGGATCTCATTCTATCCTCTGGCACTCACGCAGGTAACCTCCAGGTTTGACAAGCACTAGACAAGCCCGTGCCGGGACCATAAAATGAAGGGATGAATGTATTAAAAAATCTACACCCTTTCGTTCGATTCTTGTTCCTGTTGACCCTCATTCTCGGCGTTGGTGCCGCATGTAGGGGTGAGACAAATAATGCCGCATCTGATGTTCCAGCCTCAACTGTGGTAGTAGTCGAGCCTTTGGAACCAACGGCGGTTCCGCCCACAGAAGCACCGCCGGCAGAAGCACCGTCCGAACCGACATCACTACCTGAACCCACTGCCACGAGCGCCCCGGAAGCAACCGAGGCTGTTGTGGAAATGCCGGAAGGCATCGCTCTTGGTAATTGCGCCAATCCCTATTTTCCGGTCGTCGAAGGCCGGGTCTTGAGTTACCAAAGCACCGGCCCCGATATAATCGGCACAACCTCCTACTCCATGACCTTTAGCGATGTGAGCGAATCCTCCTTCACCACAACCAGCACGTTTGAAGAAGGCGAAGTCCTGAGCCAGGTCTGGACCTGTACAGCTGATGGCCTGGTAACGCCATATTTGATGCAATTACCCGGGATGGATGAAGAAGAGGATATGGGCTTCGAGATTGAATACGATGATGTGACTGGTATCACTATCCCGCCGGCGGACCAGATGCGCCCCGGTGGATCCTGGACGACTCAATTCGTAGCCAGAATGACATTCCTCGATGAGGATATGGTCATGAACCAGACGATGGATATGGAACACCAGGTTACCGCCATCGAGTCTGTCACCGTGCCGGCCGGCACATTTGACAACGCGGTACGGGTGGAGACGACCAGCAACATTAGCTCAGTCATGAACTTCGACGGTCAGGAAATGCCCGGTATGAGCATGACAATCGACTTTGTGTCGTGGTATGTAGAAGGCGTCGGTCTGGTACGCGACGAGACGGTGAATCTGTTTAACGAAGGGGCGGAGGGAGCCTTAATCACGGAACTGATCGCGATCGAATAAATGATCGAACAGACTTGACAGGTTCCCAGTCGGGGTGACTAAAACCTGTCAGGTCTGTTCCGGATTATTTCAACCGATCGGTTCGCCAATGCCGTTGGTGCAGGCTGCGCCCCGCTCGGGGGTCGTCGGACCAAGCCGATAGCGTTCAATGAATTCGTTGACCCGCCGGTCGTTCAGATCATCGACCTCGAGTTGTACACCCCAGGCTGTCATTACAATCGGGCTGCTCTGCCCCGGATAAGGGCTAACGACGATATAGGTCTGTCCGCGGAATTTGTCCTGTATCGCCTCAATCTGATCGGGAGCTAGATTTGGTTGATAGGTGATCCAGGCCGCGCCGTGTTCCATCGAATGAATGACGTGGGCGGTGTTCAGAGGTTCGTCATAAATGCCGCAGTTTTGCCAGGTGGGATCGTGGGCGCCCCCTGCGGGAGGTAACTCACCAAAGGGAATCTCCAGATTTTGTTCGTGTCCCCGCGAAAGCCGCTCGTATTGGATAATCCCGGCGATTTCCGGTTCCGGCCGCAGAGACAGGTACAAGAGGTATCCCAATCCGGCTATCCCTATGACCACGGCCGCGATCAGGATATATAACAAGGTCTGATTGCCACTGGTTGATGATGATTTCGTGCTCTTTTTTCGCGTTCTATATTTCCCCATTCGATAATTCCTTTAAAAATCGACCCCGGCGGCGACCGGGGTCGAGATATCTCGCATCTATCATCCGAGAAATCGATTGGTTAGGCAAGTTTCAGTAAAAAAGATTAAAGGATCGTCTCACACTGGTTAAGTCAGGTCCTGACTGTCATAAGAGAAGACCGACCAGGATATTCAAGGCACTCCCGTATGCGTTGAGCACAAATTCCTGCCAATTATTATCGGGCAACCATGGGGGAAAACCGGACGCGCCCGGCTCGTCGAATCGATTGCCGGTGCCGGTTGTGTCCCACAGAATATCTCCAACCAGTGTACCCAGTTCGGAAACTACCGGGTCAGGATCGTAGCCATTACTGCTATAGTGGTGTCATGCAAGTAATTACCCTTGGACAACGGCTCCACATCCAGTTTGTTCTCACTAAATACACTGGTGGCGGTCAAGCTGAATACAGCCCGCTAGCAGTTTTGTTATCCTGAATCGTGTTGTTGTAGATCTCAGCATTATCGGCGCCGATGAGAAGAATGCCTGATCCCGGCGGAACGATGCGGGAATAGGGCTCTCAGGAAAACCGGCATACGTTCAGGTGAGACCCAACACCGGCAACAATGTGTAAAATGGCGCAAACTGGGCAGCCAACGGGTGCTACTTATACGTGGGCCGGCTACCGCGCTGTCTAGCCGGAGTGCTGTTTGCAGAAATGGCCCGAATTGTTTACGGATGTGTCAATCCGTTGGGCGAAGGCCCCAAGCGCCCTCTATACTGGAATGGTCGCCCAGATGATCGGGGCGAAATCAGGGCCGCTCATTGACCTCGCCGGTCGCCACATCAAGGAACCATCGGCCGCCCAACCCGTCCGCAAGGATGAGTTGTTCCGGCCCGTACCAGGCAATATCCTGATGAGCGGGGGAATCAGAGGTCAGGAGAACTTCTTCAGACATGTCGCTTACGTCCACGATCACGACAGTCGATTCATTGTCTGTATCCGGCACGCAAAATTGTTTCGCCAGCAAGTAGGCTACGTATTCATCTCCGGGCGACCAGACGATTGGTCCTTTGGCCGCGTCCTCCCGTGCAACCTCGATTCGCCCGGTTTCTTTGCCATCAACATCCCACATAACCAATTCCGGGCCATCCCAACCGGCCAGTTTGTCCCCACCTTGGGATAGAGCGACGCCGCCCAATTCTTCAATGGACCAATCTGTCGTATCGACCCGGCTCACCGGCCGCGTCCAAAAACCGCAACCGTCCGGCAGGCCCTCGCGTGAATTGGTGTAATAGAAAAACCGGCCCGAGGGGGACCAATACAAACCACCCAAGCCAAAAGCTCCCAGGCCGCCACAGTATTGAAACTGGCTGGTGACCTCCTGGACAATTTCACCGCTGTTGCTATCAACTATACGCAATACATCCAGGGCGTTCTCCTGTCCTTCGATGATCGTCGTGCAATCGTAAATCAACACCTGAGCTTCGGTCGATCCTTCCGGAGACGGATAGCGGGCGTGGACACGCGGCTCATACCCCAGGGCGAGGATCGCTGCGATACCCTGCTCAATATTGTTGTCCTCCTCCGGCTCTGCTGGCACCTCAGTCGGCGCTGGTGTGGGTGTCGGGGGCTCCGTGGCCTCAACGGCCGGTAACGGGGTAGCGGTGGCAGCCGGCTCCGGCGAGTCTGTTGCTGTCTCAGCCGGCGGGATATTAGTTTCCGCCTCTACGACCCCATCAGCCGTGGCCGGCACCGTAGCGACTACACCTTCGTTGGAAACGCCGGCGTTATCGGCACAGGCTGCTAACAACATAATAGTCGTCGATATGGTGATTAAAAGAAAGAGAAGTTTAATGATGGAGTGTCTATTCAGAATCAATGATGGACCGGCCATAAGGTATTACCTCCACAAGCCATTATAGTGGATAGATGACCGGCCGCCGCCAAGTTCTCATAGAGGATCAATTGACAGGTTTGGGCACGTAGCAATAAACAGATGCTACTCTGATCGACGGGAGAAAACAGGTAACCAAACTTAGAGCTTGACCGTCCGCAGTCGCAGCGCGTTGGTGACCACGCTGATGCTGCTGAAAACCATGGCACCTGCGGCCAGGATAGGGCTAAGCTGGCGAAGGAAATCAGGTGCCCACTCAAACGGCGCCAGCACGCCGGCGGCGATGGGGATCAGCAATACATTATAGCCAAAAGCCCATACCAGATTTTCCTTGATATTGCGCATCGTCGCCTGGGATAGGTGAATAGCCTGAGGCACGCTGCGCAAATCACCGCGCATCAGCGTTACATCGGCTGTTTCCATGGCCACATCCGTTCCGGTCCCGATCGCCAGGCCGACATCGGCTTGGGCCAGGGCCGGAGCATCATTAATGCCGTCACCTACCATACCTATACGAAATCCTTCTTCTTGTAACTGAGCGATGTAGGACGCTTTCTCGCCCGGCAACACCCCGGCTAGCACCCGGTCAATACCGGCTTGGCCAGCGATGGCTTCGGCCGTCGCCTGATTATCCCCGGTCATCATCACAACCTGCAGGCCACGTTCGTGCATGCCGCGCACCGCTTCAGTCGAACCTTCCTTAATCGTATCGGCTACACCGATCAGCGCTACGGCTTGTCCGTCAACCGCCAACCACATCGTCGTTTGAGCTTGTGCCTCCATCTCGTTGGCTTTGGCCTCTAAACCATTCAGAACGATATGTTCTTGATCCATTAGCCGTTTATTTCCAATCAGAACCCGCTGCCCATCCACCGTCGCGACAATGCCGTGCCCCGTGATGGACTCAAACGAATCTGGCTGAACCAGGGCCAGGTCGCGCATTTCGGCTTCCCGAACGATGGCCGCGCCTAGTGGGTGTTCGCTCCCTCTCTCAGCGGAAGCGGCTAAACGGAGCCAGCGGTCAATGTTCATTGACTCAACATCTGTTGATTCAGTGTTCAGGGTGCCAGTCTCTTCCAACCTATCATACGGACTACTGATTGCTGCCGCACTAGGTACTGGCTGGCTGAATGCCGGATGCTGATCGGTTGAAACGCGTACCTCAACAACTGCCGGTTCGCCGCGGGTAATGGTTCCGGTCTTGTCCAGAACAATGGTGTCCAGCTTGTGGGCTTGTTCCAATGCGGCACTGTTCTTAAACAGGATACCGTATTCAGCGCCCTTGCCCACGCCGACCATGATCGAAGTCGGCGTCGCCAGTCCCATCGCGCAGGGGCAAGCAATGACTAGCACCGCCACCAACCGCAACAAGGCGGTGACAAAGTCGGCCCCGGAAAGCATCCAGACCGCGAACGTGAGCAGGGCAATGAGTATAACCGCCGGCACGAAAACGGCTGCTACCCGATCGACCATCCGTTGGATGGGTGCTTTGCTGCCCTGTGCTTGCTCGACCATTCGAATGATTTGGGAAAGGACAGTATCCTTGCCGACTCGGGACGCCTCGATGGTCAGCAAACCCTGGTTATTAATCGTCGCCCCGAAGACCTGGTCCCCAACGGATTTGTCCACCGGCAGGCTCTCCCCGGTCAGCATGCTTTCGTCGACTGAAGAACGACCGTCGACGATCTGGCCGTCAACCGGCACCTTTTCGCCCGGTTTGACACGCAGCAGATCACCGATGGCCACTTCGGCCACCGGAATATCCACTTCAACGCCGTCACGAACGACCCGTGCTGTCTTGGGTTGTAGGCCGATAAGCTTCTTGATGGCTTCGCTGGTACGGCCTTTCGCTCGCGCTTCCAGCAACTTGCCGGTGACGATGAGGGTGATGATGACGGCCGAAGTCTCGAAGTACAGATGATGGCCAAGCGCGTGGCTGCCGGCCGTCTTGGCCAGCAAGACAGCGACACTGTAGAAATAGGCCACCGATGTGCCCAAGGCTACCAAAACATCCATGTTGGCGCTGCCGTTTCGCAGGCTTTTGTAGGCGCCGGTGTAATAATCCCAACCCACATAGAACTGGACCGGCGTTGCCAGGGCAAACAAGAGCCAATCAACCCACAAATCGTTTGCCCAATCTCCCAGCAAGCTGAGATCGCGACCCATGCTGATCAGGAACAACGGCAGGGTAAAGATGGCCCCGATAACAAGACGCTTTTTTTGGTGATCGATCTCGGCTTGGCGGGCAGCGGCTTCAGCGTCGAATGGGTCCTCACCTGCGGTGGTTTCAACGACATCGTAGCCGGCCTGCCGCACGGCCGCCACCAGGTCAGCCCGTGTCGTCGCTCCCGGCGCGTAGCGTATGAGCGCATGTTCGGTTGCGTAATTGACTTCGGCTTCGACGACGCCGTCCACCTTGTTAAGCCTTCGTTCGATGGTGGCCGCGCAATTGGCGCAGGTCATGCCGACTAAGGGCAGCTCGACTTCAGATGTCGGGACCTCATAACCTGCTCGATGGATGCGCTCGATGACGTCGGCCGCAACCTCACCGCCGCTGACCACCGCCGGATCATAGGAAACGGTAACCTTCTCACTGGCGAAATTGACGCTGGCATCCGTAACCCCGCCGGCTTTCTTGGCATTGCGCTCAACCGCGGCAACACAGTTGGCGCAGGTCATGCCGATCACCGGCAGTGTCAGTTGCTTTTCTGTCATGGGAGGATAGTCCTAATGGTACGCGGATCGAGTAGATAAAATTGAGACTCAAATATGAATCACAGGCTACCGCAATCAAAGAATTATCGCTTGATAATCCGGGTGACCTTGACGCGTAGCACGTTCAATTACTCTGCTAAATCCGGTCAATGCTGAGCTATGCTTGATTAACTGAGGGTAATCAGGCTTTCCGGCGGGTAATTAATCGTTACCAGGCAGGCTTCGATCTGGTCCCAATCGGCCGGTTGGCTCCAGGATACCGTCACCATTTGGGTGTCCTTATCGGCTTCCACCTGTTCAACCCCGGGAATATCGCTTACTTCCATCTTGATCGTGTGCACACAATGCATGCAACTGATGGCCGGAACTCGAATCGTTTTGGTTTCCATTTGAATCTCCTTTAGACACTGTTCTCTGTTTCATTGAATCCTACCGACCGGTCACCCGTTATTTTTTACCCGTCACGGCAAAAACGCTGGTGATCTCTTGCAGCATTCGCTCGCGTTCAACAGGATCAACACCCTGGATAGCAGTAGTCACACAGGTACGCAAATGATTGTCGAGCATCATCGTGCTGACCTTGCTGAGCGCAGCCTGCACGGCCTGCACCTGCTTGATGACATCGATGCAGTAGGCGTCTTCGCTCACCATACGCTCAATGCCCTTGATATGTCCGGCTGCGCTGGCCAGGCGACGGGTGACGTCTTGTTGAATCTGATTGTCCATTATTCGATCCCAACCCCCTGGGGAGGGGTAACAACTATGAATATACCTATTTCAGATAAGGCTGTCAAGTACCTCTAATGCTACCGTCGCAACAGCCGAAAGGCGATGTCCCGCCCTAATTGGCCGAGATTCGCCAGGTGAATCCACAACAACGCCAGGCTTTCGAGATGGCGTGCGGCCGAGAGCGTGCCGGCATCAACAGGTTCAAAACCAAGATCTTCGGCCAATTGCCAGACCGCCGCCTTGGCCAACGCGTCATTCCCGCAGATCGGCATCATCGTCGGTTGGCCATTGTAGACCGGATTGGCCATGTTTTCCGCACCGGTTGTGTTGAAGGCCTTTACCACTTTCGCCCCGGGCGCCCAACCGGCAATTTGATCCGCTCCTGAAGTCGAACTATCAAAGAGAGATCGCAGACCCGGTGCGATAGGGTTGGTGCAGTCGACCAGCACCTTGTCCTGCAAATTGCCGGCTTGATGCAAAAGCTCCTCAGCGGCCGAGAACGGCACGGCCAAAACCACGATGCTGCTACGGCTAATGGCGTCTTCTATCCGGGTAGCCGAGCCGTTCGCTCCGATTTCAGCCACCAAATCAAGCACTTTTGGCTCATTCGGATTACGCGAGGCAAAAGTGATCACATGCCCTTTTTTTGCCCAACCCTTGCCGAGGGCGGCGGCCACCCGGCCGGTCCCAACAATCGCGATATTCATATAAACCTCTCTCGATTAGACTATACCTGGTGCCGGGCGACCACTTGTTCCAAAGCATCCAATCCGCGCTCAACAACCTCGATCTCCGGGCCAAAGCTGATCCGGCAATACTTGCGATAGCGCCCATATGTGCGGCGCTTTTCCGGGTTAACATCAAAGAACACACCCGGCACAGTGATGACCCTTTCGTCCAGTCCCGCCTCAAAGAAATGGATGCCGTCATTGAGCGGCGGCGGCAGTTGCGACAGGTTAGCCCAAACATAGAATGTCCCGGCCGGTTCGACTTCCACCAGAATGCCCATTTTATAAAGGCGGTGGAGCATATAGTCCCGCTTGGTGCGGAAGGCCGCCTGAATCGCCTTTGTCTCCTGGATGACGCACTCCGGTTCGAGTAAACCGAGAACTTCAGCCTGAAAAGGGTTATTCGCTCCACCGTCGAGGAAAGACCCGGCGCTGGCGATGGCGTGGATGACTTCCTTAGGACCAATCGTCCAGCTGATTCGCCAGCCGGGGTAACGCCAGTTCTTGGTCAGCCCGTTAACAATGACGACCGGGTCGTGATCCACATCTTCGACGTGGGAGGCGGCCGATATCATTCTAGGGGGTTCACCCGGCTTGGCACCGTTGTAGATATAGTGGGAGTAAAATTCATCCAGGATGAGCGAACAGCGATAATTACGTGCCAGTCGCACCCATTGGGCCAGGCGTTCGCCTTCCACCAACTGGCCGGTGGGGTTGGCCGGGTTACTCAGTAACATGGCTTTGAGGCCGCGGCCCTGAATCTCGCGCTTGACCATATCCAATGGAGCCTGGTAGCCCAGATCAGGTTCCAATAAAATAGGGATAGGGATAAAAGCCTTAAAGATACTCAGTAATTCTTCGTAAGCGGTGTAATCGGGCAGGAAATGGCCCATGTTGATATTACCGAGCGCTGCGGCGATCCGGGTCAGGGCCATGCGGCCACCGCCGGAGATGCTGACATTCTCCCACGTGTACTGACTGCGACGACCGGCACGGTAGAACGTATTATAAAGGTCGGCCACCTTCCGGCGAAGGTCAATCTGGCCGGTGATGGGACTATATTCGTGCTGTCGGGGATTGATAGCGATATGGTCGATTCTCGGCGGCGCGCCGGGCAATGGTCCGGTCTCCGGCGAACCCTGGCCTAGATTCGCCCAATCCGGCGAATCGTAATGAAAACCAAGTTCGGCCGCACGATGCATGACATAGATCACGCCGGTGCGCGGGACTTCCCGAAATCCGGGAATTGAGGGTTGCGTCATCGTATTGAATGCCTTAAGATCATTTTCACCGCAGTCGCGGTCGCATATTTTGGAACGAAGGCAACTGAAAGTCAAACAGGCAATGAGGTAGATGTGGCCCAATCGGACTCGAATTCCAAGAACCGTCCCGGCAGCCGTCCGTCTCGCAGCGAGCTGAGAGCCAGCTTAGTTTGGCCGGTGATTATCTCCGTCGCCATTTGGCTCATTGGCCTCGTCATCTGGCTAATCGTGCCCGGCCGTTTTGATACCCTTGTCTCCCTTATCATAGCTGCAGGGCTGGTCGTATATCTAGTTTATTACCTGCGCAGCCAGCCGCTGACGCCTACGGAAAGAATTTTAGCCGTGCTGTTGGCCGTTCCCGCAATCCTGGGTATCACGGCTGGGATGATTCGTGGCGAAGCAGTTTTCGCCATCACCGGTGTCAGCTTGAGTTTATTGCTGCTGGGGCTGCAGCGAGTCCTAACGGTTCCATTTTCCTATCGAATGGCCCGGCGCGCCTTCACCAAAGGCCGACTGGAGACCGCCCTGGACCTGGTTGACAAGGCTATTGTCGCCCGGCCAGCTTTTTGGGAATCCTACCAGCTTCGCGCGCTGATTTATTTGTCGGCGATGCAATTTGCGGCCGCCGAACGCGACGCCCGCCGGGCAATCGAACTTCGCCCCGATGCCCACCCGGTTTACAACACGCTGGGACAGGTTTACCTGGCCGAAAGCCGCTATGAAAAAGCCCGCGAAGCTTATACCCAGGCCGTGAATCTTTCACCCAACCAAGCCCTCTACCAGTTCCATCTCGGCCTGGCCGAGTACAGGCTGGGCCAGCACTGGGAGGCCGCCGAAGCGCTCGCAGCCTCAACCCGCCTGGGATTGCCGCTGGTGACGTTTGAATTGCAAGCCTATTACTACCTGGTTCGCACCCTGGAAGCCAACGGTGAAATCGAGAAGGCTGAAGAAGTTCAGGTGGATATGTTGAAGTTCAAGGAAGGGTTACCCCTTCTGCGAGACGAACTCAAGCAGCAACCCGATTTCCCCGAACTGCCTCGATTGCAAGCCGATGTGAACGATATGACCAAGCGACTGGCGGCCATGGAAAAAGCAGTCAAAGCCTGAGAACTGCCGGCCCGGTTGTCTAATAAGGCGCAATGGAATGATACGCCGGGGGCCGTCGGGTCATATGCCCATTGATGACCGCCGGGCCCCGCGCCCGCAAAAACCACCTTGCTCTACTGCGTTACAGCGACCTTTTGTGAACTAGGGCCGCACAATCTCCCGCTCCGGCAGTTCTGTCAGCGAGCGAGGCAACCACAATGCCTGCTGGTTTGTGAGTTGGCGATGAGGGCCTCGACTTAAACTGCCAATTTGCTCCAGCCGGATCGCATCGGTGAAGAAATCCTTTGATCGCGGCCACTTGCTCTTAACGCGCACAAGAACTTCGACTGTCCCATCGGCCGGAATCTGAAACTCAACAAGATGGTCATACCATTGCCGGTCGCCCATCATCCCGCCGGGAACCCAGCCACCGGATTGGTCGTCACTCGTCAGGGCCCACACGCCGGCTTCGGCCGCCCAGGGATCGCTGTCACCATGCATGTGGATCTGCACCGGTACCGTCAAACGCCATGTGCTGCCGGGCGGCAGGTTTGATACCTTCTGATACAACTGGCTGCCGAACGGCGCGCCAAAGTGGAACATCTTGTAGGTCGCCAGGCCGTCGAGAATAAGGGCATTCGGCCCGCCCGGTTGTTCGTTGATTGGCAACTGGCCGGCCAGTTTATGCAAGCATTCGGGCACCCCCTGAGCGGTGGTGGTGGCGTCATCCCAGAGTGGCGCGCCAATAGGTAGCCAGGTCAGCGTCCAACCGTTCGGCTGCTGGTTGGTCAAATTGCCCGGCGCCGGGGGCATATCCGTCCAACCGCCTTCAAAACTGCCATTGACCAAAGGCCCGCCGGAGCCACCCCCTGGCGTCGGTGAAATGGTCGGCATTGGTGACGGTGTAGCGGTAGGCGATTCCGGCGTCGGCGTATTTTCAGGCCTGAAGACCACCGGCATATGAGCTATCCTCGCTTCCGCGGCTGAAGCGGAGACGAGCGGCTGGCTAACGGTATTCGATTGGAATCGGGCTGCCAGTAAGACGGCTGCTATGCCCATCCAAAAAGCGACCGCGATCATTCCTGTTTTGCGCATCTGGGCGCACCTCCTTGCTTGGATGTGACGGACACCGCCATTATATCGAAAGAACAATAGTACGCATTCACCTTTATCGCCGCCCCCATATCTTCGTGTATAATGTTTCCCTCAACAACGAATGCAGGAGCGCGCATGGCCCATAAAGTAGAAATCATGTCCCCGGTGGATGTCGCCTGGCTCAGCATGGATGAACCGACGAACCTGATGATGGTCAATGGAATTCTTACCTTTGACCGTCCACTCGACGTGGATCGCTTTCGCCGGGTAATTGAATATCGCTGGCTACGCTACGAAAGGTTCAAGCTGCGTGTCGTCCAGCCGCGGCTACCAATCACGAGACCCTACTGGGAATCTGATCATAATTTTAACCTCGACAATCACATTCACCGCGTGGCTCTACCGAAACCCGGTGATCAGGCCACATTACAAGATATGGTCAGTGACCTCATGAGCCAGCCACTGGATTTCTCCCGCCCTCCCTGGCATTTCTACATCATCGAAAACTTCGGAGATGGTTGTGCCTTGATGGCCCGAATTCATCATTGTGTGGCCGATGGCATGGCGCTTGTCGGGGTGTTGTTGTCAATGACCGATTTTCGTGCCGATGCTCCCTTGTTGCCGATGGATGAGGTGATCGGCGCGTTGCCTGAAGACGGCTTGATAGGAGGCATGACGCGCGAGGCGGCCAATACAGCGACGACATTACGAAACACCGCTGATTGGGCTATTCATGAAACGCGTGAAGCGATTCAAGATGGCAAGCGCGCTCGCCGCCTGGTCGAGAGGGGTGCGGGGTTTGGCATTGCCGCAACCCGCCTTCTGGCTCGTAGTAACGACCCGAGCACTCGGTTGAAAGGAAGTCTGGGCGTGATGAAGCGGGCCGCCTGGTCCGCTCCAACCCCCTTGTCAGAGGTCAAACTTGTTAAGAACATCCTCGGCGGGACCATCAATGATGTGATCATTACGGCCGTGGCCGGGGGATTGCGACGCTATCTGATAGCCCACGGTGATGACGTCGATAACCTTGAATTTCGCGCCGCGGTTCCTGTTAACTTGCGCAATGGCCAGGATGGCGGGAAATTGGGCAACAAATTTGGTCTTGTATTCTTATGCTTGCCCATTCATATCGGTGAACCGCTCATACGCCTGGTAGAGGTCCGGCGGCGGATGGCGGAATTGAAACGATCGGCCGAAGCCCCGGTAACGCTGGGTATACTGGGCATGATGGGCGTCGGCAACGACCTATTCCGTGAATTCGTGGTGCAGACATTGGAACCAAAAGCGACCGTCGTCTTAACCAACGTCCCTGGGCCGCCTGTACCGCTTTACATGGCCGGCGAGGAAATAAAAGACATTATGTTCTGGGTGCCGCAGGCCGGGCGGTTGGGGGTAGGAATCAGTATCCTGAGCTATGCCAACCGGCTATATATCGGCGTGGCAACAGACGCCGGATTGGTGCCCGAGCCGGTGGGCATTCTGGATGGGTTCCATATAGAGTTAGAACAATTGAAAAATGTTGCCCTTGCTGTCAAATCGACCGATGGATACCAGGCGCGATGAGGCTGAGTTGATTTCTTCCTAGCCGGCGTCGATACACCTGCCAATAAGGCGGTCAAGATTCCCCAATTGGCCCCTTAAGCGGCCGTAGTCTACTGCCACCGGCCGCCCGTTTAATTCATCATATAGGCAAATTCATTCATACTGCGGCTTCGGCGCAGCTTGGCTAAGGCCGTCTTCTCCACTTGCCGGATGCGCTCGCGAGACAAGTCGAATATTTCGCCCACTTCTTTCAGGGTATGAGAATCTGATCCTTGCAAACCGTATCGCAAGCGAATGATAGCCGCCTCACGGGGCGTCAGTTCGTCCAATACCTCACCGATGCGCTCGCCGAACAGCTTGTTGGCGACTACGTCGGCCGGCTGCTCAACATCGCGATCCTCAATGAAATCGGCTAATTCAGCATCCTGATCATCTCCGGCCGGCTGCTCCAAAGCCAGCAGAGGGCGGGTAATCTGTAACAACCACTGGACCTGGTCAGGCGTCAATTCGGTCGCCTCGGCCAATTCCTCGAGTTCTGCCTGCCGGCCCTCATCCTTTTCGATATCACGGATGGCGCGATAAATCTTGCGAACATTGCCTGTCTGATGAGCCGGAATCCGGATCATCCGGCCATAGTTCGATAGCGCCCTGGTAATGCCCTGGCGAATCCACCAGGTTGCGTAAGTGCTGAAGCGCGTCCCTCGACGATAATCAAATTTTTCCACAGCCGTCAACAAACCGATGTTGCCTTCCTGGATCAAGTCCAGGAAATCAAGCCCCTGACCAAAGTAGCGCTTGGCGATGCTGATGACCAGACGAGTGTTGGAGCGGATGAGCATGGTTCGGGCGGCTTCAGCCTGCTCAATTTGGCTCAATAGTAGATCGCGCTCCTGCTGGTCAACTACACCCTCGTTCAGTTGCTCCTGAGCCAACATACCTAACTCGATCTGGCGGGCCAGAGTAACTTCTTCATCGGCCGTCAGCAGGCGTTGGCGATTGGTCTCCAACATATAGCGGCTGAGGAAATCACCAATCGGTACCTCGCCTAAGGCCGAGCGTCGTTGTTGATGAACCTTTTTCAAGGCATCATACTGATCACCCGCCTGCTCTCGATCATAAGCATCCAAATATTCTTCTAAATCGACAAAATCACCCGGATTATCGAACTCAACTTCAACGGTTTCGGAATCTTCACTGTCAAGGGTTTCTCTTTCATCGTCATCCACGATGGCTGCCAGTTCTGTGGGTGACAGTTCCCCCTCTCCATTGTGGGCATTTTGTTCAACGATAGGTCGTTCGATTAAATTACGGGGCAGCCCAATCACCTCCACCATCTCCCAAGAAAATTCTCTTAGTGGATGAACCTGCTCCCTGTTATCTACTTCGGCCATCAGTATTCTCATGTTGATCTATTCCTGTTCGCTTACACCGGCCACCAGATCCGATGACGATTGTTTTTATCTGTTTCAATCTTATAACGGCCATTATAAATGTATGTCCACATATTGTCAAGCTATACGCGCGATTATGAGAGGAATATAGCTTATTTCTTCGTAAAATATTGTCAATTTATAGACATCCATACCCCAAAATAGGCAACTTGAGCCAAGATCAACTCAAGTGATCGGCAGGGGAAATATAGTGGCAGGCTTATTATCTTGACGAGGTGGAAGCGGAGGGTCTTACCTGGGGTGTTTCTTTTATTAGCCGTATAAAATCAGATAGATTATTGCAAGTAGCGCGAGGCGCCGACTCTATCAAGTTCGTCGCTCAGTCGGATTTTATATATTTCCAGGTTGCTCATCGGCCTTTTCAGATTGTAACTCTCGATTTCTTTATTGAGCTTTTCGATTTCTTCTTCCCACCCGCGGCAGGCATCATCCCAGCCGATAGTTAGCCCACCCCGAATGGTTTCACTTTGGGCCTGGTCAAAAGCAACCCGGTAGCGATCCCAGGTGCGACTGATCCCGGCCCGCAGCGAATCGATTTTTTCATGGATTGTGGCCCGGTTGTCGATCCACGCCGGGCGCAAATCGTTATCTCGCATTAAGCGATTGGCTAACGCGCTGCTCTCTTCAAAGAGGTTTTGATCCAGATCAAGCGGTTTTCCCTCCCCGGCCAGCGAAGTGGCCGGGATCGATGCGATGCATCGCGGTCATGTCCACCGGGGTGGCGATCGCCTCGTTCAGGTTCTCGATGGAATCGTACAGCAGTTGGATGATGTACTTGCCGTTGTGCGCGTACTCGCCCGGATCCTTCTTGGAGACCTGGTAGTTGTAGGCCGCCTTCAGCATGCGCGGCGTCCAGCTGGCGTAGCGCTCCTCGCCCTCATCAGCCGTCCCGTTCTCGTTGGCGTCGATGAACCAGTAGGGGTGGGCCTCCGGGTTGTAGACCACCGCAGTGCCGGCCACTTCCTTGGAATAGGCCACAATCGAGTCGTAGAGGATCTTCTGCAGGCCCTCGACCTCCTCTACGATGCCTTCGGTCACGTTGCCGTCGCCGTCGTAGTCAGCCTCAGAGCCCTCCATGCGCACCGTGCGCCAGTCCTCAGCCGTGGCGACGTCGGTGTGGCAGGTCTGGCACTCGGTGAGGTTCATCTCCAGCGTGTGCTGGTCGTGGCAGTTCTGGCAGGTGTCGTAGCCGCGCACGTGCTCGAACTTAACGTCGTAG
>JAWOHK010000048.1:0-25338 GCA_046485205.1 Chloroflexota bacterium | reverse complement strand
CCGCGGACCTATGCGATCGCGCGCGAGCTGGTCCTTTTCGAATCGTACCAGTTGAATATCGAGCGCCTCGAGCGTTTCCTGTACGCCTACCAGGAAGAATCCGCCCTGACGATGGGCGAACTCTGGGCCCTCCCGCTGTTACTCCGTTTCTCAATTCTTGAGGCGCTGGTCCAGGCGGTCGGCCGGCTCACACATCGCACGCCTCAGCAGGATTTACCGCCGGCATTGCGTTTTGACTCGGAAACAGTCGATAATGATGCAGTCGTGGCCAATTGTGTCGGCAGCCTTCGCCTGCTAGCCACCTTGGATTGGGAAGAATTCTTCGAGACGGTCAGTGTGGTGGAACGAACCCTGCGTCAGGATCCGATCGCGGTTTACGAGAGCATGGATTTTGACTCGCGCGATTTATATCGGAAAGCGGTGGAGACGCTTGCCTTGAGATGTCCGGTCGATGAACCCGGTATCGCCAGAGTAGCCATATCATTGGCCTCGGCCGGAGCTGAAAAAGGGTACGATTCGAATGGTCAGATGGATTCGGCGGATTGGGCCGGCCTGTTTGCTCCCGCCGAACACCATGTGGGCTATTACTTATTGGATGCTCGCGGGCGAAGCGAACTGGAAGCGCGTGTAGGCTACCGCAAGACATTCGGAGAAGCCATGAACCGGTGGGTTTATGACCATCCGACTCTGGTCTATGTCGGCAGTAATACGCTGATCACGCTCCTGATCATCATGGCGCTGGCCGCCTTCGCCGCTACCGCCGGGGGCACCGGGTGGGAACTGGGCTTAGTAGCGCTTCTGAGCCTCGCGCCGGCCGCCGCCATCGCCATCAGTCTGGTCAACTGGCTGATCACCCGCCTTATTCAGCCACGCGCTTTGCCCAAACTGGACTTTGAAAAGGGCGTGCCCGCGTTGTGTCGCACAATGGTTGTCATACCCACGTTGCTGATCGAGCCGGACGACGTCGCGGCCATGCTCAATCAACTGGAACTCCATTACTTGCGCAACAGCGACCCCCACGTCAGCTTCGCCCTCCTGACCGACTTCGCCGACAGTGATTCGCCGGATCAGCCGGCGGATGAGCTCCTCCTGGACCGGGCAGTTACCGGATTGAAAGCCCTCAACGCGCAATACGATCAGCATCCGTTTTATCTTTTTCACCGCCGGCGGCTCTGGAACCCGGTCGAGGGTCAGTGGATGGGTTGGGAACGCAAGCGGGGCAAGTTGCACGAATTCAACCGGCTGCTGCGCGGGGATATGGCCACCTCGTTCAATGTCCAGGAGGGCGAACTCGACCGGCTGGCTGGGGTGCGCTACGTCATCACGCTCGACGCGGATACGATCCTGCCCCGCCAGGGCGCCCACCGGCTCATTGGAGCGCTGGCTCATCCGCTCAACCAGGCGGTCATAGACCCGGCGAGCGGGCGAGTCACCGCCGGTTATGGCATCTTGCAGCCCCGGACGGAAATTTTGCCGACCGGTGCGAATACGTCCCTGTTCACGCAGGTCTTCGTGGGCGAGAAAGGCATTGATCTTTACAGTCACGCCGCATCGGATGTATACCAGGACCTATTCGGCGAAGGAATCTATGTCGGAAAAGGTATCTATGAAGTCAATGCGTTTGAACAAAGCCTGGCGGGGCGCATCCCGGAAAACCGTCTCCTGAGCCATGACCTGTTCGAGGGCATTTTTGCCCGCGCCGGGCTGGTGTCTGACATTGTTCTCTATGAGGAGTTCCCCTCACAATACCTAGTTTTTGTCAAGCGCTCCAATCGCTGGATTCGCGGTGATTGGCAATTGCTCCCCTGGCTCTTGCCGGTTGTACCGGCGGAGGGCGGCTGGAAACGCAACGACCTGCCGGTGCTAGGTCTGTGGAAGATCGCCGACAATCTGCGGCGGAGTCTTCAGAGTCCCGGGCTCTTTTTATTCCTCCTCGCCGGCTGGACGCTATTCCCGGGGTCGCCGTTCCTATGGACCGCCGTAGGCGTGGCCGCGCCCGCGTTCGCCTTGCTGACGGGGGTTTTGTCGGCCATCGCGCAGCAGGTGAGCGAGCCGGAATGGAAGGAAGTTCGCCAATCGCTCCGCGACAATCTGACCCGGTGGATACTCCAGATCGCTTTTCTGGTGTTTGAAACGCTTCTGGTACTCGAAGCCGTAGGGACGACCCTTTGGCGGATGCTCGTTTCGCGCCGGCATATGCTCCAGTGGCGAACGGCCGCAGCGACGGAGAAGATCGCCGGTGACGACTCTTCCCTGGCGGCGACACACCGAACATTGCTGCCCTCCTTGATCCTGGCGCTTCTGGCGTTTGCTCTGGTCTATCTGGTGCGCCCGGCCGCCCTCCCGGCGGCCTTACCGGTCATTATGCTGTGGCTGGCGGCGGGCCTGATCGCCCACGGGATCAACCGGCCTGAGGAGCCGCCGGTGCAAAAACTTTCAACCGCAGAGGTCCAAGGATTACGGCGACTGGCGCGGCGAACCTGGACTTATTACGAACAGCATGTAGGTCCCGTCGATCACTGGTTGCCACCGGATAACTTCCAAGAATGGCCGGGCGGCGTGGTCGGTCACCGAACTTCTCCGACGAATATTGGCCTGTATCTTCTCTCGGTAGTGGCCGCCTGGGATCTGGGCTACATTAGCCTGACCCACATGATCCTCCGCTTTCGTTCGGCTTTCGAGACGATGCAATCCCTGGAACGATACCGGGGCCACTTCCTGAACTGGATCGACACGGTGAACCTGCGGCCGCTTCAGCCCCGCTATGTGTCGACGGTGGACAGCGGCAACCTGGCCGCTTCCTTTATAGTTTTGGAACAGTCATGCCTGGAGGCTATGCGCCAGCCGCTGTGGCGCGCCGGGCTCTGGGATGGCTTGCTAGACGCACTGTCGCTGGCCGATGAGTCGCTGCGCAAGGCCGATATCACCTCGCCCGGCGTCGATACGGTGCGGGATGGCTTGAAGCGCCTGTGGGATCGCATCGAAGCTGAGCAGGATCAGCCGGATGGCCAGATGGAGCTGGTAATCGACCTGACGGACACCGGCCTGCCGCAGCTGGTCGAGCAGATGGTTAACCTGTTCAGCGAGGCTGCCAGTCAAGGGGAATGGTTGAACGAATGGCGGGTCCACACCGGAACGTTGCAGCATGTGACCAGCAGCCTGCGGCGCGAACTGGACATGCTTTTTCCTTGGGTCATAACACTTCGACAGCGGCCGTCATGGTTCGATGCCGGCGATACTCCCGAGTCATTGACTTTGCTTTCCGGCAAACTGTCGGATCGGCTGGCCCAAATTCCCGGAGAGCCGTACTCGCCCGATGCATACATGGCGGCCAGCGGGCTGGTCGACGAGATAAGCGCTATCCTGGCTATCTGGAAAGATGCGCGTGCCCCGGCCGGGTTGTCCTGGTGCCGCCACCTGCGAGCCGCGCTGCATAGCGCACGCCTAACTTCGTCCTTGATGATCGATGACCTGGCCTATCTGGCGCGCGAGGCGGCATCCTTCGTCAACGAAATGGATTTCAGCTTCCTCTTCAACAAGGCCCGTCAGGTTTTCCATATCGGTTACAATTTGGAATCCGAACGTCTCGACGAGAGTTTTTACGATTTGCTGGCCTCCGAAGCGCGCATTGCCAGCGTCGTGGCCATAGCCAAAGGAGACGTCCCCGAAAGCCATTGGCTCCACCTGTCGCGTCCGCTCACGCAAACCGGCCATGGATTGGCCTTGCTTTCCTGGAGCGGCACGATGTTTGAGTACCTGATGCCGCCTCTGTTGATGCGCCGCTATCGGAGCACGTTACTCGAGGAGAGTCTGCACACGGTCGTCCAGGAACATATCAACTACGCCAATGAGCATAGCGTGCCGTGGGGGATTTCCGAGTCGGGTTTTTACGCCTTTGACAGCGCCCAGAATTATCAATACCGTGCCTTCGGCGTCCCCAGTTTAGGTTTCAAGCGAGGACTATCCGAGAAACTGGTCATCGCGCCTTATGCATCACTGATCGCGCTAGGGTTGCGGCCACGCGACGTGTTCGACAACATCGATCATTTGGTCGAACTCGGTGGCCTGGGAATGTATGGTCTCTACGAGGCTATTGATTTCACGCCGACGCTGGCCAACCAGGCTCATCGTGGCGCTGTGGTTCGGTCGTACATGGCCCACCACCAGGGCATGATCATGCTTGCCTTGCTCAATTACCTGCAAGATAATCAGATGGTCAGACGCTTTCACGCCAACTCGCGCATTCAGAGTATCGAGCTCCTATTGCAGGAGCAGTTGCCGCCGCGCCCGCAGCTAGAATTGCCGCCGGCCGAGGGGCCCACTGGTGTAGACACGGCCGTCCGGACCATCAACGCCGATCCCTGGCCAGTGCCTGCCAGCACCCCCATGCCCCAATTGCACGTCCTGTCAAACGGCAAATTCAATACCTTCATCACCAATGCCGGGGCCGGCTATAGCGCCATGGGGCAGGATTACAAGTGCACGCGTTGGCGTGCCGATGTGACCCAGGATGACTGGGGCAGCTGGCTCTATATCCAGGATATTGACCATAACCACCTGTGGTCGGCCGGGGTTCAACCAGTTGGTCATTGGCCGGAGAGCCTTGAGGTGCAATTCTATCCTCACATGGCTCATTTTCGTCGCCATGACTTCGACATTCTGTTACAGATGGAGATCGTCGTAGCCCCGGAAGATGACATCGAGATCCGGCGTATTTCGCTCACCAACGATACTGAAGAGGCCCGGCGGCTGCGCCTCACCAGCTATGGCGAAGTCGTGCTGTCAGAAGCCGGAGCTGACCGGCGCCATCAGGCCTTTGCCAAATTGTTTGTCGAAAGCGAATACATCCCCGAATTGAACGCGCTCATCTTCCGGCGACGCCCTCGCTCCGCGAAGGAACCGGCACGGTATTTGGGCCATATGCTCGTAGCCCAACCGGGGATGGAGCCGACCCGGGCCTACGAAAGCGACCGGATGGCTTTCATCGGCCGCAATCGGACGGCCCGCAACCCGGCCGCCCTGACCGGACCGGAATGGCTCACTGGGTCGATCGGCGCGACGCTCGATCCGATCATGTCTTTGGGCCAAGAAATGGAATTGGAAGCCTACTCGACTGCCGAATTCGCCCTGCTCACCTTCACGGCCGACACACGCGAGGGACTGCTGGCGCTGGCCGGGCGATACCAGAACTGGTCCACCATCGGCCGGACGCCCGAACAAGCTCGCAACTTCGCTCTCCGCCAGTTGCACCAACTGGACATGCCGGTTGACAGGCTGGCGGCCGCCCAAAAACTGTTGTCCTTGCTGTATTATCCTCATCCGGTCCTACGCGCCCCGTCGGAGATGCTGGCCGAAAATGAAAGGAGCCAACCCGCTCTCTGGTCCTATTCCATCTCCGGCGATTACCCCATTCTCCTCTTCTTGATGGCCGATGAATCGGCCGTCGAACTACTCGAAGACATTTTACGCGCCCACACCTACTGGCGCTGGCACAATGTGTTGATCGACGTGGTGATCCTAAACCAGCGCGATAGCTCATATGAGCAACCGCTGGGGACCTATATCAATCGGGTCATCGACCGCATGGAGGCTCGGAACTGGGTCAATCAGCGGGGCGGCATCTTCGTCCTGCGCCAGGACCAGATGCCCCGCCAGGAAATCGTCTTGCTCCACGCCGCCGGACGGGTCATCCTGAATGGCGCCGCCGGTTCGCTTAACGATCAACTCGCGCGAATCCTCGAGCAACCGCCGTCGCTGCCCGACCTGACGCCGGTCTTGGATCCGGCCAGCATCACCGAAACCACGCCGCCCTTGCGCCGGCCGGATGACCTCTTGTTCGACAACGGCTACGGGGGTTTCAGCCCGGATGGCAAGGCTTATGTGATCGATTGGGCACCGGATCGGCCCACTCCCGTGCCATGGATTAATGTGGTCGCCAATGAGCAGGCTGGCTTTATCATCTCTGAGAGCGGCGGCGGCTTTACCTGGGCGGTTAACAGCGGCGAAAATCGGTTGACTACCTGGCGCAATGACCCGGTTAGCGACATGCCTTCGGAAGCGCTCTATCTTCGTGACGAGGAGACAGTGGAGAGTTGGTCACCGATGCCCCAGCCCATGCCGGCCGATGGTCCTTATTTGGTTCGCCACAGCGCCGGCCATACATCGTTCGAACATCACAGCCACCGGCTCAAACAGTTAGTTCGTCTTTTCATGGCCCCGGATGATCCCGTCAAAATCATCCAGGTCGAGCTGGAAAATACATCGCAACTGCCGCGCCGGCTGACCCTGACCCTCTACACGGAGTGGGTGTTGGGCAGCATGCGTGAGGAATCGGCCCCGTTCATTATTCCAGCCTATCACCAGG
This sequence comes from Chloroflexota bacterium, assembly GCA_046485205.1. Lineage (GTDB taxonomy): Bacteria > Chloroflexota > Anaerolineae > Promineifilales > Promineifilaceae > Promineifilum. Next base: position 18,974 of record JAWOHK010000048.1, on the reverse strand, counting down.
AATTGGACATGATCCAGGCCCGCAATCCCTACAGTCTCGAGTTCAGCGAGCGGGTCGCGTTCGTCGCCCCCTGTAAGCGACCGCACGGCCTGACCACCGACCGGACTGAATTTCTGGGCCGCCTGGGGTCCTTGAGCCAGCCGGCAGCCTTGCGCCGGCTAGGTCTCAGCAATCGCATCGAACCCGGCGTCGATCCCTGCGCCGCCATCACCCTCCACATCGACTTGCCGCCGGGCGGGAACGAATCGCTATTCTTCCTGATCGGTCAGGGCGAGAACGAAGCGGCGGCGATAGACCTGGTGGAAAGGTACCGCACCGCCGAGCAGGTCGCGGCGGCGTTGCAAGCCGCCATCGACCGGTGGGAAGACATCCTGACGAGTGTGCAGGTTGAGACACCGGACATGGCGATGAACCTGCTGCTTAATCGCTGGCTGTTGTATCAGGCCCTTTCCTGCCGGATCTGGGGCCGGTCGGCCTTATACCAGTCCAGCGGCGCTTATGGTTTCCGCGACCAACTGCAGGACAGCCTGGCTCTCATCTACAGCCGGCCGGATATTGCCCGCGACCACCTGATCCGTGCCGCCGCCCACCAATTCGAAGCCGGTGACGTGCTGCATTGGTGGCATCCACCTTCGGGGCGAGGCGTGCGCACGCGCATCTCCGACGACCTGGCCTGGCTGCCCTACGTAACCGCTCATTATGTACGGGCGATTGGCGATGTCTCCGTCCTCGACGAGCGCGCGCCGTATCTAACCGGACCGCAACTCGAGCCGGGCGAAGCGGAACATTACGGCCACTATGAGACGGCGGAAACAGACGGCACGATCTATGACCACTGTCTACGCGCCCTTCGCCATGCGTCAACCGCGGGACCGCATGGGTTGCCCCTCATAGGCGGCGGCGACTGGAACGATGGGATGAACCGGGTCGGCATCGCCGGCCGGGGTGAAAGCGTGTGGCTGGCCTGGTTTTTGTATCGTACGTTGCTTGATTTCGCCGACGTGTGCGATGCGCGGGGTGACGACCGGGCGGCGGCCGAATGTCGCGCCCAAGCCGAGGCCTATCGCCAGGCCGCGGAACATCATGCATGGGACGGGGAGTGGTACCGGCGCGCCTATTACGATGATGGTACGCCGGTCGGGTCAAAAATGAATCTGGAAAACCAGATCGATTCGTTACCCCAGTCGTGGGCGGTTTTGTCAGGCGCGGGCGATCCGCAGCGTGCCCGGCAGGCCTTGGACGCCGTGATCCAGTGGCTGGTGGACGAGGAGAACAAGCTCATCCTGCTTTTCACGCCGCCCTATGATCAGACAGAAAAGGACCCCGGCTATATTAAAGGTTATCTGCCGGGTGTGCGCGAGAACGGCGGCCAGTATACTCACGCGGCCCTCTGGACTATCTGGGCCTATGTCGACCTGGGCCAGGGTGACACAGCCGAACAGCTCTTCCGCCTGATTAACCCCGTCTATCACAGCGACACACGGGAAGCGGCCGACATCTATAAGGTGGAACCATACGTCATCGGGGCCGATGTCTACAGCCTGGCCTCGCACAAGGGCCGGGGCGGTTGGACATGGTACACTGGCTCCAGCGCCTGGATGTACCGGCTGGGTGTCGAGGGGATTTTGGGGCTGCGGCGGCACGGGGACATGGTCAACCTAGAGCCGTGCCTGCCGGACGGTTGGCCGGGCTTCCGCCTGACCTATCGTTACCGGAGCGCGCGCTATCATTTCCACGTCCGTCGCGCATCCGACGGGGACGCCGACCAGCCGAACACCGTCGACGGCGTGCCCATGCCAGATGGCTGCGTGAGGTTACAGGACGACGGCGCGGATCATGAAGTGGAAGTAATCATTTAAAGACCAGGGGTTCTGAAATACTTAATTGCCCGGCGCCTCCACTTTTTAGTTAATTCAACCCTTTTGACGGTAGTTGACGCTCATGTACCATGATCTGCCGGAGGCGAACGCCTTTGCCGCCACTTTTGCCCGGCTCCTGCCGTCCGGTTTGGCGACGGCCGCCTGTCACATCGATTCCGTCCAGGCCGGCCTGGTCCTGCTAGGCATCGAAAATGACAATGCGGTGAACTATTCGCCATCGCGCCGCCGGGAATTCGCGGCCGGGCGGTTGGCTGCTCGCCAGGCGCTGGCGCATTTGGGTCTGCCGCCGGACTCCATCCCGACCGGCGCCGATCGCGCGCCCATCTGGCCCGATGGTTGTCTGGGTAGCATCACTCACGCGGGTGGAATCGCCCTGGCTGCCGTAGGACGCGTCGGGCCGGTGTCAGCATTGGGAATCGACATGGAGCGCTGCAAGGCGGTCGATGGGGCGATAGCTGCTTTGGTCTTGACTGCCGGTGACGATCAGGATCAAGACGCCACCTTACTGTTTTCGATCAAAGAAAGCGTCTTCAAGTGCTTGTATCGCCGGCAACAGCGTATCATCGACTATTCGGAGGTCATCGTTCGCGTCGATGGTAAGGCCGGGCGATTCGAGGCGCGGCCGTCGGCAACCGCGCTGCAGCCCTTCCCCTCCCTCGATGGCAAGTTTGATCAAGCTTTTGGGTTTTGGCGCAGTGCTGTCTGGCTTATCTAGTAACTGGTGATGGCTGTCTCGTCCGGTCTTTTCGCCGGCCGGTGTTGTTCCCGGGCTTGGTCAATGTCGCTGGTAATCGTCGAGGCCAAACTGTTGACATAAGGTGGCACGAGGATGCCGATGTGGTTGCCATCGACATAGCGGATTGACACACCTCCCTTCGCCAACCGGCCCCATCCTCGTTGCGGATCGATCTTGCCCCGGAACGCGTGACCAATCTGGACTGCCCGGGCGCGGTACAAGATGATATGACCGCCATACGCCCCTGGCACATAAGCATCGACGGCGCGGATATTGACTTCTCTCACCTGAAACTGGATCTCCGGCCGTGTGGCATTAAAATCGGCCAGGTTATCAAATTCGACATTTTGATTGGCCCTCCGGTTAACCTTGGGCGACTCCCCCCGTTTGCGGCGCGCTCGGGCCTGAAGTCTAGCGCCAAGACGCCACCCGCCAAATTCCTTGTTGCCACGCGCCCAATACGGCGCGCTCTGGCGAATGATCTGCAAGCGTTCCGGATGATAGACGGGTAGCAAATAATGGAATTCAAACGGTGCCGACCCCTCGATGATGGCCAGCAAGGCAGTCGTCTCACCCGCCTGTTCCAATTGCCGGGCGATCTCATAAGCCACAACCCCCCCCAGACAAAATCCTCCGACATAGTATGGGCCGGATGGTTGCAGCCGCCGCATGGCTTCAATGTAGCGTGCAGCCATAGCCTCGATGGTGAGATCGGGTTCTTGCCCCGGCCGGAGACCTATCGCTTCCAGACCGTAGATTGGCTGGTCAGCCTCCATTAGCGGCCCCAGATTATGTAAATAGGAAACGTCGCCAAAAACCCCATGCACGTAGAAGAACGGGGGGTTGGTTCCCCGCTCATTAACCGGCTGCAGAACCGGGTCAGCCGGCATCAGGGTTTCTTCCCCGATTTCGGCGGCCAACTCGGCCACGGTTGGATTGCGAAAAAGCAAACTGATGGGCAAACGCCGGCCCAGGCGCGCTTCGATCAAGCTTAGGAGTTGGATGGCATTGATCGAATCCCCGCCCAGATCAAAGAATCTGTCCTCTATGCCGACTTGGGGCAGGTTCAACAAGGTGGCCCAAATCAACGCGATCGCGCCTTCGGTGATGGTTCGCGGGGCTGTATACGGCCGGTCCTCACCCGCGAACAGCCCCGACTGTGGCTGCCTTGGTGTCCCGGCCTCTTCAAACCCCAGGATCGCGGTCAGGGTCGATGGCGGCCGGTCGGCGGCCTCCGGCAACGCCCGCAAGACCTGAATCAAACCAGACGCCACCTGCCCGGCCATCGACTCCGGCACTCGTGAGCGGTCGTAGGTCAAGCTGAGGCTTAACTCGGCCTCATCCGGAACCGCACCCAAACTGAGGGGATAGCCGGTCTGCATTCCGCCCTGGGCGTAGCGGATAGACAGGTTCTGCGGCATGGCCAAATGCACCGGCGCTTGCAGAACGACCAGCGTCTCAAACAATGGCCCGTAGGTGTTGAGCTCGCTCCAGGTTTGAATTTGTACCGGAGAAGCATACTCAAACGGCTTGAGTTCCAGCTGTTGCTCCTGAAGATTTTGCAGCCAGCCCACAGTCGTGGCCTCGACCATGGACCCGGAATCCAGATTGACGCGCAGGGGCACATTATTAATGAAGCAGCCGACCGCCTGGCTGACATCGACCAGGTCGGCCGGCCGGCCGGAGACAGTGAGGCCAAAGAGCGTGTCATTCGTGCCGCTAGCGGCCGCTAGAACGGCCGCCCATGCCCCGGTTAGCAGCGTGCCGTGAGTCAGGTCATGATCTAGGGCAAACCGGCGCAGCCTGGCCCACTCGTCGCCGGCCAAACCGGTTTCAATTGTTTCAAGCGCGGCCGTATTTGGCACAGTCCTGGCAGCCAAGGGCAACGATTGGGGCTGCAGATCACGCAGTGCCTCGCGCCAATAGGCGCGAGCCGCGTCCTCGTCTTGCTCCGCCAGCCAGGCGATATAATCACGGTAAAGCGGAGCCGCCGGCAGTGAGGGAAATTCACCTGACACAAACGCCTCATAGGTGATGGATATTTCCTCGAAAATAATCCCGATGCACCAGCGGTCGATCACCAGATGGTGCGAGCTCCAAACGAGCCAATACTGCTCTTCAGCTACTTGAATGAGGCTGAGGCGCATGGCTGGCGGGCGCAGCAGATCGAACCCCTCAGCCAGATCGGCCGCCAGGAGCTGGTCAAGGTCCGCTGCCTGTTCGGCCGCTGGCCGTCCTCGCCAATCGATATCATTCCAGGGCAACGCCACCTGCTCCCGCACAACCTGGACCGGATCCTGTCCATCCTGCCACACGAATAAGGTCCGCAACGCGCTGTGACGGTCGACGATGAGCTGCCAGGCTCGCCGGTAAGCGGCAGCGTCCAATAGCCCCTCAATGACATAGACGATCTGGTTGAATAACACATCGTGATCTGAGCTCGCCGTTTTGGTATGCAACAACATCAATGACTGCATCGGCGACAGCCCGTAAATATCAGCAACGTTCTTCACAAGTGCCCTAAATCCCTTCGTCCAGTCCGGACAATAAATCAGATAGCGTGTTCAGATCGTCTTGCTGCAAACCGGCCAAAGGAAAGTCGGATGGGGTGTACCGGCTAAGGTCGACTTCCAGGCAGTGGTTAATTAGCTGGGCCAGCTCGATCAGATAGGAATCGGCTACTTTCTGAATGGTGGACGCCAGGAAATACGCGGGTGCGTACTGCCAGTTGACCGTGAGGCGGCCGTCAATGACTTGCGCGTTGATGTCGATCAGGTGGGCACGTTTGTTTTGTGGGCCATAGGCCTGACCGGTATCGGCCTCCAGCGGGCGCAGAAGATCATCCTCGCCCGCCGACAGGCCGGCCTGACCCAAATAATTAAACAGGATCTCCGGTTGGGGCCGATCGGATAATCGCTGCCGGTCGGTTTGATCACCCAGATAACGCAGAATGCCGTAACCGATACCGTTACGCGGCACACGTCGCAATTGCTCCTTGACCGCGCGCAGATCGGCCCCCGCATCGGAAGGGTCTGCCAGGGCCAGACAAATGGGAAAGAGCGTCGTAAACCAGCCCACGGTCCGCGATACATCCACGTGCGAATCCACATCTTCTCGACCGTGGTGTTCGAGAGTTAGCAGCGTAGATCGGCCGCCGGTCCACCGGCCGATGGCCCGCGCCAGGGCGGCCAGTAACAGGTCTTCCATGCGGGTGTGGTAGGCGGCATGGACTTCTCGCAATAGCGAGCCTGTATGTTGCGCGTCCAGGACGGTCGTGATCAGCTTCGATTCGCCTTCGGTATTTCCCCCAACGGCGGCCGCTGTACGAGGCAGGTTAGGCGGAGCACTGACCGGTCCTAACCAGTAGCGCGTTTCCTTTTGCAGGTCGTCACTGCCGGCCAGGGTGGCGAGTGTTTGCGACCATTGCGCAAAACTTGTCGTGGTCGCCGGCAAGGAAACCGTTTCGCCGCGACTGATTTGGCGGTAGGCGACGGCCAAATCCGAGGTAATAGTGCCCCAGGAGACGGCATCAACCACCAGGTGGTGGATGATAAGTAAGACGCGCGGCGGTTGCTCGGTGCCCATCGTGAACACTGCCCCCGCCACCAGCCGGCCATCGGCCAGGTTCAGATCCGCGTGCAGGCGGTTGGCCGTGGCCAGCAGCCGCGCTTCTTGTTCGGCCGGCTCTAACCCGGCCAGCGATTCCAGTTCGATCCTCGCCGGGACGGCATCAAGCACGACTTCTTGCTCCCACCCGTCGCCGGTTTTGCGATATCGGGCCTGCAACATTCGGTGGTGGGCGATGATTTGGTCAAGGGCGGCGCGGAGAGTCGCAACATCCAGGTCCACGGGCCCCTCAAACCAGGCGGCCTGATTCCAGTGCTCGGGATGGCTTAATTCCTGCTCAAAGAACCAATGCTGGATCGGGGTGAACGGTATTCGGCCGTAGGCGGGCTGTTGTTCCACCTTGGGCCGGGTGTCGGTTCCGGCGACGGCAGCCAGGCGGGCGATCGTCTGTTCCTTGAAGAGTTGGCGCGGTGTCAGCACCAGCCCTTCCTGGCGTGCCCGCGCGATCACCCGAATGCTCATGATCGAGTCGCCACCCAGTTCAAAGAATTTGTCGTTGATGCTGACTTCCGGCACGCGCAATATATCAGCCCATATCCCGGCCAGTGTCTTCTCGGTCGCGGTGCGTGGCGGAACGAACGGCCGTTTCTGGACCAGGGTTGCCGCCACCGGGAGCTTTTTTCGGTCCAGCTTTCCGTTCGGCGTGCGCGGCAGTTCCGCCAGCGTGATGATCCGGCTCGGGATCATGTAATCCGGCAAGGTTTCGGCGAGATACTGTTGGAGAGTGGCTTCGTCGGCACCGGCTTCCGCCCCAATATAGGCGAGCAAGGTTTTGCCGGCCGGAGACTCGTCATCCAATGGCTCATGGACGATAACCGCCGCTTCCCGAACCACGGGGTGTCTGAGCAATACCATTTCGATCTCGCCTGTTTCAATGCGAAAGCCCCGTATTTTGACCTGTTCGTCGACACGACCCAGAAAATCGACCAGACCGCCCGCCCGCCAGCGGACCAGATCACCCGTGCGGTAAACCCGGACCCCTTCAGGGTAGCCGTCCAGTTCCAGAACAGGAAACCTTTCCTCGGTTAGATCAGGGTTGTTCCAATAGCCTGGCGTCACTCCTTGCCCGGCCACAAATAATTCCCCCGGCACGCCGATGGGTACCGGCTGCCGGTGGTTATCAAGCACATAGAGCCGGTAATTAGGCACAGGCTGCCCGATGGGGACAGGACTGCCGTTGCTATCTTGCGGCACGCGATAAACGCTGCTCCAAACCGTCGCCTCCGTTGGCCCATACTCATTGAACAAGAGGCAGTGGGGCAGCAAGGCGTAGTGTTCGGCCACGAGCTGCGGCGGGCAGGCCTCGCCGGCAACGATCACCGTCGCCAAACTCGCCAGCGCCTGGTCCGGGGCATAGGCCAGCAGCAACCGGTAAAGAGCAGGCAGCGCCAGCGTATGAGTAACCCGCTGTTGGGCGATAATTGTCGCCAGCTTGCCGACATCTTTTTCTTCATCTGGCGCGGGGAGCACTAGCGCGCCGCCATCGGCCAATGTCCAGAAGATGCCGGCGACCGAGCTGTCAAATGCAAACGAGGAAAGGAGTAAATAACGGCCGACAGGCGTGTCATAAATCTCTTTACGGGCCAGAGTCGAGGCCAGCAGATTGCCGTGGGTGACCATAACGCCCTTTGGAAGGCCGGTCGAACCGGACGTATAGATCACATAAGCCAAATCCTCAAGCGTAACGGTTGTGACCGGGGCGGCATCTGTCGCGGAGTCATCGTTGCCCACTGTCGCCTCAAAGGTGATCACCCGGGCGCGGGTGGGCGGCAGGCGTTCCGCCAGATGCGCCTGGGTGACGACGACCGGAGTGTCTGTGTCCTGCAAAGCAAAAGCGATGCGGTCACTGGGATAAGCGGGCTCTAAAGGAACGTAGGCCCCGCCAGCCTTTAGGATCCCGACAATGCCGATGATCATTTCGGCCGACCGCTCGACAAAGAGGCCGACCGGCGTTCCGGGCGTCACGCCCAAGCCAACCAGGTGGTGGGCCAGACGGTTGGCGTCGGCCTCCAGCCGGGCATAGGACAGCTGTGTGTCCCCGGTGATAACGGCCGGCGCATCTGGGTTTCGTGCTGCCCGGGCGCTAATGAGTTCATGCACACACACTTGAGAGGGCAATGGGACGTGGGTATCATTCCATGCCCGCAAAACAAGTTCGCGCTCGGGAGCACTGATGAGAGGCAACGTTTGGAGCGGCTCCTGCGGATTAGCGGTGATGGCTTGCAACAGGGTTTGCCAATGCTCCAGCATGCGGGTAGCTGTCGAATGATCAAACACATCGCTGTTGTATTCCAGAAACGCCACCAAACGGCCGTCTTCTTCGCCGGCCAGAAGAGTCAGGTCGAATTTTGAAACCCCGGGATCGAGGGGAATGCGTTCCAGCCGCATGTCTGGCAACGTGCGCTTCCCGTCCACAGATTGGAAGACGAACATGGTCTGGAATATCGGATTGTAGCTCAGGTGGCGCTCGGGTTGCATGGCGCGGACAAGGAGATCAAACGGCAGGTCCTGGTTGGCCAGGGCGTCGAGGACAGTTTGCCGTACCTGGTCCAGCACTTCCAAAAAACTGGGGTCGCCGGAGAGGTCGGTCCGGATGACCACCGTGTTGATAAACATCCCCATCACGTCCTTCGTCTCGGGCCGCTGGCGGTTAGCGATGGGCGTGCCCACCAGAATATCCTCTTGATAGCTATAGCGACTGAGCAGCACTTTAAACGCGGCTAACAACACCATATAGGGGGTTGCTCCCGTCTGCCGGCTTAATTTTTGAACAGCGGCCCATATATCGACCGGCAAACTGCGTTCCACCAAGCCGCCACGCAAGGATTGATCCGCTGGGCGGGGATGATCGTAAGGTAGTTGCAGCAGCGGCAATTCGCCGCCTAACTGGTTTTGCCAATAGCGCATCTGCGGATCAAACGCGCCGGAATCGGCTTGTTCGCGCTGCCAGCGGGCATAATCAACATACCCGACGGGCGGCTGGGCCGGGCGACTATCGGGGAAGCCAAGCTTGCGCCGGTACGACGCATTCAACTCGCGCCAGAAGATATCGTTTGACCATTCATCGGTGATGATATGGTGCAAATTGAGCAGCAGGGCGAACACCTGATGGTCGAGCCGGATCAGCGTCATTCGGATCAGAGGCGCCCGGCCCAAATCAAATGGCCGGTTTCCTTCAAGTACGGCCAATTCAAGCAACCTGGACTCGCGCGCCTCAGGTGGCAGATGGCTGATATCCGTGACCGGAATGTCTATCTGGACATTCTGAGCGATGTATTGGCGGGTCTCGCCAGCGTCGGTTACAAAGCTGGTGCGCAACACTGGTTGTTGAGCGATTACCTCGTTCAATGCCTCTTGCAAGACAGTCCGATCCAGCGGGCCATAGACTCGCCAGGCTTCATACATGTTGTAGGCGGTATTTTCGGGGAAAAGCTGTTGCAGAAAATAGACACGCTGCTGAGTATAGGACAGGGCCGCTGGTCCTGGCCGGGGATCGGCGACGATGCTTGTCTCGCCCGTATCGGATTCGGGACCTTGCAGCCGCTTCAGGAGTAAGGCGCGTTTGGCTTCCGAGAGACGCTCGATTCGGGTGTTCAGATCATCCATATGACGGTAACCTAAGCACCCATTTCCGCTAACAGTTCGGCGGCCTCTTCGTCACTCATCGACTCCATCTGGGCGACCAATAATTCTTCCAGAATGTCGCCCTGTTCGGCGATAGTCGGGTGTTCAAAGAAGCTCCGCACCATGAAAGGCACCGCAAATGTATCGCTGATCCGGGCCACGACCTGCACGGCGGGAATGGAAGCCCCGCCCAAATCAAAGAAATTGTCGTGGATACCAATCCGGGTCAGTCCCAGCGTTGCTGACCAGATAGCGGACAGCTTCATCTCCAGTGGAGATCGTGGGGCCACAAAGTCAGCCCCCACATCCAGATATTCCTTGATCGGGTCTGGTAAAAGCTGGCGGTTTACTTTGCCGTTTGGCGTGACCGGCAACGTCTCAAGGCGGATGAAGTAAGCCGGAATCATGTGAGCAGGCAGTGTCTCGGTTAGAAAGGCCCGCAAATCGGCCGCAGACACAGTCTCATCCGCCGGCATATAATAAGCCGCCAGCCGCTTTTCGGACTGCTCAACAGTTTGATTGTTCGAAGTGTAACCAACCTCAGCCAGCATCTGTCGAACCACAGGCAGTCGCAAATCATCATCCAGTTCTGTCAACGCCTCTTCACGCGTCTTGTGGCCCAGGCGAACATCCCAACTGTAGGGCAAAGCGTAATTGTGGTAACCGCGCTCGGTCGTATGGATATAGATGCCCGCTTCATTAATCAGGCAATTTGTAGAGCGACCGGTATCGCGCGGCCGGATCCACGGCACTCGGGTAGAGAGATAGGCGTAGATGTCGTCCAACTCGACCTCTGTATACCGGAAGTAGTCGACAAACCGGATCTCATCAAAGATACGATCATCGTCAAACATGGCGACGTCGAGCAATCGGTGCACGGCATCATCAACGCGATGATACAACTTGCGGGCCTCCAGCACGACCACATCCATCTGGGCGACATCGAAGATGCGATTACGGAACAGCTCGTCAAGGCGGGTTTCAAACAACTGCCCGCGCGACAGGCCGGTGAAGATCACCTTAATGCCTTTCTCCCGCGCCAGCTTCATACTCAGCGTATAGATTACTTTATAGCATCCCTGGCAAACATTGCTATATTGCTTCAGGCTGTCGGCAAAAATAGCGTTCATGTGCGGCGTAGTACCGAAGACCAAATCTACGCCCAAATGGCTCGTCACCTGACGGATGTTTTCCTTGGCTTCTTCGGAGATGTAACCGTTATCCAAGCTAAACGCCAGTACCTTCAGGCCCAGTTCGACCAGCTGGCTCAGGACGTAGGTGCTGTCCTTGCCACCGCTATAAAGCATCATGCAGTCGTACTCACCCGTCCGTTCCGCCTTGGCCTGCTCTACGATGACCATCAAATCATCCATCGTCTTAAAGTAGCGGAACACATCATTGTGAAAAGTATCGAAGTCGCGGCACAGTTTACAGACCCCCTCAGCGTCAAAGGCCGCACCGGGATAATTCGAGGGCAGACCGCACAGGACACAATGGGCCACATCAGCGGCGCTCTGCGGGCGATCCAGCTGAACCACGGACACAACCACATCCCGTATAGCGTGGTGGGCCAGCAATTTGGCCTCGATTTCACCCAGTTCAATCCGCGCCCCGCCAACTTTCACCTGGTGATCGCGGCGACCCAGAAAGACCATGCGGCCGTCGCCATTCCAGCGGGCGATATCGCCGCTCCGATAAATGCCCGCGCCGGGACGGATGGGGTCGTCGCCGAAACGCTCCGCAGTCAGTTCCGGAAGGTTGTGGTAGCCGCGGGCAACGCCATCGCTGCTGATCACCATTTCGCCGACAACACCCGGCGGCACTGGCTGGTCAAACTCGTCCAGCAAGTAGATGCGGGCATTGGCCACCGGCGTGCCAATGGGTACCGAGACACCTGTGTCAAGTTGCGGGTCATAGCGATGAATCATGCAGCCAACCACCGCCTCGGTGGGGCCATATTCGTTATAGATTTCCACCCGGCCGCCAAACAGTTCGTGGATGGACCGCGCCAGCTCAGTTTTGAAATCCTCGCCGCCGACAATCAGCTTGCGAATACGCCGATTGGCCGGGTTCAGCTCGCGTACCAGCGCCAGGTGGGCCGGGGTCAGCTTCACGATATCGACAACATCCTCGCGGAATACATCCAGGACCTCCAGTCCGGACGCATCTTTTGACTCTCCGTACACAACGATCCGGCCGCCGGACAAGAACGGCACAAATATGGATGTAACCGTCAGGTCAAAAGCCAGGGAAGAGTAGAGCGGAAAATCAAGCACTTCGTTACTCTGGTAGAACCGGCGCGCCCACCAGACATAATTCAGCAAGCCCCGGTGGGTGAGCATGGTTCCCTTTGGCCGGCCAGTCGAACCGGACGTATAAATCATGTACACGAGATTGTCGGGTTGGGCCAGGGGAACCGGATTGGCGTCCGGGCAAGCTGATAAATCCAGCTGGGCGAGATTGACGATGTTCACGGTGGCGTGTCGTTCCAAATCGGGCAGCGTCTGGTCATCCGCGGTTAATACCATAACCGGCCCGGCATCAGCGATCATGTAGTTAATTCGATCCGCCGGATAGGCGGGATCGACGGGGATGTAGGCTCCGCCCGCCTTGAGAATGCCCCAGATAGCCACCAGCACGTCAATCGACCGGTCCATACAGACGGCTACCGTTGTTTCGGGGCCGACCCCCTGCTGGCGTAAATAATAAGCCAGGCGGTTGGCCTGGGCATTCAAACCAGCATAACTGATCGCCGCTTCGCCATCCACAGCCGCCGTCGCCGCCGGAGTTTTGGCTACCTGCTCCTCAAAGCCTTGGACAACTGTATGGTCTGGATAGGGGGCATCGGTGTCGTTAAAATCGACCACGAGAGACTGGTGCTCCTCGGCGCTCAGCAGCGAAAAATCTCCCAGACCTTGCCCGGCGTCGAGAAGGAAAGCATCCATCACCCGTATGAAATGATCGACAAACCAGGCGCGCTCCTCGTCACCAAATACCTCTGTTTTCATGTCGAAGGCCAGCACAAAGTCGCCGGAGGCGTCGATATCGATCACTTGCAGACGCAGGGGGTGACCGGCATCGATATAGTTGGCGTGGACCAGTTCGCTTTCTACCGCAATCCCGGCAAATTCAGAGTAGCGGGCCTGGATGAAGTTGAGCACGACATTATAAGCACGGTTGATATCGGCACCGCTCACGCCGGGCTGAATATTCGGCAACCCGTCCATCACCTCCGCCAGCACTTTCTGGCCCAACGAAACGAAGGTCTCTCCCTCCTCGATCTCGACCTGGAAGATGCCCATCTCAATCAACAGACCGGCAATTTCCTGAGCTTCGACAGTTGTTCGGCCGTGGAACGGCGTGCCCAACCGCAATCGATGTTGCCCGCCAATGCGATGTAGGGTGGCGAACAGCAGGGTGGCGAAGATCGTGAACAGCGCCATATCTTCGCTAGGCGAAGCAAAGCTGCCTTGCCGGGCGATGGCGCGGAGGCGCGCCGACCGCTCCGAACCGGGCTGGCAGATAACGCGGTGAGTTTCCAGGGGGTTACCTGTCTCTACCCGTCCGTAAAAATCAGTGGTGGGCAGTGGCGAGTCATACTTTTCACGCCAGTAGGCATAGGCGCGCTGGAAAGCATCCGTCTCTCGCAGTTGCCGCTCGGAGCGCACAAAATCGGCGAACTGCGGCTTCGCCGGCAACGTTTCCAGACGGCCGTCCAGCGCCCGACGGTAGGCTTCCCCTAACCGACTGAACAGCAAGCCGGTTGAAACCGCATCGGTGACCATATGGTGCTGGTTGAGATACCAGACAAAATGGTCAGCGGCCAACTTCACCAGGGCTGAATCATAGAGCTGCTTGGCCATCGGCAACGTCCGTAACTTGCGCGCGGCCAGCCACCTTTGATACGCGGCCTGGGGGTTTGTCTCCGCCGAAAAATCAACCAGATCAAGCGTCGCCGCCACGCCTTCCAGAACTTGCTGCTGCGGCACGCCGTTCACTTCCCGGATCACCGTGCGCAGCACGTCGTTCTGGTCCAACAGCGCCTGGAAAGCGGCGCGAAACGCGGCTACGTCCACCGTGCCATGCAGGGTAAAAACCTGAACTACATTGTAGAGCGACGCTTCCGGATCGATTTGCTGCCCCATCCACATCAGGAATTGGCCGCGCGTCAGGTTGGATCGTGACAATAATTCAAAATCATCATCATGATCCTGAATCCGTGCCCGGGGCTGCGACGCGGACGGCTCTTTTTCGGCGGCCGTCGCTTCCCGCTCGAACTCAATTGTCCGGCTCAGGCCAACCACGCTCGGTTCCTCAAAAAACGCGCGAACCGGGATATTTACCTGATAATGCGATCTAACCTTGGCAATAAGCTGGGCGGCCAGCAGCGAATTGCCGCCCAGATCAAAGAAGCTGTCGTCAATGCTGACCACGTCCGTATGAAGGACATCCATGAAGAGTTGGACGAGCTCGTTTTCCAACGGGTTGCGAGGCGGTCGATGTGCCGGGCCAGGCTGGTCGCCGGCTTGGTTTGGCGCCGGCAACACCAGCCGATTGATTTTGTTGTTGGGTGTCAGAGGAAATTTATCCAGGACGACAAAGTGCGCCGGGATCATGTATTCGGGCAGCACCTGGCGCAGGAATTCGCGCAGTTCGGCCGCCGATGGTGCTGTTTGGCCTCGCTCCGGGATAAGGTAGCTGACCAATCGTTTGTCGCCGGGGACATCTTCGCGGGCAATGGTCACATTCTGCGCCAAAGCCGGATGCCGGGCCACGGCCGCTTCCACATCGCCCAATTCAATCCGAAAGCCACGGATTTTTACCTGGTAATCTTCCCGACCCAGGAAAATCAGACGACCATCGGCCAGGTAACGCGCCCGATCGCCGGTTTTGTATATGATCGGCGAATTTTCGGCACATTCCCGTTGGAAAGGATTGGGCAGAAACCGCTCGGCCGTCAAGTCCGGCCGGTTATAGTAGCCTCTGGAGACACCGTCTCCCCCAATATAGAGGTCGCCGTCGGATCCAATGGGCAGTGGCTCCAGGTGTTTATCCAGAATATATACTTGGGTGTTGGCAATCGGGCGGCCAATTGTGACTCGCTCCGTGGCCGAGATGATCCGGCAGCCGGTCGACCACACTGTTGTTTCCGTAGGACCATAGTAATTCCACAGCGAGCCACAGCGTGTCAGCAGCGCCTGGGCCAGGTCCGGAGCCAGGGCTTCACCTCCACTAAGGACTTTCAGGCCGACTTTGCCGGGCCAACCGGCAGCCAGTAACAAACGCCAGGTGACCGGCGTGGCCTGCATGACCGTAATACCGGCCTCTTCGATCACTTGGCTCAGGAGCAGGGCATCGACCGCCGCTTCCTTGGCGATGATCGTCAGCCTGGCACCGACGAGCAACGGCAGAAGCACCTCCAAAACGGAAATGTCGAAGGAGAGAGTCGTCAGGGCCAGCAGGTGATCATCCGGATCAAGACCCGGCTCGCGGGCCATCGACGTCAGGAGATTCACGACCGCACGGTGTTCGATCTGGACGCCTTTCGGCCGGCCTGTAGAGCCTGAGGTATACATGACATAGGCCAGGTTTTTGGCCCCGACGCCCGATCGGGGCGGATCAACCGGCTGGGAGGCGATGGCTTGCTGCTGCGTGTCAAGGCAGACGGCGGTGAAACTCGCGTCGTCTATGTCCAGATTAGTTATCAGATTTTCCTGGGTGACGAGGACAGCCGGCCGGGAATCTTCCAGGATCAATTGAATGCGGCCGGCTGGAAAATCGGGATCGACGGGAACATACGCCCCACCGGCCTTCAGAATGCCCAGCAGACCGATAATCATATCCAACGAGCGCTGCACATAGAGACCCACCAGCGTCTCAGGGCCAACCCCCATCGTTTGCAGGTGGCAGGCCAGCTGATTGCTCCGACGCTCCAGTTCCGCATAAGTCAGGCTCTGACCTTCAAAGGTAACGGCTACTTTATGCGGGCTTCGGGAGACCTGGGCGGATACCAGCTCATGGATGGTGCTGTCGCGCGGGTAGTCGGCGTGTGTGTCGTTCCAGGCACATAGCACTTTGTTTCGTTCCTCACCGGAGAGGACCGTTAAGTCGTGGGTCTGGTTTTGTTTCATAAACAGTTAGTTGGTGCTAATTCCCTAGCGGCGATCGCAGCCTTCGTCAGCGGTCAAGGTTTGGGCAAAGAAGCAATCGTATACCGCCTGGGCGGCCAGGGCATGGCCGGCCGGCGTGAAGTTCCCGCGGCCGTCCTTGAAGTAGAGCGTCCGGACTTCCTCCGGCGTCATTCCTTTCGCTTCCATGTAGGTTCCCAGCCCCAAGAACGGCCGGTTGTTTAATTGCGCGGACCGCCGCATTTCGCGCTCCGGCAGCAAGAGATCAGACGAGCCAAACACGGTATTCCACGAGGACTGTTCATAGAACGCATCCGTAAAGACGGGAATAGTGACCACCGACAGTCGAACGCCGGCGCGACCCAGTTGTTCCTGGGCCATCTGTAGCAGACCTTTGGCTACAAGCATGGCCTCGCCATTGGTGGCCTCATTGAACATAAACCCGTTGGGTAGATCGATATCTTCAGATGGGTGATTGAAGGCCTGATCGGCTTTTACCACGGGACCGGCAATCAGGTTCGAAACCACGCGTGGCGTCAGGTAATGACTGCCGATCAATCGTGTGAATTTGAACCCTTCATGCCCGTAGAACACCTCGTGCTCCAGTTTGTGTAAATCGCCCCAAAAGTCTTCCAGGTCAATATTGACCCTGCCCTGCCCGGCATACGTATAGTATGGAATACCATAGCCTGGGCCATCTACAATCTGGAAGTCGCTACCCAGATCAAAGAACACCATCATCTCTTCGGGTTCGAATTCGGAAGCGACCACATCCAGCTTCCAGTTACTGAGGTATAAGCCGGGACCGACCTCCGGATACCCGAGCGTGAGAATCTCTGTTGGAGGCCCGTTGAAAGATGCCGATTGCAGCATCTCTTGTAACACTACGCCCAGATTATCGTCTTTGCCGACCTGGATAGCCTGGATGAAACTGTCACCCACAATGGCGATGCGGCGCGAGTCCGGTTTCAAGGCAAACTCCGGAGTGTAACGGCCGAACCGGTTGGCAATGCCATTGGTAAAACCTTCTTCGTTCTGGTAAACGCGACTATAAGGATCAAAGCTGTCGACGGGCGTGTTCAGGCTTGGAAGCACCCGAATCAGGGTCATTGCCTGGAGAACCAGTTCGACGGCCAGGAAAAACAGCAGGGCAGACACAATGACTTTGCGCCACAGGTTGGGACGAGACGCATCCCCCCACCGGTAAAAGAGTATCAACCCGCCAAACAATAGCGACAACACAAATAAGGTCACTTGCAAGGCCGGAAAATCCAGAGCCTGGTTGTGAAATTGCTGGCCGGGAACTATCATGGCCACATTCATTGCCAGGAATCCGGCAAGGATGGTGACGGCCAGCAACGGCCGGTATTGGATAAAGTCCAGGGTCCGCCTCAGCCAGTGATCGTTGTTTGGCCTGAGCAACAAGGAAGCCCACGCCACCACAACTGCGGCATAGGCGACGAGAAGCAGCGTATATCTCACCGAATAGCGGCCAAACACCACCGGATCTCTACTGGTCTGGTCGATCATATCGACCAGACCAATAATCAGAAACAGCAGAACTACAACCAAAAAAAGCAGGTAACCTGGTTTTTGGATGCGATCTTCAAGTTGATCTAACTTCGCAATGGTCATCAATATGCCCGGACCCTCATCTCGAGTTTATACGTTGAGGATAAGAAAAACGCCGATAGCTGCAATCGTAAGACCCCCAACCCGCATGATCGTCGTACCATGCGCGCTTCGATTGGCCAGCATGCCAATGAGTGCGCCAATGACGTGCAATCCGGCCGTGGCGATGAGGAAACCCAGAACGTAGGCCACGATCAAACCGACTGTATTGGTAATCGTCGGTAATTCGACGCCATGGGCGTTGCCATGAAAAAGGGCGAATATGGCGACGGCGAGCATCGCCGCCCATTCGGGTATCCGATTGCCGGCCACTATGGCCACTCCTAAAATGAGAACCGAGGCGGTGATGCCATATTCAAGCACGGGAACCGCCACACCAGCGATCCCCAATAGTGCTCCAAGGGCCATTACGCCGACAAATGTGGCCGGCACGGTCCACAGCGCACGACCACCGATCTGGGCGCTCAGCAGGCCGACGGCCAGCATGGCCAATAAATGGTCAAGTCCCAACAGGGGATGAAGAAATCCCGATAAAATTCCCCCACCGCCAATGGAATGGGCGACGATGATCGGTGAAATACCAGCGCTATTTAAAATATCCATGTTTTCTCCTTATGATTATCTGGGCCTGTCCCGTGAATGCCAGACCCCCAAACACAAGAGCCACGTTGCGGTGGCTGCCGGAATTCTACTAGATCATATTCTATTTATGAATCTTACAAGATTTCTTAAACCAAAAAAATATAGACCGGGTTTTTTAACAGAATGCGGCAAATTTTCTATCAATCTACTTCCCGTTACCTTTCTGCGCGCGGCATTTTCCTCCAGTTACCGACTCGCTAGGTAGAATGGCTGGCCATCGCCTTGGAACTCGGCCAGAGTGGAACTGTGCAAGCCCACAATAGCTTGATTATCGTCGCCAGCTATCGTTCGGCACTCAACGTAGATTTATACGAGGCAAAAGGCAGGACGCGTGTAGAAAAAGCCCAGCGCATCAGTAACGGTAGGAAGGCAGTCAATTGCCTGTTGTTGTCACTTAAACGCGGCCAGCAATAAAAAAGCCGGGCTTCTTCAAAACCCGGCCGTACCGTTTCTGCTGCTGACTATTGAATACTATGTACTAAACACCCACTTCCTGCGCCACTATCGGCCGGAATTTATAGCCATATATTTGATCGCACACATTCATATATGCTGATCAGCGTCGAGTAGTCGTAGGTCAACAGTGTGCACCTACGCATATCTTTTGTCGTTGGCTATCGTCATCTTGCGAAACCCGATCTTCCGCAGCATTTGCATGCGGTTCAAGCTGATACAGGTTAACGATAGCGTAACCGCCTACCACTG
>JAWOHK010000020.1:0-5117 GCA_046485205.1 Chloroflexota bacterium | reverse complement strand
TGCCTCCTCAATCGGTCGGCAAGGGACGTGTTTCCATACTCAGCCCGGCGATCGACCATTTGTGTTCCGACTTGCTGGAGCGACTGAATCAGCAAAACAATAAATTGGGCCAAGTTTTTGATATACCAGTGAAGGACGCCATTGCATCGCCGACATCGGTAAGAGCATCAGGCTGAGCGCGCTCGACCTGGTATGTAATTGGATCATAACGAAGGTACAAATTTTCTGTCTGGAAAAACGAAATGACCCCCAAACCTAAAGTCAGTATCGGCATGCCAGTTTATAACGGCGAAAAACTTATACGTGAAACACTTGATTCATTACGGGACCAAACCTTCACAGATTATGAACTCATCATTTGCGACAATGCTTCCGAGGATAGTACGGAGGAGATTTGTCGTGAATATGCCGTGCGCGACGAGCGTATCCGCTATTACCGAAACGACACCAACATCGGTGCCGCACCGAATTACAACAAGACATTTGAATTGGCGCGGGGCGAATACTTCAAATGGGCCGCCCATGATGATATCTGCGCGCCGACCTTCTTGGAACAGTGTGTGGAAGCACTTGATCGTTATCCTGAAGTTGTGTTGGCTTTCACCCGGGCCAAGGCTATCGATATCCAAGGTGAAATTGTCATAGAATACCCAGCCAGGAAACATTTCAACGCGACGGAACCACGAACCCGTTTCTACGAGTTTGTGTTCTCTCGGCGCCCCGTGGTCGTCGTCTTTGGGGTCATAAGACGCGAGGTGTTGGGTCGTACCCGTCTGATTGGTGGCTATGCCGGGTCTGATCGTCCCCTGTTAAGTGAATTGAGTTTGTTGGGCAAGTTTTATGAAGTACCAGAGTTCCTTTTCTTTTACCGTTTTCACGAAGAGCAATCGTGGGGTGGCCATAAGGAAAAAAAATCAATGAGTGCCCAGAATGCTTGGTATGATACCCGGCGAAGCGGGAAGAATAGCTATCCCTGGTGGCGCTTGGTGCGAGAACACGCGCGATCGATTGAGCGATCACCGATCGGTTTGCAGGATCGATTAACATGTTACCTCTATTTGGGGTACTGGATGGGCAAGCAATGGCGAAGGCTGGGCAATGAATTATTGCCCCAATATGTGCAGTCGCATAATCCTCTCTTTTCGTAAATATAAAACCGGTTTTTAACTACTCTCCCTCTTTTCCTAATGTCGATCGACCTGATGCTTTAATGAGCGGTACCGTAAAATGGCCGGCAATTTTTCTGGACAGGGATGGAGTCATCATCGAGAACCGCGATGATTATGTGCTAAGCTGGAGTGATGTTGTAATTATTCCTGGAGCTGTTGAAGCCATCGCGGATTTGACGGCCGAGAATAATTATCAAATTGTTATCGTTACTAATCAATCCCCGATTGGCCAGGGGCTTATCACCAAGACAGATGCAGAAAGGATTAATTATCAACTGGTAAGGGTGATCGAATCAGCTGGCGGGCGCATCGCAGGCGTGTTCATGTGCCCTCATACCGATGCGGATGATTGCGACTGTCGCAAGCCCCGTCCCGGACTCTTGTTACAAGCGGCCGCAGACCTGCAACTGGATTTGTCGAACTCGGTGATGGTCGGTGATGCATTGACGGATATAAAGGCCGCTCGCGCAGCCGGAGTGGCTGATGCCCGTCTGGTTCGGACCGGTCGGGGACAGAAACAAGAGAAATTACCCGAAGCGGCCGATCTCCATCCGTTTGCTGTCTATAAAAATTTAGGCGATGCGGTGGCTTGCATCAGACAGTGAGCGGTTATTTCAATGTTAAGCAACGAAAGGATACTAAAAACATGAAGGTATTAGTGAGTGGAGGGGCTGGTTATATCGGCAGCATAACGGTTGAACAGCTGGTTAAACAAGGGGCATCGGTTATCGTTTTCGATAATCTCTATCAGGGACATGAAGCGGCTGTCCACCCTGATGCCGTTTTTGTCCAGGGGGACCTGGCTGATCGGGCAAAGATCGACGACACACTTTCCCGTCATCGTCCGGATGGAATTATGCATTTTGCCTCTTACACTCTGGTGGGCGAGTCCATGGAAAAACCGTTCATGTATCTGCGCGATAACATCGTCAACGGGCTCAATCTTTTGGAAAGTGCGGTAGCGAATGGCGTCGGCCGGTTTATCTTGTCTTCAACAGCCAACCTGTTTGATGATCCGCAAAAGATGCCGATTGCCGAGAACGAGCGCATCGTTCCCGGTAGTCCTTACGGTGAATCCAAATATATAATGGAACGTTATCTTCACTGGCTAGATCGCATTCATGGCCTACGGTACGCATGTCTGCGGTACTTCAATGCTTGCGGCGCGACGGAGGACCGGGGCGAAGATCATGATCCGGAAACCCACCTCATTCCGTTAGTCTTACAAGTCGCGCTCGGCCAACGCGAGCATATAAGCGTATTTGGCGACGACTACCCCACACCGGACGGAACGTGCATTCGCGATTACATTCATGTGGTCGATCTCGCCCAGGCTCATATTCTGGCTCTGGAAGCCTTAGGTCGCGGTAGCCGTCACTACAACCTGGGAAACGGCCGCGGCTTCAGCGTGCGAGAGGTGATAGAAACGGCCCGGCAGGTAACCGGCCATCCGATTCCGGAAAAAATAGTAGCTCGACGGCCTGGTGATCCTGATATCCTGATCGCCGGAAGCGAGGCTGTCCGGCGCGACCTTGGATGGAAACCTCAGTACCCGGACCTGAAAACTATCATTGAAACTGCCTGGCGCTGGCATCAAAAGAACCCGCAAGGATATTCGGTATAAATCGCGCGTCGTTAGCTGGTTTGTAATCTATGAAGCCTAATCTTCAAATCTAAGTCGGTGACCTATAGATTGATTGGATCACCGACAGATTGAAAGGGCACGACTGATCGATGCACATCTTCCTAATGCAGCTGACCACGAGCCAGCCAACTCCCGATTACGGCAAGATCGCTTCTGAAATGCGTGCACTCGGACATATAGTTTGGATTGGCGGGCCGAACGAAGCCGGGGATTTGGATTGGCATGATGGTCAGGGCATCGTCGCGAGTTTGCCTGATTTCAGTCCAGATCCTGCAACCCAACTATTCGCGAGGACTTCTTCTAAACGCGATCGGCTGCGTCGCTTGAGGCATTTTATTCGCGAGGTCCACCCTGATATCGTCCAAATGGATAACCACAGCTTCTATCGTCTTTTGCCGCTGAACATGCCTCGAGATATTCAGTTTATTCTCGACATGCGCCAGATTAATGAGCAATACGGAACCAATCTCTGTACACGGTTCAAAGCGGTGTTGAACAATAAGTCGCGAAACGTATTCTCCAGGTATGTGTTTGATCGCACGACCTTCCTTCACGAAGCAGGCGCACAAAAGGTGTTAGGTAAAGATTGGAAACAATGGGCATGTGTTGTTCCCATGGGAGTTGATCCTCAGTTTTTGGATGCCGAGCAGAAAAGAAATGATGGCGTGACCGGTAACGGAAACGTCGAGTTTATCTATATTGGGCGATTGAGCCAGCGCCGGCAACTTGAGTGCATCATGAAGGCCGCCGCTCAAGTGCGCCAGAAGACCAGTAATTTCAAGGTGGTCTTCATGGGGTACGATGTGTCTGAAGGTTTTTACACCGACTATATCAATCGCCTCAACCTGGGCGACATCGTTACTATCAGGCCACCGATCCCCTATGAAGAGGTGCCGGAGGCTGTCTTGAATTGTGATGTGGCACTGGCCTATGTTCCGGAACTACCGGTTGACTGGAAATATCATCCAACGCTGAAGATTCTGGAGTATCGAGCGCTCGGGATGCCGGTTATTGCCACTGATTTTTTTCCCAATCAAGAACTGATTGATGACGGCGTCAACGGCCTGCTTGTCCAGAATAATGCCGGTCATATTGCACAAGCCATGCTGCGCTTTATAGAAGAGCCGGACTTTCTTGCGCGTGTAAGACACGAAGCCAAAGCCCGACGTGAAGGCCTTACATGGGATCATGTCACCGCCCAATACCTGGACTTGTACACCGACCTTTTGACAAATTCGGAAAGTCTTTCGATAGATATCAACAGTAAATTCAACGAGATAGACTCGCCATCCCAGTAATTGAGAAAAGACTTGAGTGATTTGAAGCTAAAAACAGCACGCAGTAGCCTCTGGATGACGGGCATTCAAATAGGAATGCGGCCGTTCGCTACTGTGATCGATATCATTCTTCTGCGGCTATTGGTTCCGGAAGACTACGGCCTGGTTGCGCTGGCTATGATTTTGATGTCCACGGCAAACCTGTTCACGGATTTGGGCATGCGCCAGGTTGTGATTCAGACTCGTCAGGATATCAATAAAGTCGCTTACTATGCCTTTTTGATTGTAATGTTCGGCAGTGTGATCGCCACAGCATTGGTCTTTTTCCTGGCGGCACCCTTCGCCAGAATCCTGGGTGGCAATGAAAACCTTGTGCCGGTTTTGCAGGTGATGTCCATATATATCACGATTGATGGGCTCTTGCTTATTCCTGATGCCCTCCTCAGACGGGAACTAAAATTCAAGCAAGTTGCACTTGCCCAAATTCCAGGCGAGTTAGGCAAGAGTTTGCTGGCTGTGCCCATGGCTTTGATGGGGTTTGGGGTCTGGAGTTTGGTTTTCGGCATGTTATTTTCCAAGTTGATCCAGACCGTGCAATATTGGATCTACCAGCGCCCCTGGATTTGGTTGAAGCCCCAACCCTGGGACCGCCAGGTCATATCCAGTATGGTGCGCTTTGGCGTGCCGACGACACTCGCTGGATTTATGGCCTTCATTCAAAACAATATTGATACCTGGTATGTTGGACGTCAGTTAGGACAGGTAGCCGTTGGTTATTACAGCCGTGCATTTAGCCTGACTACCCGGATCAACCGAATGGTAACCAGCGGTTTGTTTGGTCAGGTTCTTTTCTCGTCCTACTCGACGATACAAGAGGAGCGTTCTCGCATGGCGCGCGCTTACTTAAAAAGTACCAATATGGTCTACCTGATGATGACCCCGGTATCATTGGGTATGGCGGTTGCGGCCCCACTTCTCGTCCAGGTTTTGATCGGTGATAGATGGTTGCCGATGGTTCCAGCCTGG
>JAWOHK010000407.1:0-23357 GCA_046485205.1 Chloroflexota bacterium | reverse complement strand
GAAGTCAAGTTTCTCATTGAGGAGATGGAAGCTGATGTAGTCATCTTCGACGATGAGCTGTCTCCCCGCCACCAACGAGAGTTGGAAGTTATATTCGGAGAAGATATCAAAGTGCTGGATCGTACGGCCTTGATCCTCGATATCTTCGCCTTGCATGCTCAGACCCGCGAGGGCAAGCTTCAGGTTGAGCTGGCTCAATTGGAATATCGCCTGCCGCGCCTAACGCGCATGTGGACCCACCTTGCCCGACAGGCAGGTGGTCGCGCTGGCGGTGCATCGGGTGGCGTTGGGTTGCGGGGACCGGGCGAAACGCAGTTAGAGACAGACCGGCGCGAAATTGGCCGGCGTATTTCCCAAATCAAAGGCGAGCTTGAAATGGTGCGCGCCCATCGCGAGCGTCACCGATCAAAACGGCAGCAAACCGAACTGCAAGTCGTTGCGATTGTCGGGTATACAAACGCGGGTAAATCAACGCTCCTGAACCGCCTGAGTGGCGCTGATGTTTATGCGGCCGATATGCTATTTGCCACCCTCGATCCGACCACCCGCAAGGTCACAATGTCCGGCGGGCGTGAAGTGTTATTCACTGATACGGTTGGCTTCATCCAGAAATTGCCTCCCCAAATTGTGGCCGCCTTCCGCGCGACATTGGAGGAAATAGGCGAGGCTGATTTACTACTGCATGTGGTGGATGTCACTCACCCGCATGCCGCAGCCCAAGTTGAAGCGGTGGAAGACACTTTGGCCGAACTTGAGGTCGACCATTTGCCGATGGTTATCGCCCTCAACAAGGCCGACCTGCTGGTTGATCGTGAATCAAGTCTAGCCAATTTAGATTTGTCGGCTCCTGCAGTTCTGACATCGGCCCAAACAGGGTATGGGATAGACGAATTGCTCCTGACAATCGAGGCGGCAATGGTGAAATTACTCCGCCCGATTGAGATTTTGCTGCCCTATGACCGAGGCGACTTAATGTCCTTATTCCATGAACGCGGGCAAGTGGACGAAGAGCGCCACCTGGAAAATGGAGTTCATTTGTTCGGCCGCATTCCAGTGCGTCTAATTCCCATGTTTGAGCCATACCAAGCCGAATGAATCGCATTGCCACTATAGCCCGGCACCCTGCCGTTCAAGCCGCTCTCGATGCTTATCGGCGCGAGATTGAGGCAATTCTTAACCAGATCATTGGTATACAACAAATACCCGCACCTACATTTGCCGAGGATGCCCGGGCCGTGTACATGGAAACCTGCTTTCGTGAGCTGGGGTTGAAGGATGTCACTCGCGACGAATTCAAAAATGTCTATGGCAGACTCCCAGGCACTCACTCGGCCGGCAGGCCAGCACTGGTGATATCGGCCCATTTGGACACAGTATTTAATCGCGAGACTGACCTCTCGATTCGTCGTGATGGGGATGTGCTCTACGGTCCGGGCATCGGTGACAACTCGACCGGGTTGGCTGGATTGGTGGTCTTGGCCGGCTCTCTCATACATCACCGGCTTATTCCGGCCGCCGATATCTGGTTTGTGGCCAATGCAGGCGAAGAGGGGTTGGGTGATCTGTGCGGCATGCGCGCCGTTGTCGATCGGTTCGGTAGCACTCCCATTTATCTGGTTATCGAAGGCGGCTTGTATGGTCAGCTGACCCACCAGGCGGTTGGCGTGCGCCGTTACCGGATCGATATCTCCGCACCCGGAGGACATTCGTGGGGTGGATTTGGCGCGGCCAGCGCTATTCACGTGTTGGGGCATCTGATCGTAGCGATTGATAACCTTAACGTGCCGCATACACCTAAAACGACCTACAACATCGGCTTGATCGATGGTGGTTTGTCCATCAATACCATTGCTTCCTCGGCGCAACTTTGGTTGGACCTTCGCTCTGAAGCGGATCGTGAACTCAAACGGCTGATCGCTAGTTTACAGTCCATCGTGACGGCGATGAATCACGATCATGCTGAGAAGGGAACCGGCGTGAGTCTGACTATCGAACCCGTCGGAAACCGGCCGGCCGGCTCGATTGACCGTCATTCGCCAATCGTCACCTGGGCCGAAGCGGCATTGCTTGAGATGGGGTGTGAGCATGTCCGATACATTGTGAGCAGTACAGACGCAAATTTACCTTTGAGTCGGGGATATCAGGCCGTATGCTTAGGTCTGACCCAATCGGGCAATTCGCATCGAATGGATGAATATATCGATATAAAATACTTGCCGGCCGGCCTGGGGCAGTTGCTCCTGGTTGTTTTAGCCGCTGCCAACGATAAGGAATCATGGAATGGACTTTAAATTGAATGCCGAACAACAGGCATTGCGGGATGTCGTCCACACTTTTGTCGCCGCTGAACTCAGGCCATTAGCCAGGCACACGGACGAGACGGGTGAATTTAACTGGACCGCTGTGCGCAAGATGGGCCCGCTAGGCCTGTTAGGCCTTGAGGTACCTGAAGAATATGGCGGCGCGGCCCTTGATGCTATTAGCGTCGCCATTGTAGTCGAGGAATTAGGTTGGGGTTGTGGTTCTACGGCTCTGGCGCTGGCTGCCCACAATGGTCTGGGCCTTGGTCCGCTGGTGGCCTATGGAACAGAGGAACAAAAACAAGACTGGCTGCCGCGTTTGACCAGCGGGGAAGGACGGCTGGCCTGTCTCAGCCTAACAGAGCCGGGCGCTGGCTCGGACCTGAAGGGCGGGGTCCGGACGCGGGCAGTGCCGGAAGGCGATTCATGGATCATCGATGGCACTAAAATGTGGATGACCAATGCGTCCATCTCCGACCTGATGGTCGTGCTATGTCGCACCGGGAAGAACGACGGAAGCCATAGCCTCAGCCATATACTCGTGCCGTCGAATACACCGGGGATTACAATCGGCCCGCCGGAAAAGAAGATGGGCTTGCACGGTTCTCCGACTCATGCGGTAACATTCGAAGAAGTTCGTGTGCCACGAGAGAGTTTGTTGGGGCCGGAAGGCAAAGGGCTTCAACAAACCCTGGCCACGCTCGACAGCGGACGGGTCGGCATTGGCGCGCTAGCGATCGGTTTGGCCCAAGCCGCGTATGAAGAAGGGTTAAAATATGCTCGCCAGCGGGAAGCATTCGGCCGGCCAATTGCCGAATTCCAGGCGATCCAATGGATGCTGGCCGATGCGGCAACCGAAATCGAAGCCGCGCGCTTGCTGGTTTACAAGGCCGCCTGGCTGAAAGGCCTGGGACGCCCTTACACTCAAATGGCGTCGATGGCTAAATTATTCGCGACCGAAGTCAGCGAGCGCGTCTGCCGGAATGCCATCCAGATCCATGGGGGTTACGGCTACAGCAGTGAATTTGAGGTTGAACGGATGTATCGCGATACACGCCTCATGACAATCGGCGAAGGTACGAGCGAAATTCAGCGCCTGGTTATTGCTCGCCATCTTCTAGACAATTGAATGTGAGATTTTTTTTCGAGTGTTGCGTCGCACTTCTCAACTGCCAACCAGCCTCAAGGCGCAATGGGTGGCCGGGGATAAGGGGTCGGTAGCTGTTTCATCTCCTTCGGCATGAGTCGTGAGGTGCCGGCCGGGAGGAAGAGATCAGGATCGATTTGGTCTATCCCCGGGTCGATAACGAAGTAATGACTGGTAGCATAGTCAGCCATCGGGTCTATCAGTCGTTGGGTTTCGTTGGCGATATTGCCGAACTGCCCGCCCCCGCCTAGATACCAGATTGCCGCTCCCAGAACCTCTGGATAAGCCGCGTAGAGCCACGCGGCCCAATTAATATCAAACATTGCCACCGGTACATCCGGCACATGGTTATACTCCCAGCCCCATTCTGTAATTAGAATGGTTGGACGAGGAATTCCGTGCTGATCGCATAAATTAAAGAGATCCTGGAAGCGGCCGACCAGATAAGGATAACCTTCACTGATGGGTAATGGCCGATTTGTCGTTTTGGTGGTCAGACTGTATTCATGCAAAGCCACCGCGACCTTATCAGGATGATCACCTGCATAGCGTAAGAATTCCAGCATTTCCGGGTCTTCCCAGTCTACTTTTTCCGGCACACCGGTTGAAAAACCGAAGGCGGCATACCGGTAGCCCTCGGCCACCGCCAGCTTGGCCGATTCCAGCGAGAAGCGACCTAACCTCTCGATTTGCAATTGTCCGTTGTCACCATAACGGCCCGGTTCATTGAGTGTCTCCAGCCAGATATAATCCTTGTCTAGTTCGGGCGGCAAATTGTCCCGGTTCAGCTGCCAGCTTACGGCCGCTGCCTGTTCCGGTGATAAACTGAGATTGTAAAAGGGAGCTTCATATTTAGTGGGGGTGAGGCGAAATACAAGTGTGTGAGGTACGAATCGCCCATCGACCTCGTTGGCTTTCATAATTTGTTGGGCTTCAAAGATCGGGCCGCCGGCATCAGCACTTTTCAGGAAAAATGGCACTCCGGCATTGTTCAACCGGCGCATCCAATCCCCCAGACCAGAGGCATTGCCACCTGGACCGGTATGAAATCCGATTTTATTATAGGCGATATCAAGCCCCTGATCCCGAGCCGTCTGGCTGGCCGCAGCGAAATCAACCGGCGGCAGAGCCACTACGGGTGTGGGTGGCGGTAAGGGGGGGCCTAGTGGTGGTAAGGGTGTCGCTTCTGGCACAGGTGTTGCGGGCGGAGTCATGGTGGGGTCGAAAGGACTACCAAATATTGCCGGAGCATACTCTGCCGAATCGGAGCTTTGCAGGCGTCCGCTGGTTGCCAATGGAGCCGGGCGACAGCCTATTATCAGCGTGACAAATATGCCGGTCAATAGCATCACGTCACGCAGCCCTAGAAACCTGCCGGCCAATCCTGCCAACTCCTTTGATCGGGCAATAGAGTACTTGAACGAAAGGGGGCCATCTGATTCTTGATTCAAAGATCGAACTCCAACAACCCGTTATCGGGTCGGGGGAGGCGGCCGGAATAGTTCCATATCGATCTGTCCGAAGCCCGGATCAACGGCGAAGTAATGGCTGAGACTATATTCTTCAACCAAGGGGATGAGGGCGGCCGTCTGGTCTTCGATGTCCCCTGGCCAGTTGCCCAGATACCAGATGGCCGCGCCTTTCACCTGCGGATAGGCAGCATAGAGCCAGGATGCCCATCGGATATCATCCAGGGCATCTTGAGGGTCTGGAAGCTGGTCATACGTCCAGCCCCATTCGGTTATCAGGACAGTTGGCCTGGGAATGCCATTGCGGTCAGCGGCATCGAACAGAAATTGAAAGCGACCCACCAGATATGGATAGATCCGGCTGATATTATCCGTCACATAGCTGTACTCATGGAGGGCGATCGCCAGCCGGTCCGGATTTTCCCCGGCCAGTTGCAGAAAACGCAACATGGCCGGAGATTCCCATTGCTCCGGTTCCGGTTCGCCTGATGACCATCCAAACGCTGCCCAGCGAAAGCCGTCGGTCATGGTTAACAAGGCGGTTTCATATGAAAAGTCGGCCAGCCATTCGGCGCGGGCCTTGTCGACCTCATTCACTGTCTCGACCCAGACGAAATCCGGGTCTAGTTCCGGGGGGAAGATAGCTTTGTGTTGGGCCCAATGGTATTCGGCGGCGGCCTTGGGGTTGGCATTATAATTCGGAACATTGTCGACGCCCGTTACTCGCCGGTAAACCAGAATGTGCGGGACACCGCTGGCTTTCATCAATTCCTGGGCGATGTAGATGGGTTGGGCATTGTCGGTGCTTTTCAGGAAAAAAGGGACCCCGGCTGCATCCAGCGCCACCATCATATCCACCAGATCAGCCCAACGACCACGGTCACCGGCGTGAAAACCGATTTTGTTATAACTCAGGCTGAGTCCTTGAGCTTCCAACGCCTGCTTCTCAGTCGCAAAATCAATCGGCGGCAGGGCCGAAAACGGCAACGGGGGAGGTAATGGCTTTGGCAGGGGGACGATAGAGGCTCTCACTATCGGGAAGAATATAGGAATACCCGGCGTTTCCTCGCTGGCTATCACGATCCGGTTTTGTAAGTGAGGGCTATCCGCGTTGGGATTAACAGGTTGCCCGGCTGCCGGTGAAGGGAAATGGTAAAAAATCGCTATTGTTAGGAAAATCAATAGCCCGGCCAAGATCGTTATCCCCTGGGAGTACGTTCTGGCCAAGAACGGTGATTTGCTTGTCAGGTTCCTCATAGGCTGGCCATACTATACCGCACTTTGGTGAAATTTGAACCTAAAAAAATGCCGGAGTGATTCCTGATCTGAGGCCGACCGTTTTCGTCTTTCCGGTTATAATCCCTGCCATGCCAAATTCGAAGAACGGCGCCAGGATTCTTATGCTGACAACTCCTCGCTCATATCGGATGCCGGCTTTTCGCGAAGCGGCCGACCGTCTGGGGGTTGACATTGTAATTGGCATGGATTTGCCCAGTGAACTGGCGGATCAGTGGCCTGGCGTGTTGGCACTCGATTTTCGTCGAACGGATTCAGCCGTCCGCCAGATCGTTTCCCTGGCCCAAGAACGGACCTTGTCTGGCATTCTGGCGGTCGATGACAGCGGCAGCTTGTTAGCAGCGACCGCCGCAAAAGCGCTAAACCTGCCTCACAACCAGCCATCTGCCGCCGAGGCCGCGCGGGACAAAGCACTCATGCGCACAATGCTGGACCGTGGCGGCCTGCCGACCCCCTGGTTCCGGGTATTTACTACCCGCGACCATCCGGCCGATGTTGCTCTACAGGTTCCCTATCCATGTGTTGTCAAACCAATTGATCTCAATGGTAGCCGGGGGGTCATTCGGGCTGATTCACCGGCGGAATTGATAGCCGCCATCGACCGGGTAAAGAAAATCATCCAACGACCTTTGCTTGACGAGCCACAGCCATACTTGGTCGAAGCATATATCCCGGGAATTGAGATAGCGCTTGAGGGGTTGCTCGATAACGGTCGACTGAAAGTTCTGGCCCTTTTTGACAAGCCGGACCCGCTGGAAGGTCCCTACTTCGAAGAAACCATCTATGTGACCCCATCCCGACTGCCGCCTGAGATTCAGGAAGATGTTTCCCGCGTGACGATTGAAGCCGTTCGCGCGCTGGGATTATCAATCGGGCCGGTGCACGCGGAAATGCGGATTAATAATCACGGTATCTGGATCGTCGAGTTGGCCGGCCGATCCATCGGAGGATTGTGTTCTCAGGTATTGCGGTTCGGCATCGACGGGTCGCTGGAAGAATTAATCATCGGTCAAATGAGCGGAATAAATCTGGCCCAAGAAAAAAATGAACGTAGCGCGGCATCCGGTGTGATGATGATTCCTATCCCCACCGCCGGCATATTGCGACAGGTGAAGGGCGTAGAAGAAGCCTTGGCTATCCCTCTGATCGAAAATATCGAACTGACAGCCCGATTGAATTATCCGCTGACGCCGTTGCCGGATGGCGATAGCTATCTGGGATTCATATTTGCTCGCGGCGAGACGCCGGAAGCAGTCGAATCAGCAATGCGGGAAGCGCACCGCCGGATTGCATTCTCAATCGATCCGTTTTTTGAACTTTTGCCGCTATAGAAGATGGATGATATCAGGAGGTGCTGACACCTACCCAGAAATGATGCGGCAAGACAGTTCGTGTCCGCTGGACTTTGACTTTCCCGATTTTGATCTCGTCTTCTGAAAATGTGGCGGTATTAACCAGGCACAAATCGGGTATCGATCCGTATTTTTGCGAATAGTAATCTACCGCACGTTGAATTTTTTCTTCGAGTGTTCGCCGGGCATCGGCATCCAGCCAGAGCATTCCAGTTTTCATTGTCTGCCTCCACTGTTGACGGGGTTAGATTGAGATTGATCGGTCTCTAAAGGCGTCTCATTTTCGCCATCATTTTCGAATGCGACGGAACCATTCCGAATTGAGAATGGCCGATTTTTTGATTTTCCATTTGTTTCAAGATTGTCATCAAGTCGTAATCGCGGACTATACGGTTGCGCAAGCAATCGGGGTCGATCTGTTTGATAGATATCTGTTAGCAACATATGCAGATCGTAATTCCCGGTGTATGCCGCTTGGAAATAGTTTGAATCTTGACTAGTGATGGCCAGGAAATCACCGCCGCCATAAAGGAAGTGTGCTTGACTGGCGTTAATGCCGGCCACTCGCTTGGCCTGATTCGATTGATCGAGTTTCCCTACAAACCTGAGTGAAAGATTGCTTCGGAACGATGTATCAAGGAGTCGTGAGTCCGGCCGGTTAGTGGCCATTACCAGATGGAGTCCTGTTTGTGGCCCGAATTGGAGTATATTGACAATGTCTTGCAAACAAGTGCGATCCTGGACTAACAATGAAACCAGGTGATCGATCAAAATGATAATGTTAGGATGCCGGATTTTCTCTTTACGTCTGTAGTCCAGTTCATCGCCTAAAAAACCGAGTAGCGAGACGCAGGATTCGACATTCAGCGCCGGGTCAGTTAGCAAATGGGGAAGATAGGCTAATGGAAGCAGTGAATCTCCATCTTGTGATTGACCGCCAAGTGGATCCATGACGACCAACTGGAAATTTGCCTGTCGATTCTTAACGGCCAGGCTTGTTCCAATCGTACGAAGAAGAGAAGATTTCCCGGCACCGGCGTCCCCGGCTACCAGAACATGTCTTACCTGGTTAGGCGCAAAACGCAGCAAAACAGGTTGGCCTCCATCGGCCATGCCGATTGCCGCGGTCATCGGGGTTAATTCGTCAAGGCTTGATAAGAGCTGAGGTAAGGACAAAGCAGGTTCGGGCGGGCGAGCGATTCGCAAGCGCCAGCGGCCGGATTCCTGGGCCAATGCAGCAGCGCCAACGCCAAGTGTTGTTTTCAGCTCATCCCCCAGACCTTTGATGCGATCCAAGCCTACAGCGATCTGGCTTTGCAAGTCGAAGCTCACAACGCCAGGTTGAACCTCACCACCGGAAATGGTAGCCGGAATACGATGTTGGCTGAATATGCGGTTAACATGGCGGGATTGAACATCAAGTTGGTGGCGCAAGCGGACCTCCGATATCGACTCTCTTTCCATTACATGTTCCTGCTTGAAACCTATTACCAATACGCACAAATGTTCTAATTTAAATCGAAAAAAACAGACGGTCATTAGCCGCCTGTATGAAACTCAAAGATCAAGAAGTCTGGCGCAGTACCATCAGTACTTTACCCTGAATTTGTACGTCGCCGGGATTCACGTAAATGGGATCCATTGTGGGGTTAGCCGGTTGCAAGCGCACTTGGCTGCCTTCATGATAAAAATGCTTCAAGGTAGTTGTGGAATCATTCAGTAACCACACCGCCACCATGTCACCATTCTTGGCTTCGTATTGCTGGCGCATGATGACAATATCGCCGTCACTGACCATCGCGTCAATCATTGAGTCTCCGCGCACGCGCAAGGCGAATAAGCCATCAGGTTTATCGGCCAACATCGTACGGCTGAGTTCAATCGCATCATCTTCGTCGTATGTGCTGAAGCTGTCATCTCCAGTCATCACCGGCCGGCCGGCAACGATGTCACCTGCCAGAGGAATGCGAATAAACCGTTCGATGGCCTCGCGAGCTGCCATAGCAGCGTCGCTAACACTGGCAGCTAATCCACCAGCTTTTTCGGTAAGACGGAGACCCCGAGAAACATCAGGATCCCGATCGAGATAGCCTTTTTCCTCCAGCTTGCCAAGATTGTAATTGACAACGGATGTCGAATTGATGCCAACCGCTTTGCCTATTTCACGAATAGTCGGTGGTCGAGCATGCTCATCCAAATAATTCCGCGTAAACTGGAGTATGTTCTGTTGCCGTTTCGATAAAGGTTTTTCGCTCATGGATTTAATCTCCTGCGATGCCTGCGTGAACGGCAACCTGTGAGGATCACAGAATCCGCTCATTTGTTCTGAGTATAACACGAACAGTTGTTCGGTGTCAAGAGGATTAAATTATGAGATTCGCAAATCGAATTTTTACATCTAGTCGTTCGCCCATCATCTCCCGGCGAGGGATGGTGGCTACTAGCCAGCCACTCGCCGCCCAGGCCGGACTGGCCGTTCTGCAGGCCGGGGGCAACGCGATTGATGCGGCCATTGCCACAGTAGCGACTTTATGCGTGGTGGAGCCTTGCTCAACCGGCATCGGCGGTGATGCATTCGGCTTGATCTGGTCAGCCGACGAAGGGCGTCTTTATGGAATAAATGCTAGCGGCCCAGCTCCCGCTGCGATGGAGGCCGGCTGGCTTCGGAAGCTTGGACACAATTCATTTCCCACTCATGGTGGTCTTTCGGTAACGGTTCCTGGCAGTCTGCGCGGATGGGAGTTAGCCCTGTCTCGATTTGGCTCGCGCGGATTGGATAGTTTGTTATCACAAGCGATTGATTATGCCCAGAATGGCTACCCGGTCAGTCCCTATATTGGCCGTTCGTGGGCCCGGTCAACCGATTTACTCAGTCGCCTGCCTGATTCGAGGCGGGTTTGGCTACCCTCCGGCCGGGCTCCTCAGGTGGCAGAAATCTTCGCCAACCATGAATTTGCCACAACCTTACGCACCATCGCTGACCACGGTCCGGACGTGTTTTACCGCGGATCCATCGGGCAACAGATCGTCCAATCGATACGCGCCGATGGCGGTGTGATGGCTGAATCAGATCTGGCGAATTATCAGGCCGAGTGGGTCGAGCCGATCGCCATCGATTACCTGGATGGTTTTACATTTCATGAGATTCCGCCTAATGGTCAAGGGCTGACAGCCTTGATCGCTCTTAATCTGGTCAAGGATATGGGATTGCGTCACATGGAATACGGCTCGGCCGATTATTATCATCTATTGATCGAAGCGATGAAGCTGGCCTTCGCCGATGCCGAAACCTACATCGGTGATCCCCGACAGGCCGATATCCCGGTTGAGGATCTACTCAGCGATCGTTACACTCGCCAACGACGCTCGTTGATCGCACCTGATCGAGCTTTATATCCAGAGCCGGGCCGGCCGGGGACACATGGGGATACAGTGTATCTGACAGTGGCCGACGAAGCTGGAAATATGGTCAGCTGGATTCAGAGTCTTTACATGGGCTTTGGGAGCGGCCTGACGGCCGGGAAAACCGGCGTGCAATTGCAGAATCGAGGCGCAAATTTCAGCTTGCAGCCGGGACATCCCAACGAAGTCGCCCCCGGCAAACGGCCCTATCACACCATTATTCCCGGCTTTATTTCCCGACATCGGCAACCCTGGTCAAGCTTTGGGGTAATGGGTGGATTTATGCAACCGCAAGGTCATTTGCAAGTGGGCGTGAATCTGGTTGATTTCGAGATGGACCCGCAAACCGCCCTTGATGCGCCGCGATTTAACTGGTTGCGCGGTCGGGAAGTTGCACTTGAGCGGGTTATCGGCGAAAAAACGAGGTCGGACCTAGCTCGCCGGGGACATGCCTTGTTGCCGGCCGATGCCGATGTTCACTACGGAGGGGGTCAGGTCATTGTTCGCGATCCGGAAAGCGGCGTGCTGATCGGCGGTAGCGAGCCACGAAACGACGGCGCGGCCGTCGGATTCTAGGCTTTGTCAGAAAGCCCCTTTTCTCGTATAATTAGGCTTCCAATTGTGGAGAGGTCGCATAGTCTGGTCTAGTGCGCACGATTGGAAATCGTGTACCTCGTAAGGGGTCGCGGGTTCGAATCCCGCCCTCTCCGCCATCACGTAAAACTTAAAGAGCCGCCACGGGCGGCTCTTGTTTTTAGTAGAAATTTATTCCACCACAGCCGGCTGTAGCATTGCTTCGGCGACCAGTTCCGCCACGTCCTTCACCTGCATCGGTGTCCCCATTTCGCGGTTGGCATCACCCATCATCGTGTTGCAGAAGGGACAGCCAACGGCCAGGACAGCCGCACCGGTCTCTGTTGCCTCCAGATAGCGATTCATATTAACTGCCTGAGCGCCATGTTCCTCTTCCTTCCAATACTGCGCGCCGCCCGCTCCGCAACAGAAGGAATCCTTGCCGTTTCGTACCATCTCCAGCAGGGTGAATCCGGCATCGGCCAGCGCCTGGCGCGGCTCGTCGACAATTCCGTTGTGGCGGCCCAGGAAGCACGGGTCGTGGAAGGTAGTTTTTTCCAGCGTCTGGCCGTTAAGGTGTAACTTGCCTTTACCGATCAGGTCGGCGATGAGTTGAGTATGGTGGAAGACGGTGTAGTGACCACCCATATCCTGATATTCGCGGCCGATTGTTGTGAAGCAATGGGGGCAACTGGTGACAATGCGCTTCTGGTTCGCTCCGGCGGCGTTCAATATTTCGATGTTGGCTTCGGCCATGGCTTGGTAGAGGGGTTCATTGCCGGCTCGACGCGCGGAGTCGCCGGTACAACTTTCCTCTTCGCCCAGCACGGCAAAACTCACACCAGCTTCATGCAGGATCGTTGCCAAGGCACGGACGGTCTTTTGGGCGTCCGGATTAAAGGCCCCGGCACAGCCGACCCACAACAGGTAATCGTAATCCGGGTTCTCTTCAACAAGGGGCACTTCGAAGGGCAACGATTCGGTCCACTCCATGCGGCTGCTGGTGGATTGCCACGGGTTAGCCTGGCGCTCCATGCCTACAAATGCGCCTTTTAGTTGTTCCGGGAATTCGCTCTGCATCATGACCAGATCCCGGCGAATCTCCATAATATCGAGCATGGGCACGTTCCCGACCGGACAGATCTCGATACAATGTCCGCAAGCGGTACAGGCCCACACCGCGCTCTCGCTGATGGCGTAATCGAGCAGGGGAACACCATTCGCAGCGCCGGCAGCCAGTTCGCTCATATTTTCGTTGATGTAGTAGCGCTTGTTGATTTCGAGTGCGGCCGGGGAAAGTTCTTTGCCTGTGTAATAAGCCGGACAAACCTCCTGACATCGATTGCACATAATGCAGGCGAAGGCATCGGTGATGTATTTTTGTGGCAAATCGTCCAGGTCATTAGCCCCGAACTGTTCAACAGTTTCATCTTCCAGATTCATCGTATACATTTGCCCTAAATAGGTTCGCCTGGGGCTGGTCATAAAGTTGAACGGCCCCATAAAGAGGTGGGCATGCTTAGTATAGGGGAAGTAGGGTAGGAAGAGGAAGATAAGGCCGATGGCCAACCACCAAAAGACCTGCCAGCCGAGCATTAATGTTTCCGGCGGTAGCGCGCTCAAGAAAGTAGTGGCGATGCTCGTTGCTATGGGTTGCCACGGGTCGGCTCCATTAAGCGCGACCAAAAATGAGGCACTCATCAACCGGGATCCAACATGAAACAGGATGAAAAATCCGACGATCAACGAGTCGACTGCAATCCCGCCTTCCCGGACGCGGTCCATCAGTTTGACGTTGTCACGAATTTTCAGAGCCGGGTCCTGGGCGGCGAAGCGCCGTAATAAGAAATAAACGACGCCGATTAGTACCGCTGCGGCGAAGAGATCGGCCGCCAGGCGAAACAAGTCACCAATGATATTACCTTTGAAAAAATGAAAGCCGGGGACTAATCCCTCAAGAACATCGACGATGTTGACCAGTCCATAGAAGATAAACCCAAAGGCGACGCCATAATGAAATAAAGAGGTAATTTTTCGATGGCGGATGATACGACCCTGGTTGAAGAGGGCAGCTATGCCGACCATAACCCGGCGGGGCAAGTTGTCAAGGTAGAGCTTGCCTTGGCCCCGATTAATGACCAGCGCCATTTGCCGGAAGGTGTTATAGACGGCCGTCAGTGATATGGCGACCAGTAGCACAAACATGATTCTCTCGAATGTTGACAGCATGTTCTCTCCTATTGGCTCTTAGCCGGAAACTTTCGCACTTTTGGCTTCGATGTTGTCAAACGATCGGGTGATCCCTGCATGCTAGTCTATCTGGTATAGAACGCTCGAACAAAGAACACCGATGCAGGAATCGACTATGTCACACCATAGCATTAAGGATGACGCAGTGCATTATATAATAGTTAGGAACAAGCCGCTATAATTGATGCCAATGGCAAATGAACCCCAAAGCCGACAAACGATCAGGCCGATACGCCGCTTGTTAATGGCGATCGCTATTCTCTCCCTATTCATTGCGTTATGGCCCGACGCAACCTCGCTCTATGACCTGACCGGAGAAGAGGAATTACCGGGGCAGATAGCCGGCGTTGTTCATTGGTTGAACACGGCTGTGCGGCCGCAACCGATTTTGGAGCCGCAATCAGTTGTTGGAAACCCGGATACATTTCCGGCGGTAACATCCTTTGGTGTGAACACATTCCTGCAGCAAGAGGTGGAGCCGGCGAAACGAGCCCAGAGTCTTGACCTCATCCGTGAAGCGGGAATCGGATTCATCCGGCAAGAGTTCACATGGGAAGACATCGAAATTCATAACAAAGGTGATTTTATCGATAGGCGAAATGATCCGGCTGGTGTAGACGCGTGGGAGAAATATGATCAAATCGTCGCCATGGCGCGCGAGCGGGATATCGAAGTGTTAGCGCGTCTCAGTAACCCGCCGTCGTGGAGCCGAGCCCTGGCCGATACCATCGGCACCAATGCCCCTCCCGATGACTTCAATGACTTTGCCGATTTTTCGGCGACCGTCGCCGCCCGCTATCAGGGACAAATTCGTTACTACCAGGTCTGGAACGAGCCGAACGGCAATGAGGAATGGGGGCTTCAAGATGTGGACCCCGAAGCATTTACTGAACTGCTCTGCCTGACCTATGATAGCATTAAAGCGGCCAATCCTGACGCGGTGGTTGTGGCCGGGGCGTTGACGCCGACGGTAGCCAATGACGGTCGCCACATGAACGACCTGATCTATTTGCAAAGGATGTATGATGCCGGCGCGGCCGGCTGCTTCGACGTGTTTTCAGCACAGGGCTACGGGTTATGGTCGGGACCGACCGACCAACGGCTGCGGCCGACAGTCATCAACTACCCCCATAATCTGTTCCTCCGCGACCTGATGGTCCGTAACGGCGACGCAGATAAGCCTATCTGGATCAGCGAAATGGCCTGGAATGCCGTCCCCGAAGGAATTCCACCGAATTTTGGCCGGGTGACCGAGGAACAGCAGGGCCGCTATGCAGTTGAAGCCTACCAGCGCGCCCGCCAGGAATGGCCCTGGATCGGCGTGAATAATTACTGGTTCTTCAAGCGGCCGGCCGATTGGGAGATCGATCAGGCGTGGTATTACTTTCGTATGATGGAGCCTGATTTCACTCCGCTGCCGGTATATGGTGAAGTGACCGAATATGCCAATAGCGAAGGGACGGTCGATACGCAGCCAGCCTGGAAATATACCTGGATGCGCTTGCGGCCGGTCTTTTTTATCTTTGGCCTGGTCGTCCTGTTCTTCGGCTTGTTGCGCTTTTTAACTCCTCCGGAAGCTGAATGAATCTCACCCGCCGCAATCTAATCGCCTTCCTGGCCGTTTTGTTGCTGGCCACTTTTCTGCGGTTTCATTTAATCGAAGCCCAGTCCTTCTGGAACGACGAGGGTAACAGTGCCCGGCTGAGCGAACGATCCATACCCGCCATTCTGGAAGGGACGGCCAGCGATATCCACCCGCCGTTCTATTATCTACTCCTGCGTGGGTGGCGGGAACTGGTGGGCGAAACGGAATTCGGGCTGCGTTCTCTCTCGGCGTTTAGCGGAATACTGACTGTGGCCATGGCCATCGCTCTGACGCGAATCTTTTTCGCGCGCCGTTTTTCTGAGGGAATGTTTGTGGCTGGATTGCTGGCCGCAACCAGCCCTGTTTTGGTTTATTACAGCCAGGAAACCCGGATGTATGCTCTGTTGGCGTTTCTTGGGGCCATCAGTACCTGGGCGTTGTGGATTTGGATGCTTAGACTCAAGGCCGGGCGGGGGGCATTGCCCTGGATGGTGGCCTATGTCCTGATTACCGTAGCAGGATTGTACACGCATTATTTCTATCCGGCCGTCATCGGCGGCCAGGGTTTGGTCGTAGTGACAATTCTCTTGTTTCGGTCCGGTATCTTGACAAATCGATTATCTGAATCGTATGGAAAAGAGAAAAACTTCGCCGGTCGGGTTCTATTAACATGGTTGGGTATGCTGGTTGTAGCCTCGGTACTTTATGGGCCTTGGATGCCAATCTTTTGGCGCCAGGTGGGCGGCCGCTCGGCCGAAGCTACCGGCCTGTTGCCATTTCTGATGGATACCGGCCGCTGGCTTTCAGTCGGGATAACGATGCAACATGGCGAAGGTCTGTGGGCGATCGCCGCCGCCCTGTTGCTGGTAGTGATGGGGGTTGTAGCCGGAGGCCGGCGGGCAATTGCTCCGCTGACGATGGCCGTCGTTCCCTTGGCTCTCATGGTTATGGTGGGGGCGACAGATCCTGCTTACTTCAAATTTTTACTGGTTGTGGTGCCTTTTTTATGCGTTCTGGCCGGATTTGCCTGGTTCTGGAGGGGCTGGAAACGTGCCCTAGCACTTGTCTTGACGGCTGTCTTGCTTGTTGGCCACTTCATGTCCCTGAGCAATATGTATACCAACCCTGACTTTGCGCGGGCCGACTACCGGGGAATGGCCCAACGAATCGCCGCTGAAGCCCATTCGAATGCCGGCATCATTCTGAACGCGCCGAATCAATGGGAGGCCTTTACTTATTATTATCGAGCTGGCGCACCCGTCTATCCACTGCCTCGCGGTCGTCCGGATCCTGGCTTGATAGAGCCTGAATTGGAACGGATCGCCGCCGAGCATGATAGTCTCTACGTCCTTTATTGGGGCGAGAGCCAACGGGATCCCCAGGGAGTTATCGAGCACTGGCTGGACAGTCACACGTTCAAAGCTCGGGAAGAATGGGTAGGCGACGTGCGGTTTGTGGTCTATGCAGTTCCTGGTGAGAGTAAAGTCGAATTACGACCCTCTGATGTTCGCTTCATTACGCCGGATGGAGAGATGATCAATCTTGTTGAGGAAGTCGTCTGGCCGACGGAAGCACGCCCGGGTGACATTGTCCAGGTTCAACTTATCTGGCAGGCTGATTCAGAAATTCTGCGCGCCTATAAAGTGTTCCTGCACCTGGTTGATGACAACGGGAATTTAGTTGCTCAGCGGGATGGCGAACCAGGCGGCGGTTCGCGTCCGACAATCGATTGGGCGCCAAGAGTACGCATTTCCGACAATCACGGCTTATTGTTGCCTGACGACCTGGCTCCGGGCCGGTATTTCCTGCGATTAGGACTTTATGACGCCCTAAACCCGGCCGCTCGACTACCTTTGACGGGGGGTAGCTTAGACGGTGACAGCTTTGAACTGGGGATCATCGAGGTTCGGTAAGGCAAAAAATGACAATTAAACGAATGCACCATGTGCAGATAACCGTAAATTGGGAGGATGTCGCGGCCGCTCACCAATTTTATAGCGATATGCTAGGCCTAGCGGAAGTAGCAAAACCGGCTGCCCTTGCAGATCGAGGCGGCTTTTGGATTGCAATCGGTGATCAACAACTCCATATCGGAGTGGAATCTAATGTGAACCGTACCGCGACAAAAGCTCACATTGCCTACGAGGTAGATGACCTGCAATATTGGCGGAACAAATTAGAAGAAATTGGGCTGAATATCCTGGAAAGCGTGGCAATTCCCGGCCATAATCGATTTGAATGCCGCGACCCGTTCGGCAACCGAATTGAGTTTATCGA
The DNA here is from genome assembly GCA_046485205.1 of Chloroflexota bacterium. Classification (GTDB taxonomy): domain Bacteria; phylum Chloroflexota; class Anaerolineae; order Promineifilales; family Promineifilaceae; genus Promineifilum. Next base: position 5,706 of record JAWOHK010000407.1, on the reverse strand, counting down.
GGTGTGCTCTTGACAAACCCTACTGACCCAACCGAACGCTTCAGCTCCCGGGCTGAGAATTACGCGCGCTACCGCCCTGGATACCCGCAAGCAATCTTTAACTGCCTCCGCGACGAATGTGGGCTGACGGCCGAGTCTGTGATAGCCGACATCGGATCCGGCACCGGCATTCTGACAGAACTGTTCTTGAAAAACGGAAACCGCGTCTTCGCTGTCGAGCCAAATAAGTCAATGAGACGGGAATCCGAGAAGCTCCTGGTCGATTACCCCAAATTCATCAGCGTTCAGGGGCGGGCCGAGGCGACCACGTTGTCGGATCGAAGTGTCGATTTTGTCACGGCCGGACAGGCGTTTCACTGGTTCGATGGTGAAGCAGCACGGATGGAATTCGAGCGTATTTTGCGCCCGGGCGGTTTGGCGGTGCTTGTCTGGAATGCTCGTGTCCATGAAACCGACCCGGTCATGGAAGCCTACGAACGGGTGCTGAGCGATTTCGGCCTAGGTTACCATGGGATAACTCACCGATCGCACAAAGGTGAAATAGATACATTGTTTCAAAATGGGTGGGAGTGCCGAACGTTTGCTCATAGCCGCGCGCTGGACTTTGCCGCGCTTTGGGGTGGATTTTTATCAGCTTCTTACGCCCCAAGTCCCGAAGATGCCCACTATGAATCCATGCGAGAAGGGCTTCGACGAGTGTTCGATAATTTTCAGCAGAGAGGTCTGATAGATTTTCATTACGACACTCACCTCTACTTCGGGCATCTCACTTCATAAGACGTCCGTACCGTCAGGTGCTTGCTAACCCTTTTTTTCATTAAATAATTTGGGGGTTGACAAAGATCGCGCATTAGATTATCATCTAATTAGTTAGATAATCGTCTAACCCAATGACAGGGTTAAAGAAGAGCATCTAGCGAAAGGAGATAGTTGATCATGATGCGAATCGACATTCAAGCGGAACATATTCTGTCTATCCAGAACGAGAAGCGCGAAAAACATCTTCATGAAAAGGTTTACCCGCGTGATTTTGTCAAAGCTCAGCCATCGCTAGCGGATCGCCTACTCGATGCGACCGGCAAAACATTAATCCTCACCGGGCAAAAATTGCAGCAATTAGCCGGTAACCAACGGGCAGCCGAACAGGAATGTTCGGTATTAGGTGAGGCAATCTAATGGCTTTGGAATTGCGAACCCGCCAAGTTGGACCCTGGTCGATGAACACTTACGCTCTGGTTTGTCCCGTGACCAACCGGAGCGTCTTGATCGATCCGGGTGCGGACCCGGAAGTTCTGGCCGAAATGCTGGCCGACAGCCGGCCGATTGCTATTCTGCTCACCCATACCCACGGCGACCACATCGGCGCCTTGGAGGAAATGAGATCGACATTAGGTGTGCCGGTGGCGGCTTTTCAGGGCCCTCATCTCGGCGACCAACCCCTCGGTGAGGAGATCGCATTGAGAGACGGCGACGTTTTCCAAATTGGTGATTATGCCTTACGCGTCTATTATGCGCCTGGCCATATTGCCGACCAGATATGCTTTTATCTGGAAGGTGATAGGCGTGCAATCGTAGGCGATACCATTTTTGACAGTGGTCCCGGCAAGACCTGGTCGGCGGCCGACTTTCAAACAACACTCGATACACTCCGGGAAGTTGTTCTCCCCTGGCCCGACGACACAGTTTGTTATCCGGGACACGGGCCATCATTTCGCCTCGGCGACCGGCGGGAAGTGATCGAGTCCTTTATAAACCGCGATCACGGCGATTTTTTCGGCGACGCCACTTGGGACATGCCTTGAAAGGCAGGCTCATTCTTCAGAAAAACCCAGGCTTCAGGAGATTAAATTGAAGGATAACACACGCCAACCTACCGGTATGCGAGGATTTACTATCGTATGGTTCGGTCAACTCGTGTCTATGTTAGGCACCGGGATGACCAACTTCGCCTTGTCATTCTGGATTTTCGAGAAGACCGGCCAGGCAACGGCCCTGACAATCGCCATATTTTGTTTTGTCGCCCCCAGTATCCTCTTGAGCCCGTTGGCCGGTGCGCTCGTCGATCGCTGGAACCGTAAAATGGTCATCATCCTGACCGATTTGGCCGCAGGGATTGTAACCATTTTCTGGCTGCTGATACTGGTAACAAGCGGCGATCTGGAATTGTGGCAGATTTATTTGGGCAACATCATCACTGGTGCCTTTAACGCCCTGCAATTCCCGGCTTTTTCGGCCGCAGTCACCTTGATGATTCCTAAGAAGCAGTATGGGCGTGCGGCCGGGATGATGGACTTTGCTGGAGCTGCCTCAAACATTCTGGCGCCACTGTTAGCCGGCGCCTTACTGGGTTCCATTGGTCTGGCTGGGATTATGTTCATTGATGTGGTGACATTCATATTCGCCATTTCGGCCATCCTGCTCATCCATATTCCTCAACCAGCGCTCGAACCGGTACCCGACGGCAGCAAGCCCCCCAGCCTGTGGCAGGATTCTATTTTTGGCTTTCGCTACATCAAGCAAAGACCGAGTCTCCTGGGATTGCAATTTGTTTTTACGGCAATCAATTTCATTGGGGCTTTTGGCTTGGTCCTTATGATCCCCATGATTCTAGCGCGAACCGGCAATGACGCTGTGGCACTCGCGACGACCCAGTCGGTGGCTGCCTTCGGCGGGGTCGCCGGCGGGTTAATTATGAGCACCTGGGGGGGACCTAAGCAGCGGATAAAAGGGGTTTTGTTTGGAATGACCCTGGAGGGTTTATTGGGCCCACTGGTTATGGGTATTGCCCGTAACGTGGTGGGTTGGGCTATCGGCGGGTTCTTTGCGAATCTGTTTTTACCCATCATCAACGGCTCAAATCAGGCGATCTGGCAATCGAAAGTACCTCCGGCTTTACAAGGTCGAGTTTTCGCTACCCGACGCATGATTGCCCAAATCAGCTTTCCGGTCGCGGTCTTGCTTGCCGGGCCGCTTGCCGATAATATCTTTGAACCAGCTATGAGTAGCGGTGGCTGGGCGGAAACAACATTTGGTTGGCTGGTTGGAACCGGACCAGGCGCCGGAATAGGATTGATGATGGTGTTGAGCGGGTTCGCTGCCGCGGTAATCGGGTTGGGCGGTTTTCTGATTCCGGCAATTCGTAATGTAGAAGATATCTTACCTGATTTTGACGCCGAGCAGCCTGTTATTGTGCCTGAAATGGAGCCGGCGGCCGGATAAGGGGGCAAAGGCCATGAGCTTGACAATTGATACACCATTTGAATGGGATATCGGGACCGCATACGATCTCTTCGTGAGCCTTTCCGTCCTGCACAACCCGGAGAAATTTGGCGTGCGGGGATCGTGGGCGGCCGGGGTGCGATCCAGGCTACCACAACCTGAACGAGAATTGCTCCAAAAAGTAGTCGACTTCATGTGGCCTTTGCACTTTGTCCATGCCTTGTCGGCACCCAAAGACAGCGCAACTGCCTTGCGAACGATCGAGTCTATTCAGCCAAAAGATCGTTTATATGCGCTAAATCCACAGGTACCTGAAAACATTCTGGAAGTTTGGCATGGTGTAGCTGAAAGAGGTTCGTGGAATGAAGCCGAACTCAAGCAGATGATGGCGGAAATGAAGGAAGGCGAAGATGTGAAAGGGACGGCAGTCTCTATCCGCAAAGCCGCCGGAAGTATATTGGATTTATGGGCCGAGGTTGAAGCAATCGGCCAGGGACTTCTTTCCGCGCTTAATTGTTATTTTGATTCATTTTTTGCGGAGGAGGAAATAAGGATCCGGCCTATACTCAAGCAAGCTCTCGTTCGAGCCCAGGAAATGAGTGTTGCCTCCCCTTTGCCGCAATTATTGGAAGAACTGTCTCAAGGTGTTCGTTTGGAGAAAGACTGGGGCCATACGTCCTATGTCTTGGCGCCGTCTTTTTGGGGCACGCCATTACTGTTGTTTGGTCAGATCTCCCAGGAAAAAGGCATTGTCTTATTTGGCGCGCGACCTTCCGACACTTCACTGATACCAGGCGATGTTGTCCCGGACGTTCTCTATCAAGCGTTGAAGGCAATGGCTGATCCAACCCGCTTGCGGATTTTACGCTATCTGAATGAACAGTCCCGCACACCGGCAGAGTTAGCCCGTCTCCTACGGTTGCGAGCGCCGACGGTCATCCATCACCTCGATGCGCTGCGGCTGGCCCGGTTAGTCATCATCACACTGGAGCCCGGAGGCAAGCGCTACGCGATTCGGCCCGGTGCCGTAGAAAATACTTGCAGCTTGCTTCAATCCTTTATGTCTGATCCAGGTATATCATAATAAGGATTTGGTTGCGGCAAGAGAATAAGCCGGCGAATTCGTTGACTTATTGGATGTATCAGGGGGAGACACGGTGCCTTCATTAAATAAAGACCTCCGTGCCTCCATGAATTGCTCCTTATCCCTGATTCCACCGGACAACAGGTCGTTCAAGCCCCTGTTGTCGGCAACTTTATGGTAGGGGAGTTCAGGCGAAGATTCAAGTAACAATCCGTGAATCTTTATTTGCAGTATTGCCGGACTTCTTCCGCGATGATCCCGATCCCTTGACGGACTACAAGATCGTCCTGTGCATAATTCATACGAATGCATTCAAAACGATGACGCCAGTCATCGGAGAGGCCGGGGAAGAAATAATGACCGGGGACGATCAATACACCTCTCCGTTTTAATCGTTCATAGAGTTCTTGGGACGTGATCTGAAGATCCTTGAACCAAAGCCAGAGGAAAAACGCTCCCTCCGGATCGTGAACATAGTATTCTACATCGCCCATCTCTTCGCGTAGGTATGTAATCGCCCGTTTAGCTTTCTCGTGATAGTGAGGTCGAATAATATCCCGGCTCACGCGCAGAATGTCACCGGATTGCATAAGGTTAAGGGCCATAAAGGCTCCGAAGTTACCCGGCGCGAGACTCAAGATAGCATTGGCACCACTAATGGCCGCGATGATATCTTCACGGGCGACGACAATCCCCGTTCTGGCCCCGGGCAAGCCTAGCTTGGAAAGGCTCAGACAAACGACAATGTGTTCGTCCCAAACCGGGCGAACCTCGGTGTAGAGTATGCCAGGGAAGGGCGGACCATAGGCGTTATCGATGATAAGGGGGATGTCGTTTTGAATTGCCAGTTGGTGGAGGTTGCTGATTTCTTCGTCGGTCAGGACATTACCTGTCGGGTTGGTCGGCCGCGAGACGCATATCGCGCCAATCTCAGGTGTCACCCGGAGAGCACCGAAGTCGATCCGGTACTTGAACAGCCGGTCATCCAGGTGTTCGATCTCTGGCCGATAAGAAATAAATAGCTCATCCTCGATTCCGGCATCGGTATAGCCGATATATTCCGGGGTGAGAGGTAGCAATATTTTCTTGCGCGAGCCGTCGCCATGTAGCCCGCCAAACATATTGAACAGATAAAAAAAGGCCGTCTGGCTGCCATTGGTCAAGGCGATATTAGCTTCCGTTACCGACCAGCCTAAGGACCGGTTCAATAGATCAGCGACGGCCGATCGAAATACCGCATCTCCTTGGGGCGAACTGTAATTGCCGACAAGCCGTTCGAACTCGCCCGGCTGCCTCATGATAGCCTCCATCCGATCTCGCAGGCAGGCTTCGATTGCCGGAATACGACTGGGGTTGCCGCCGCCGAGCATGATGACATCAGCATTACCGGCGACGGCATTACC
>JAWOHK010000364.1:0-10830 GCA_046485205.1 Chloroflexota bacterium | reverse complement strand
TTCAGTGATCGTTTTCAGATGTACTTCAACCTGCATTATGGTGTGAGCCATTATTTGGCCATGTGGGACAAGAGCGAGACGTATGCGGTCGAAGCCGGCAATGCTGAACTCCGTCACTATCTAGCCCGATTGGCCAGACGGTCACGGTGTTTTTCGCGTTGCATCAAGGCTTTGCGCCGCCATGTCAAGTTATTTATCTACGCGTGGAACAGACGGCAGCTTTATCGTCGCGCTCATCCGGATTACCCGGCTCATGTCATCCAATTCATTTGACCACGGTTTTATTCACTCCCTTATTTTAAATCCGCGTGCTACGAGGCCGCGGATAGAGTATACTATGGGGATATCATGGTATAAGGCTGTAGCTGGGAAAGTCTGTACAGGGATTAAACGCGCGGGCAACGAACGGCCTGCCCCGCGACGGGGACAACCATATGATAGGGTACGCTCCTGTGACTGACGACACGGAAGAGTTGTTCCGACAACACCTTAGTTATCTTAATTCCACCGATCGCCTCCAGATAGAGAGAGCGCTCGATTTCGCTCGCCGGGGACATGGCACGCAACGCCGCAAATCCGGCGAGCTTTTTTTTAACCACCCGGTGATAGTCGCCACCTATCTGGCCGAGTTCCGGTTCGACGCCGACGCCCTGATGGCCGCCTTGCTACATGATATCGCCGAAGACACCTGGGTCTCTATCGAAGAAATCGAAGAACAATTTGGCACGGCGGTCGCCCGGCTGGTCGACGGCGTTACCAAGTTGAAAGAGGTCACGCGTGGGGTAGCCGAAAAAGAGCAAAAGTTGACCGAGGAGGAACTGCGCGACGCCACGCTCAAGAAGCTCTTCCAGGCCATGACGACCGACGTACGCGCAGTTATCATCAAGCTCTTTGACCGGCTGCACAATATGCGTACCATCTACGCCCTGCCACCCCACAAACAAGCTGAAAAGGCGCGAGAGACCTTGTCGGTTTTTGCGCCGCTGGCTAACCGCCTGGGGATGTGGGAGGTCAAGAGCGAGCTGGAAGGGCGCTCCTTGCAAGTCCTGGAAACACGCGCCTATGAGACCATTCAGTCGGAGCTGGATCGGCTCGAACGGTATCAGGAACCGATATTCGAGACGGTGCGGGAGGAGATTGAAGCCTGCCTGGATGAGGCCGGTATCCCTATTTACGATATTCGCATGTCGCCGGAGAATGTCTATACCGTCTATTCTGATTTACAAAAGCACGGCGGCGGCTATCGCGAGGTCGACCGGATGCTGCGCGTGACCGTCTTGCTGGAAGATTGGACTGATTGTTACACGGCGTTGGGTCATCTTCACCAACTCTGGCGGGCCGTGCCGCTCACGTTTGATGACTATATCTCCGTCAGGCGCGAAAACCTGTACCAGTCGCTGCACACAACGGTAGTTCAGGCCAACGGCCAGTCACTCAAGATTCGCCTGCGCACGGTCGATATGGATCGGATTGCCCAGATGGGCGTCCTCGCTCGCTGGCTCTACGCCGGCACGCCCTTGTGGTCACCAGGATTGGCCGATCGATTGGAGGCGCTGTTTAATACCATCGATGAAAGCATCAGTGTCGAACCGCAGAACCCCGGCTTGGGCGTGCAGAGCGTCGTCAAAGATGTCTTCAGCGATCAAATCCGGGTTTACACACCTGACGGGGAGCCAATCGACCTGTCCGAAGGCAGCACGCCGATCGATTTCGCCTACAAGATTCACACGGAACTGGGCAACCAGTGTCAGGCCGCCTATGTAAATGAGTTGCCGTTTCCGCTCAACAAGCCGCTGAAGAACGGCGATCAGGTGCGGATCGTCAACAGCTCGCGAGTCCAGCCCAAGCGCGCCTGGCTGGATGAAGACCTGGGATTCATTACTTCGACCTATGCCCGGACGCACGCCCGTCGCTGGTTCCGCCGTTTGCCGAAACCGGAGGCCATCCGGCAAGGACAGCGGTTGCTGGAGCATGAACTGGAAATGCTGGGCCTGCAGGAACTGGACTCTCTCGTTATCGCGTCAATGTTTGGCTATCGTGACGCGACCGACCTCTATTATCACATCGGCCGCGCGGAATTGCTGCCGACCGTTTTGTCCACGCGGATCATGTCCGATCGCTGGGACGAGGCACGCCGCCTGCCGCTGGATAGCGTGATCACCGGGCCGGATGGCTCAACCTACGTCATCGCCAACGCCGACAATCGCAAGCTGCGTCTATGCGCCACCTGTGACCCACGTCCTCGAGACGGCATTATCGGCTTCATCCGCACGGATAGCACCGTGACAGTCCATCGTGAAGGCTGCCACACGTTAAACAACACCCGTGAAGGCGTTGATTTTCCGCCGCAACGCTTGCGACTGGGTTGGGGCGAGACCGGAATGCGGGAGGCACGGCTGGTGCTGATCAACGTCGATGTCTACGACCGGCCCGGCTTGTTGAACGAGATCACCCAGCTCATGCGCGACAAGGAAGTGAATATTCCCCATATCTGCACCTACCGGCGCAAGCGGGCGCGGGAATTGGGGATCGAGATGGAACTGGAAGTGACAACTCCCAGGAGCCTGGTTCGGATCCTGCATCAGATCGAAGCCCTGTCGAATGTCAAGTCTGTGCGCATGCTGCCGGACCGGGATCCCGACGCCCCGCATGTGTTGCCGCCCTCGTTCTACCGGCCGGAATAAGTCCGATCCGCCATCGTTCAGCTCGTCTGGGTGATAATTACCTGAGAATGGGTCAATTTTTTGTATGATGGCGTCTTGACAGGTGGTTTCCCTCCCTTATAATCCTATCAGGTTTAGCCTTATATAAGCTCCGAACGCTTTCCCAAACCTATAAATCTAACAACTTAACCCGATTGAGGAGATAAAATCATGCTGAAGAAGCGTTATTTCAAAACGAAGGATGAATACGAGGTAACTTTTGAGTTGCCTGAGTTGCCCAACGAAGCCAAAGAGGCCGTGCTGGTCTGCGAAGCGAACGGCTGGGAACCGATCGCAATGAAGAAGAGCAAGGGCGCGTTTACGGTCAAGATGCGAATGCCGGCCAATGGCCGCTACCAGTATCGTTACTTGATCAACAATAGCGAATGGGTCAACGATGACGCCGCCGATGCGTATGAGCCGAATGAACACGGCACGCAAAACAGCGTCGTAGAGACCTTCACCGCCAACTAATCAACCCGCTGTTCGGAGTGGCAACCCGGCCGCGAAGCCGGTGCGCCACTGAACCACTTCCCTACTCATTTGTTCGCTTGAACCTGTGGTCAGCCCGCAGGGCGGACAGACGAGCGGCCTGCCTTGGCAGGCCGTTTTTTGTTTCAGCGTCAAATACTATGTGATGCTTACATCGGGCCGAACCGGGACCATCAGTAGTTCAGGCTTGCTATACTGAATGTATGGAAGGAGCAAGGCAATGAGCGAACCTTTTCGACCAACTTTGGCCCTGTTAATAGGCCTGTTAATGATTGGCGCGTGCCGGCCGCAGCCGGTCGATCCTCAAATCACTCCGCAAACCGAGCCACCGGCCGGTTCAAACCCCCTGCCGGACGATGAAGCTCGCCGTCTCATGTACGCGCTGGCCGGGCCGTCCGCCGGGGACACCAGCGCCGCGCTAGACCGGATCATCGCTGCCGGAGACACCCGCTTCATCGCCGTCTTCATCGACCTGATGCGTGCCGCCCATGTCGGCCTGGTCGATGGATCGGATTACCCGCGTTATGTTGAAGCTTTGGAAAATCTGAGCGGCGAGTCATTCGGCGAAGACTGGGTGGCGTGGTTCGAATGGTACGGTCGGTCCGAGCTAATTCCGCCGCCGGGCTTCACTGGCTGGAAAGGCTTGCTGTTGGGCACCATCGATCCCGGCTTCGCGGCCTTCCTGCGCGATGATCTGCCCTCGCAGGCCCGCGTGGAGGAAATTCAATGGGGCGGCGTCCGCGTCGACGGCATTCCGGCGCTGGACAACCCGCGCATGTTGCCCGCGGCCGAGACGGATTATCTGCAACCAGGCGACGCCGTGTTTGGCCTGTCTATCAACGGCGAATCGCGGGCCTATCCGCTGCGCATCCTCGACTGGCACGAGATGGCTAACGACGTCATCGGCGGCGTGCCGGTGTCGCTGGCCTACTGCACGCTATGCGGCGCGGCCATTGCCTACGACGGCCGTGGCTCCGATGGAACCATCTACACCTTCGGTTCGTCCGGCTTCCTCTACCGCAGCAACAAGTTGATGTATGACCGGCCGACGCGCACTCTCTGGAATCACCTGACCGGCGAACCGGTGTTGGGCGAAATGGCCGGAACCGATTTTCGCTTGAACCTGTTGCCGGTGGTCCTGACGACGTGGGAAGATTGGCGGAGCCAGCATCCCGACACGCTGGTGGTCGACGTTAATACCGGCTTCAACCGTGACTACTCAACCGGTGCGGCCTATGCCGACTACTTCGCCGACACGGGGACCATGTTTCCCATATGGCAGCGTAGTGATCTTCTGGAGCAAAAAGACCAGATATATGCCCTGCAGGTGGATGGTGTGCCCAAGGCGTATCCAATTGAGGTGTTCACCGACGAGCCGGTGATCAACGATAGGGTGGGCGACACGACCGTCGTGCTGGCCGGCCGCGGTGAGAGCATCGAACTGGAAGGTCGCAGCCGCCGTCAGGGCTTGTCGCGCACGTGGTCGGCCGGCCGCGAGATTCGCGCCTATGAGCGTGCTGAAGAAATCTTTTCCGCGGGTGTGAACCCTGGGACCTTGATTGACTTACAAGGCCGTGAATGGCGAATTACGGAAGAAGCGCTGCTTGGGCCGGAGGGGATGATATTGAAGCGCCTGCCCGGCCATCTGGCCTATTGGTTCGGCTGGTTTGCTTTCTTTCCGGAGACGGCGGTGTACGGGCAGTAGGTTCTCTACCACTTGCCGTCCAGAATCTCCCCCACCAACAAGGCTCGTTGCATTTCCAGCGCGACGATACCGGCCCGCCATTCGGCCAATTCATTGGCCCTCGACGCTATATCCGGCCTCCTTTTGATGCGTTTCTATTTTACTTGAGAGAACAGGCCAAGGGTTATTTCGCGGGCTGAATATTTTCCGCAACCATCTTTTTGGGCTGCCATACATCTTCTTCCACGCTTACAACACCCAGGAAACGCCCGTCCGGGTCAAATGCCCGGCCCAAGGGGCCGGGCAGTCGGACAGGATCGGCGATCAGCCGTTGGCCCAGAACCAGCCGTCGCGCCTCTTCCGCGTCGACATCCAGCCGTGGGAGGTGGTGCACGGCCGATTCGGGCGGTCGCAGGTGTGCTTGCCAATTCTCAGGCGCTAGCTCGACCAGTGTGACAGCCTCCGCCAGCGTGAACTCTCCTACGGCCGTCCGCTTTAGCGTGGTGACATGGCCGCCACAGCCCAGGGCATCTCCCAGGTCGTGGGCCAGCGAGCGAATGTAGGTACCGGGCGAGCAGACGACTCGCAGGGAAACATAGGGCGGGGCAAAGGCCAGCAGATCCAGGGAATGAATCACAATGTCTCGAGTGGGCAAGTCAATGTCAGCGCCACGCCGCGCGGCCTTGTAGAGCGGTTGACCGTCGCGTTTGACGGCTGAGTAGGCCGGGACCTGTTGCCGGATGGGACCGCGAAAGGCGTCGAGGGCAGCGATCACCTGCGATTCGTCCAGACGAACTGGTCGCTCATCGATGATGTCGCCGTCGGCGTCATAGGTGGTCGTTGTTTGGCCTAGCCGGATCGTAGTCTCGTAGGTCTTGTCGTGGCCGACCAGATATTCAACCAGGCGGGTGGCCTGGCCCAGGCAGACCAAAAGTACGCCGGTCGCCAGTGGATCGAGCGTGCCGGCGTGACCGGCGCGGCGCACGCCGCTGATCCGGCGCACGCGCTGAACGGCATCGTGGGAAGTTATCCCGAGCGGTTTATCAAGGATGAGGACGCCGGAAGAGATCACGTGAGGGAATCAGATGGCCGCGGCTTGCTGGCGATGAATGGCATCCAGGGAGGCGGCGACGATGAGCTTTTCGGCCTCGTCCAGTGGTCCTTCAAGCGTGCAGCCGGCGGCCAGCGTATGGCCGCCGCCGCCAAATTGGGCGGCCACCTCAGCCACGTCGTAAGGCGGCACCGCTCGCATGCCGACCCGCACCGTTCCGTCAGCCATCTCGCCCAGGACGACGCCCATGACCGCGCTGTCGACATCGGTCAGAAAATTGACCAGACCGGAACTACTCGGATTACCTTCGATCCCCGCCAGGCGCATCTGCTCGCGCGAGATGCTGGTCCATAGCAGACCGTTTTCAAACACCATCCGGCTCAGGCCGATGCCCCACATCTGAACAGTTGCCAGAGACTTCTGGTGCAGAGCCTGCAGGGAAATGGCGGTGATATCGGCTCCGACTTCGATCAAATCGGCCGCCGCGCGCAGGGTAGACGGGGTGACGTTCGATGTCCGGAAGCCGATTGTATCGGTCACGATCCCGGTCAACAGGCTTTCGGCAATGCCCGGCGTCAGTTCTACACCCATTTCCTTGAGAAATATGTTCAGGATTTCGGCCGTCGAGCTGGCGTTGGGGTCGATTACATTGAACGTGCCGAAGCGCGTATTGGTAATATGGTGGTCGATATTAACAACGCTGGGCTTGGGATCAGGCAGGGACATAAAGGCCCAACCCATACGCAAGGCATCGCCGCAATCGACGGCGATGACGAGATCGTAGTGCAAAGAGGCGTTCGGCTCGCGCCGCACTTCGGTAGCCATGGGCAAATAGTGAAAACGCTCCGGTACGGCGTCGTCACAGACTAATACCACTCGTTTGCCGAGCTGGTGCAGGGCCTGGCCGACGGCCGTCAGGGAACCGATGGCATCGCCGTCGGGGTCGACGTGAGCGATAACCAGGATGTGATTAGCTTTTTCGATGGCAAAATGAATCACATGACCGCCTAATAAGAAATGAAGAGAAGACCAGTGTTAGGACTGGTCTTCTGATGGCGTAGGTTCGTCGGTGTCGGGCGGGATTTCAAGCCCATCCAAGAGACTGTCGACTTCTTCGACGAATTTCAAGCGAGGATCCCAATGAAAGCGGATAACCGGCGCTGAGCGCAGGTCCAGGCTCTGGGCGACCTGCCGGCGCAGGAAACCGGCCGCGCTCTCCAGACCGGTCATAACTTCATCGCGGCGGTCATCATCACCCAATGCGTTGACATAAACATCCGCATATTGTAACTCGCGATCGACGACTACCTCGGTGATCGTTACCCCGCTCAGGCGCGGATCGCGCAGCTCCTTCAGGAATACCTCGCTCAGGATCAATTGGATTTGATCGGCCGTTCGTTCTTGTCTGATTTTGCTCATGTTATACTTCGACGCGCTTTGAAACGAAGAACTCAATGATGTCGCCTTCCTGGAAGTCATTGAAGCCATCGATGCCAACGCCGAACTCGAAACCGGCTTTGACCTCGCGCACATTTTCCTGTAAATGCTTCAGGCTGCTGACCGAACCGCTGTAGACCAGGCGGCTGTTGCGAACCACCCGCGCCTTGGCATTACGCCGGCCTTCGCCCGTGCGCATGTAAGAGCCCGCGATAGCCCCCACATTGCGAATCCGGAAGACCTGCCGAACCTCGGCCCGGCCGATCACGGTCTCTTCATATACCGGTGCCAGCATGCCCTTCATCGCTTTATCGACGTCTTCGATGAGCTTGTAGATGATGCTATAGGTCCGAATTTGAACTTCTTCGGAGTTAGCCGCGTTGCGGGCGATAGGGTCGGCATCGACATTGAAGCCCAGGATGATGGCATCTGAGGCCGAGGCCAGCATGACATCGCTCTCCGTAATTGGACCGGTAGCGGAGCGCAGAATCTCCAGATCGACCTCATCCCCGTTCAGCCGTTCCAGCGAGGTAACGATAGGCTCCAAGGAGCCCTGCACGTCCGCCTTCACGATCAAGGTCAGCGTCTTGGTCTCACCCTCTTGTAAACGGGCAAAGAATTCGTCCAGGGTGGTGGAGCGGCCGCGGGCGGTGGTGGTCGCTCGGGCCTCATCACGGGCTTCATCTATCAGCTTTCGCGCAACCTTCTCGCTTTCGACAACGCTGAACTGCTCACCGGCGGTGGGAATGCCGTCTAACCCGGAAACAGCGACCGGCGTCGATGGGCCGGCTTCCTTGATGCGTCGTCCGGTGTAGTCGAACATGGATTTGATGCGACCATAATGCTCGCCGACCAGCAAGGTATCGCCGAGATGGAGCGAGCCGTTTTGCACGAGAAGGGTGGTCATAATCCCCTTGCCGCGCTCGATCTTGGCTTCCAATACCGTGCCGGAGGCCGGGGCCTGCGGGTTGGCTTTCGGGTCAGCCTCCTCGGCTACCAGCAAAATCGCCTCCAGCAGGTCGTCGATTCCCAGCTTCTCCTTGGCCGAAACGGGGATAACCATCGTGTCGCCATCCCAATCGTCGGGCACCAGGTCCAGATCAGCCAATTGTTGTTTCACGACATCGGGACGACTGGAGGGCAGATCGATCTTGTTGAGGGCAACGATGATAGGCACCCGAGCGGCGCGGGCGTGGTCAATGGCTTCGCGAGTCTGGGGCATAATGCCGTCATCGGAAGCCACTACCAGGATGGCGATATCAGTCGCTTGGGCACCACGGGCGCGCATGGCGGTAAACGCCTCATGACCCGGCGTATCGAGGAACGTGATGAGCTTGCGATCTTTTTCGGTCTGGTAGGCGCCGATATGCTGAGTGATGCCTCCAGCCTCGCCGGCCGTTACGTTGGTCTGGCGGATTATATCCAGCAACGAGGTCTTGCCGTGATCGACATGACCCAGCATGGTCACGATGGGTGGTCGCGAGGTCAGGTCGGCCGCGCGCTCCCCGGACAATACTTTACGCCAGCCGGTTTGCTCCTCGGTCTCGACCTCTGCCTCAACTACTTCTTCAACAGTAACAACATCGAAACCCATTTCCCCGGCCACGATGGCAGCCGTATCGAAGTCGATCATCTGGTTGATGTTGGCCATGATGCCGTTGGCCATCAACTCTTTGATGACATTGATCGGGCTAACGCCCATCTGGCCGGCCAACTCGCGCACGGTGATAAATGCCGGAATCTCTAATAATGTCTTTGTCTCTGCCATAGTCTTTGCTTTTACTTATTTCTGTCGTCTGATGAATCCATGGTGACTGTTTGACCGGCCGCTCCGTGGGCGGCGATCCGCGCCCGTTCTTCGTCTGTCACCTGCGTATTGAGCGCGTTGTTCAGGATGCCCACCTGGCGTGCAATTTTGTCCCAACATTCGGGTTGATCGCATATATAGGCCCCGCGGCCGTTGCGCTTTCCGGTCAGATCGATCACCACCCCGTCATCCGGCGTTCGGACAATGCGCGTCAGCCGCCGCTTGTCAAATTGCTGGCGGCAAGCCACACAAGTCCGCTGGGGGACATGTTTCCGCCGTAGAGGCTGCTTTCCGGCCATCGAACTGCCTAAAATTCTTCATCTTCCCAAGCGATCTTGCCGCCTTTGGGCAACTTGTCGCCGAAAATTTCATCCAAATCGTCTTCAATGACAACCCGGGGCGCCTTGCGCTTTTTGCGCTTTCCGTCTTCCGCAGCGGGAGCTTCTTCTTCCGTCGCCGGTCGGACAACCACTACCTCAGCCTTCTTCTTTTTCTTGGGCGGCGCCGGCTCTTCGACAAATATCGTCTTCGACAGGTCATCGATAGGCGTCAGCGGCTCCTCGGTCTCCGGCTCTTCCGGAATCGACTCGAGCGCCGCGACAAATTCTTCCTCATCAGTCGCCGGAACCGGCTCGGGCTCGTCTTCGACCTCAACCTCTTCAACCGCTTCGAGTTCGGTCGGGACCATCTCTTCAGTCTCAGTATCAGCCTCGGTCACACCCTCTTCGAATGCTTCGACTCCGGTTTCGGTGACGGCCTCCGATTCTTCCGCGGCTAACGCGTCGAGTTGGGCGGCCTGATAAACCGCTAGCGTCTCTTTAACAGTATCCAGCGCTTTCTCGCCCAGACCGCGCAGCTTTAGGAAGTAATCATCCCCCATTTCCAGGATGTACATGAGGTCACCGACCGTGTTGACATTGGTATCCAACAGCAGGTTATGAATACGTCCAGGCAGGTCGAGCACATCGATAGGCTCCTCCCACGCTGTTTCCGGGATGCGCCGGCGCATTTCCGCGCGCTCCTTGCGCACGATCTCGTGCTGTTGGGCGCGTTCGGCGATGATCCGGCCCTCGACGCTGGACACCATGCGGTCGAGCGTCAGGTAATCCTCAGCCGTGATGGGTCGGCCGGACTGCTTCTTGTCCAGGATATTGCTCACCTGGGTCAGGAAGGTGGTGTCTTTGACCACACTCGGCTCAATGGCCGGGTGATCGAGGTTATTCAACGATTCTGTCGCCGCTTCCGTCAGGTTCTTGATATCGATGCGCCAGCCGGTCAGTTTGGCCGCCAGCCGAGCGTTCTGTCCCTCGCGGCCGATAGCCAGCGAGAGTTGATCGTCGGGCACAATGACGACGGCCGTCTTGCCTTCTTCCGGGTCTTCCTCCAGGAACACATGCGACACTCGCGCCGGGCTAAGAGCCTTAGCGATAAAGACGCGCTGGTCCGGATCCCATTCGATCACATCGATCTTTTCATCGTTAAGCTCGCGGACGATGCTCTGGATGCGGACACCGCGCATGCCGACACACGCGCCGACCGGATCAACGCCTTGTTGCAGGGCCTGGACGGCGACCTTCGAGCGCTGGCCCGCCTCGCGAGCGATGCTCTTGATGTCCACCTGGCCGTTATAGATTTCCGGCACTTCCAGTTCCAGCAA
>JAWOHK010000332.1:0-3809 GCA_046485205.1 Chloroflexota bacterium | reverse complement strand
CCACTGGTGAAGGAATATATCGTCAAAATCGTCCGCCAGACACGCGAACATCCCGATGTTTACTTGGGGTCAAGTACGCGCGGCGCATTATCGATTTTCCGGCTCAGCCAGGCCCGGGCCGCTCTCCTCGGTCGAGACTATATTCTGCCGGATGACGTCAAAGCCCTGGCCACTTCCGCGTTGAGCCATCGCATTATCGTTGGCCCGGCAGCGCGAATTAAAGACATCGAACCGGAACAGATCGTTCAAGACATTCTAGATCAAATGGCCGTGCCCGGCGCCCAGGTTGAGCGACGGCCGGCGCGCGCTTAATGATGGCGTTTTTGGGACAAAGGCGCACGGTCGTCTTTTTATTGGGGCTAGTGGCATTTCTCGCTGGTCTCGTTACGGGCCGCGACCTATTATTCACGCTGGCCTACTTGTTAGGTTTGTTGTTGATCCTGTCATTCATCTGGGCCTGGATCAACCTGAATGGCGTCCACCTATCGCGGGTGACGCGTACCCGCCGCACCCAGGTCGGCCGACCGTTGGAGGAGCGCTTCACCATCCGGAATACCAGCATTGTGCCCAAGCTCTGGTTGGAAGTACGTGATTACTCTTCTCTGCCCGGCCACTATGCCAGCCATGTCACCAACGGTTTGGGTTCGCGACAGAGTTATAGCTGGCGGGTGACGACCATTTGCCGGGAACGCGGCCGTTACCAACTCGGTCCTATTCGCCTGCGCACGAGCGACCCCTTTGGGCTATTTCCCCTGGAACGCGACCTGACGCCGACATCAAATGTCGTTGTGTTTCCGATGACCTTTGACATTCGCCAATTCGCGCTGCCGGTAGGGATTCTACCGGGCGGGGATGCTCTGCGTCGTCGCACGCACTATATAACGACCAATGCTTCCGGCGTCCGTGATTACGAACCGGGCGACAGCTTCAGTCGCATCCACTGGCGTAGCACGGCCCGGCGCGACCGGCTGATCGTCAAGGAATTCGAGCTGGACCCGCTGGCCGATATCTGGATCGTGCCTGATATGTCGGTCTATGGCCATGTCGTCCCGGCCAAACCTGATGCATTCTCGCTACCCAAACCCGGTGATGTTCCAGCCTGGCTGGGGATGGAGGATTTTCGCTTGCCGGAATCGACGGAAGAATACACGGTGACCATCGCCGCATCCGTGGGCCAATTTTTTCTGCGGCGCGATCGGGCGGTCGGGATGCTCGCCTATGGCCAATCGAATGAAATTCTGCAACCCGATCGTGGCGAGCGACAATTCAACCGCATCCTGGAAACCTTGGCTGTCCTCCGCGCCCAGGGTGAAGTCCCTCTGCAGGACATGCTCTACGCTGAGACACACCTCTTTCCTCGAGGGACGACCGTCATCGTCGTCACCCCCTACGCGCGTGAAGATTGGGCCCTGGGCGCGCGCCAGCTAACCCGCCGGGGCTTACGCGTGGTGACAATTCTGATCAACCCGGCCTCCTTCCAGGGGGCTAGATCGGCCGAACCTCTCTATCACTTGCTACAAGCGGGGGGACAAGTCGTTTACCTCGTAAATAACGGCGATGAACTGGAAGCCGCCTTGAGCCGGGGAGCCACCCAACCCGGCTACTACACCGTTTGAGGGTGGCTTAAGCCCACCCTATTTGTTATTTCCCTAAGGTTTTTCGAATCAGGATTCGTGCTGCGAATAAAGGCCGACAAGCCGGGCCATCGTTACGGCGAGAAACAGTACACCCATCACTGACTGGACATTGGCGACCGCGCGCACCCAGGGTGAAATGGGCAAAATGTCGCCGTAACCGGTGGTGGTCAAGGTGACCAAACTGTAATATATAAGTTGCTGCCAGACGACCGGCGTATCCGGGCTGGCGCCATCAATGATGGATCCCGGTTGGACCAGTTCCAGGATGCCGTAAATCGGCACAAAGATAGCACCTAGCAGCAGGTAGATGGTTACAGCGGCGAAGAGTACATCCCGGTTCACACGACGCGCCGCAAACGTAAACCGCTCCAGGACCCATATGATCGCCAGTTGATAAGGAATCAGGGCCAGATAAGTGAACATCACCCGCCAGCTACTGTTTGGTTCGAGAGCGTAGAGAATCGAGAATGTGAAATAGATGAAGGCCGTCGCCAGGATCAGCAGTCGCAAGCGCCGTTTACCTCTCACGATCAGGATACTGGCCGCGAACATGCCGACATAAAAGACGTTATAGATGATCAGGGTTGCCGGGCCCGGCCACTGCAGGGTGATGGGGTAGATGAAATTAACCAGGGCAACCAGGATGAGAAGGTAAATAATACGTCCCTCAACGGAATTGCCGGTAGCGGAAGACGGGCGGGGGGCTTCAAGCTCTTCGTCTTTGGGTGGGAGCATCGGTAAATAAGAGGAAGCCCTACAACACAGTTAGCGGGATCGCTTCGACGGTTGAAAAAGTCGCGGTATTCTGATCTACTGAGCGGTCGATAGCCTTGCCGGACATGCTCCACGGCCCGGTGTGGGTGATGCGCACCTTCACCAGACGGCCGCGCAATTCCCGCGAATCGTCGAAAAAGACGAGCTTGTTGTGGGGAGTGCGGCCGCGCCAGCGCCCCTTGTCTTTATTTTCGACGAGGACTTCGACCGTTTGATCAAGATAACCGCGCATGCGTACGGTGGATACTTCGCGGTGCAAATCTTCCAACAGCTGGTGGCGGCGACGCTTTTCCTCATCAGGCACGTCATCGGCCATCCGGCGAGCGCTGACCGTACCCGGTCGCGGACTATAACGGGCCAGGTGCAGTTTATCCAGCCGTAATTCGTTCAGGATACTAAAAGTATCCTGGAATTGGGCCGCCGTCTCGCCGGGGAAGCCGACGATGATATCGCTATGGATAGCCGCGTCGGGAATGATATCGCGGATGCGATAGACCAGTGCCCGATATTCCTCGCGGGTATATCCCCGCTTCATCGCCGCCAGGACATCATTATTGCCGGCCTGGATCGGAACCTCGATTTGGGGCATGACCTTGGGCAGTTCGGCTACCGACCGCAAAATTCGATCGGTCATGTAGTCGGGGTGACTGGTCAGAAAACGAATACGCTCCAGACCATCCACGTCATTGACCACCCGCAGCAAATCGGCCAGGTCAGGACCGTCGGCCACATCATATCCATAGCGGTCGACGATTTGGCCCAGTAACACAACTTCTTTAACACCCTGGGCCACCAGCGAGCGCACTTCGGCCACGATTTCGCCCACCGGGCGGCTGCGTTCAATACCTCGTTTTTGCGGGATGATGCAAAATGTACAGGCATGGGAGCAACCGTAAACTACAGATACCGGCGCCGACACCAAATGGCCGCGCTGCTCGGCCGGCAGAATGACTTCGCCGTCCTGAAGGGCATGGCGTTCCAGGGTTGCGACTTGTTCCAGCGCGTGGTCGTTGTCCTGGGTCAGGTGACTGATCAGCGGCAAGCCGTCGGTCGATGGCTCCATGAACACATCGACATACGGAAAACGTTGGGCCAGGGCTTCATTGCCGCGCACACCCACCACGCAGCCCATGACGGCTACGGTCATATCGGGGCGGCTGGCTTTTAGCGGCCGAAGATTATGCAGCTTGTTATAAGCTTTATCTTCCGATTGTTGCCGGACGGTGCAGGTTTCCAATACGACAACGTCGGCATCCTCGGCGCGTGGGGTCGAGCGATAACCCAGCTTCTCCAACTCGGTGGCAACACGCCGGGCATCGGCGTAATTCATCTGACAGCCGGTGATCCAGAAGTAATAAGCCTAGGCCATTAGGTCGCAGCGTGAAAGGACGGCAACCA
>JAWOHK010000304.1:0-5413 GCA_046485205.1 Chloroflexota bacterium | reverse complement strand
ATCGCCCGCAGCGGCGCGACCGTTCTCGATCGCAGCGGCGATCCCTTGATCGTCGGCGCCACGGCGGAACAGGTTGTGGCCATTGCCCAGGTGCTGGATGTGGCCTGGATCGAACCGTATGTTTTGCCGGAAAAGCACAATGAATACGGGGCAGGCGTAATTTTGGGCACTAACGTCGCCAACGGCAACGGCTATGATGGCTCGACCCAGACTGCTGCTGTTGCCGATACGGGTCTTGGGGGAGGTACGGCCGCAACCGCCCACCCCGATATCCCGGCCGGCCGTATCGTAGCTGTCTATAATTGGCCCGGATCGACCGGGGGCTGCTTCCAGTCCATCACCGATGACGGAGCGATTGATGTGGACAGTGGCCATGGCACGCATGTCTCAGTCTCGGTTCTCGGCGATGGCGGCGCGGGTGGCGTCGGCCGGGGTGGCGCGCCGGCGGCCAAGCTGGTCTTCCAGGCTACCGAAAACTGGGCTACCGTCAGTAATTATTGCCAAATTTTCGGCGGGTATCCTTCTGCCGGATATTTCCTGACCGGTCTGCCTTCGGACCTGCGCCAGTTATACCTGCAAGCGTACAACGCCGGGGCGCGAGTCCATGCCAACTCCTGGGGCGCGGCCGTCGCCGGACAATACAACGTTAACAGCGCCAACACTGACGACTTCATCTGGAACAACCGCGATATGACCATCACCTTCTCGGCCGGCAACTCCGGGGTCGATGCCAATAACGATGGGGTTGTGGATAACGATTCCATCGGCGCACCGGCCACAGCCAAGAACGTGATCACCATCGGTGCCAGCGAAAATGCCAGGACCGACGACTTTCCGTGTGATACCGGTCTGACCTATACTTCAACCGACGGCTATCAGACCGGTCAAACCTGCACCAGCATGGGCGGCAAGAATCTCCTCGGCACCAGCCAGCGCTGGAATTTCAATACCGAGCCGTTGAGGAGCGATCCGACGGCCGGCAATGCCGAGCAAATGGCGTCCTTCTCCAGTCGTGGCCCGACGGATGACGGCCGGATCAAGCCCGACGTCGTCGCCCCCGGCACCTGGATCCTCTCCGGCTATTCCGGATTGTATCGGGAGGGTTATGGCGGCTCGTTGAACCCCCGAAATGGTCTCTATCAGTGGGATGGTTGGGGAATGCCGTTCAACGCCGACTACAAGTACATGGGCGGCACATCCATGTCCAATCCCATCGCCGCCGGCGCGGCCACCGTCGTGCGTGACTTCTACCAGAAAGCGCACAGCCACAATGCCAGCGCCGCGCTGGTGAAGGCAACGCTTGTCAACTCGGCCATCGACATGCTGGATGAGAACAATGACGGTGCCAACGACAACGACTTCCCGATCCCCAATGTCCATGAAGGCTGGGGGCGGGTGAACGTGGCCAACGCCACCGACGGCAGCCATATCTATGTCGACAATACCATCGGTATCGGCACCGGCGGCAATGGCACTTACCCGTTCGCGGTCGCCTCGTCCGGCCAATCGTTGAAGATCACCCTGGTCTGGAGCGACTATCAATCGTCCACGTCGGCCTCGAAGAACCTGGTCAATGATCTCGACCTGGTTGTCACCGCGCCGAACGGCACGACCGTCTATCGCGGCAATGTGTTTAGCGGCGGCTGGTCGCAGACCGGCGGCACGCGCGACAACACCAACAATGTGGAAAATGTTTACGTACAATCGGCCGCGGCCGGAACCTGGACCATCTCTGTCAACGGGTTCAATGTGCCCAATGGCCCGCAACCGTTCGCGCTGGTGATTGACGGGAACGGCAGCAGTGGCCCGACGCCCCCGCCGCCATCCCCTACGCCGACCTCTCCGCCGCCGACGGCCACTAACACGCCTATGCCGCCCACCCCCACTAATACCCCTGAGCCACCGCCGCCTACCAATACCCCGGTAGCGGGACCGACGATTCATGTCGGGGATTTGGACGGCAGCAGTGCCACCGCGACGCGTAATCGCTGGAACGCCACCGTGACGATAACCGTTCATGACGCCAGCGAAGGGCTGGTATCCGGCGCGACTGTATCCGGTAACTGGAGCAATGGCGGCAGCGGCAACGCGTCCTGCGTCACCAATGCCAGCGGTCAATGCAGCGTGACATTATTGGACAACAAAAACAATACTGCCAGTGTGGCCTTCAATATCACCAACCTATCGCTAAGCGGCTATTCCTATGATAGCAGCGCTAACCATGACCCGGACGGCGATAGCAATGGGACAACGATAGTAGTGGCCAGGCCCTAATAGCCGCCAGGATTAATGACTAGATAGAAAAACGGGATGCAGTGCGCGCACTGCATCCCGTTTTGTATAAGTGGGGTAGCGATCCGGGACTATCTCGGCCCACGGCCGGCCCACAATCGGAATATAACCACCAACAACAGGGCCAGACCAACCATCACCCAACCCACTACGCTAGGCAATAGAACCGAGTTTGCCAGCGGATCGCCTTCCGAGGCCAGAGCTGGAATCGCGGCCGCCAACAGGCTTAGGAGCATAATCGAGGATACAATTAAGTGGCGCAACATAGGCATTCTCTCAGGGTACCGAAATAACAATGGATGGCCGGCAGTCTCCGGCCGCATCCTTTCAAAATAATTATAGTCTAAATTTCCCCGCCGGTCAGGTCATCAGGAAGGCGACGTGATAAACGCTTCAATTCATCAAACCGCCGGCCAAACGGTCGCCAGGTAAAAAACAGTGTCTGGGCACCGGCCGAGAAGCAAACGGCGTTGGCGGCGCGCCAAGTTCGGGTTCGCCACTGACAAAACCATCGAAGAAAATTGTAGCGTCGCTGCCATCGCCCATGCCGATCCAAACCATACGGGGCATGGACGCCAATAAGAATTCCTAACACTCGCTGAGAAGACGCGTCACCAACAGGAAATTCCGTCATTATTAGCTAAAACAGCCTCGATCGGGAACGCTGATGTTCGCACATGTCGGGGATGATCTAGTGAACAAAATGTACCATATAAAACAGGCCGTTTCTGTTGCTCTCTTGGGGATATTACTAACAGGTATGGTCATATTGTTGCCGGCTTGCACGATCCCCGAGCCGCTGGCCAATGGTCAGGATGCGACCCTGATCGAGCCGTCAGAGGATGCTGCAACGGCGACCGGCCTGCCGAAAACCGCGAACCCATCCCCTCCAACCGCTGCTTCACCGACCCCTAACGAGACAGCAACGGTAACGACTGAGCCGAAATCGGACGAAGCGCAAACGGCGGCCGTCCAGCCCGTTTTTCTCATTCCACCATTTGATCGCAGCCCATACGTCGACGGGTTGGTAGAGGATAGCCGGGAGGTACTGCGAGAGATGCCCGGCGCACCTGTTTATCACATCGCCATCAACATTGATAAAGCCCTGACACAAGTTAGCGGCCGCCAGACTGTCTACTTTACTAACCGGGGAGATGCCGGCCTCGATGAAGTCTATTTCCACTTGCATCCCAATCAACTCGACGGCTCCATCGCGGTCATGGAGGTATTTGTTGAGGGTAATCCGGTGACTGCGGCAATGATGGAGAACGATACCGCGCTGCGCGTGCCGTTGGGGAAAACCCTGCAACCGGGCCAGCATACCGTCATCGATATGGCCTTCGAGACCACGGTACCAGTCGAGATCGGTCGCAATTATGGCGTGCTGGCCTACTACGGAGACATCCTGGCGCTGGCTCACTTTTACCCCATGCTGTCGGTTCGTGACGCCACCGGCTGGAATACGACACCAGCCGATTTGCAGGGCGATCTTACCTATAGCGACGCTGCTTTTTATCTGGTCGAAGTTACCGCGCCGCGCAACCTGACCCTCGTAGCCGCCGGCGACGAGATCGCCCGGTCAGAATCCGGTGATCGCCAGACGGTACGGTTCGCCGCCGGTCCGGCACGTGATTTCTTTTTGGCTGCTTCCGAAGATTATACGGTTATCAGCAGCACTATCGGTGAAACGACCATCAACAGCTACGCGCCAAGCGATCTGCAAGACGGCGCTGAGTATGCCCTTCACGTGGCGACGGCCGCCATGGAGTCCTTCAGCCAATGGTTGGGGACCTACCCCTATACTGAACTGGATATTGTTACGACGCCGACTTCGGCCCTGGGTATCGAATACCCCGGTATCATCGTCGGCACGGTAAATATGTACGATCTGGCGGCCTCAACCACCGATTTCCCCGTGGCCGCAATTCTGGAGTCTACCACCGCGCACGAAGTCGCCCACCAGTGGTTCTACAATGTGGTCGGCAACGACCAGCTCGACGAGCCATGGCTGGATGAAGCGTTAGCCACTTACCTCACCTATCGCTATTTCCTGGATCAGCATGGTGAAGGCGGTGGGGACAGTTATTTCAGCACGTTGGAAGGCCGGTGGGATCGAGCCAATCGAGAGGCTATTCCCATTGGGCAACCGGTTGCTGCGTATATCGGATCGGAATATGGGTCGATTGTCTACGGACGGGGGGCGGTCTTTATCCGCGAACTGGAAGAAACCTTAGGACGAGAGACATTCGATGCGTTCTTGCGCGACTATGTGGCCCAATTCAGTTGGGATATCGCCACGGCAACCGCCTTCCGCGAACTGGCCGAAACGCACTGCGACTGTGACCTGGGACCTCTGTGGGCGGAGTGGGTCGATTAGTAGTGAAGTTTCATAATTCCATCAGGTGATCGAGCAGCGCCTGCAATCCCAGCCGGTAGCTGCGCCAGCCAAAGCCGCTGATCTGCCCGATGCAGACCGGGGCGATGACTGACTCGCGCCGGAACGGCTCCCGGGCGTGGATGTTGGATAGATGCACCTCGACCGCGGGCAGTCCCGCCCCGGCGATGGCATCGCGCAAAGCATAGCTGTAGTGGGTTAGCGCGCCGGGGTTGATCAGAATGCCTTGACTCGCCTCCCGCGCGGAGTGGACCGAATCGATCAGCACGCCCTCGTGGTTGGACTGCATAATGCGTAACTCCGTCTCCGTTTTTGTGGCTGTCTCCACCAGCATCTCGTTGATCTCCACCAGCGTCCAGCGACCATAAATATCCGGCTCTCGCGTGCCCAGCAGGTTCAGGTTCGGGCCATGTAGTACCAGTATGCGCATGAGTCCTCCTTTTCAGCGATCACGCCCTTTCCGAATTTCCCATCTTCACCAGTGTCGCCATCACCGCTTTTTCCGGCACATCGGCGTGGATGAATACCTCGCCAATATCGCGAATCAGCACAAACCGCAACCGGCCGGCCTGTTTCTTCTTGTCGCTACCCATCGCGGCATACAGATCAGGCGGTTCCAGAGTGGCCGGGATACGTACCGGCAGTCCCAGTCGCTTCAGGGTTTCCTCAACTTGACCGGGCAACGACGGCGCGCATTCCCCCAGCCGGGCGGATAAATCGGCAGCG
>JAWOHK010000398.1:0-5460 GCA_046485205.1 Chloroflexota bacterium | reverse complement strand
ACCGGCGGCCGGTGGGGCAGTTTGCGGGCCTGGCCGATATAATGGTGCACCGTCGATTCCTGTGTATCTCCCCTGGTAGCCGTCCCGGCAGATTTCGCGATAGATTGACGGCGACGTCCACCGTTGTTTGCGCGGCAAGGTGGCATTTTGATCCAGCAATGCCTGAATTCGTTCCTTGTAGGGTCCCAGCTGCCGGGTGGTACACTTTGAGGTTATCGAAAACATCCATTTTCGGACGAGCCGGTTTCACCTCTCCTGTTGGCAGCGCAACTGCCAGGAAGCAATCTCTCAATCCCCTGCAGGCGCTAACGCTTTCTCCTTCGGCGACTCGTAGGCTGGTTCGGCAACGGAACCAGCCTCCCTCATTACCTGTACCGGTAAGGGTCCAGCAACGAGTTACAGACCACCTTCCAAGGAGATAATCCATGACCATCCACCTCACTCTACCCCTTAGCCAGAATCCGCCGCCAACCGCGGAACCGGAATCGGACCCAGTCGACGAGCTGCCGGTCATTAGCGTCTATACCGATGACGATGCGATAGAAGACGGGATCAAAACCGAGTTCCCCTATACGCCCGTCGCCGGCCGGCGCTTCGACCTCGGCCGCGTATTGGTGACGACCGGCGCGGAAGCGCTGCTCGACCGTATCGGCCAAGACAAAGAGACCCTGTTGCGGCGCCACCAGTCAGGCGACTGGGGCGAGTTGAGCAACGATGATCGCCGGGCCAACGACGACGCCCTTCGCCACGGCGGTCGGCTCTTCTCCGCCTACCGGATTAAGGCCAAGAAGAATTGGATCTGAGTTCGGAATTATCCCTTCGTTCGACCCCGGTTTTCTTCTACTTACGACATTTGCTACTCATCCTGAGACGTTCGCAGCGTATCTCCTGGTCATAAATTTACCGGAGTACCGTTTTGCCCTGGTCTCACAATAGGAATAAAAAAGCCCCCGGCCGGGGCAAACCAGCTATCGGGGGCTACGCCGTTGAACAAGTCTCAAGCCTTCCAGACCCAGACCCCATGATCGCCAAAACCGACGATATCGGTCCGGCCGTCGCCATTCACCTCGCCCATCAGCCGCACATGGCTATCCAGACGCCAACCGCCGGCGCTGTAGCCGAAATTGCCGACCACCATTTGCGGCGCCTGGAATGTGCCGTTGCCGTTATTGCGCGACACCCACACTCCGGCGTCGCCGAAACCTACGATGTCAGCACACCCATTCCCCGTTACGTCGGCCATCAGCCGAGGGTGGCTGTCCACCCGCCAGCCGCCGGCGTTGTACGCGAAATTGCCGACCACCATTTGCGGCGCCTGGAATGTGCCGTTGCCGTTATTGCGCGACACCCACACTCCGGCGTCGCCGAAACCAACGATATCGGCCCGGCCGTTGCCCGTCACGTCAGCCATCAGCCGCGGGTGGCTCTCGGTCCGCCAGCCTCCAGCATGGTAGCCAAAATTGCCGACGACCAACTGTGGTGCCTGGAAGGTGCCGTCGCCGTTGTTATACGATACCCAGACCCCGCCGTTGCCAAAGCCAACGATATCGGCCCGGCCGTCGCCGGTCACGTCAACCACGAATCGTGGATGATGATCCACTCGCCAGCCGCCGGCCTCATAGCCGAAATTGGCCACAACCATCTGCGGGGCCTGGAACGTGCCGTCGCCGTTGTTCTTCGACACCCACACCCCGGCGTTGCCGAAACCGACGATATCGGCCCGGCCGTTGCCGGTAACGTCAGCCAGGAAACGCGGGTGGCGTTCAACTCGCCAGTTGCCGGCCTCGTAGCCGAAGTTAGCCACGACCATCTGCGGGGCCTGGAACGTGCCGTCGCCGTTGTTCTTCGACACCCATACCCCGGCGTTGCCGAAACCGACGATGTCAACGCGACCGTTGCCCGTCACGTCAGCCAGAACGCGGGGATGGCGGTCCACCCGCCAGCCGCCGGCATGATAGGCGAAATTGGCGACCACCATCTGGATGGCAATTTGCTCATAGGCAACCTTGGGGCGAATGATCCCCGAGCCGGAGTGCTGGTCCCAGCCGGCCGGGCCGATATCCTTGGCCGTATCCTTCAGGGCGTTCTTGGCCTGGTCCTGGGTCAACCCCGCGTTAGCCTGCTTGAATAAGGCGACGACCCCGGCGGCAATCGGCGTGGCCGCCGAGGTGCCGCTATCGCTGTTGAAGAAACCGGTGAAATGGGTCACCGAGCAAAAGTCAGGCTTGTTGGGGTCCAGCGCGCCAGGACCCTGGCTGCTGTATCCGACAAACTGCTCGTTCTTGTTGACCGCGCCAACCGTCATCACTCGCGGGTGACTGTTGGCGCCCCAGATGCTCTTCCCGGGGCCGGTATCGCTGCCGCAGCGACCGTCGGGGCAGGTGTTGCCGCAATTCCCGGCGGCGAACAGAACCAGAATGCCCTCATCCAAGGCTTCCACGACCTTGCGTGTAAAGGGGTGGTTTGGATTATTTGCATAGACGGAATCCCAGGCTTCCTGGAAGATGCCCCAGCTATTCGTCAAAATATGAGGCGTCCCGTCAGCTTTATGTCGGTCGATCGCCCATTGGAAGCCGGAGAGCGCGTTCGAGATGGCGTCGCCGTTGGAGATGCGAATGTCATAGAGTTGGGCATTCGGGGCTATTCCCAACACATCGGTCGCGCACATATTCCCGTGCCAGCCCCAGGCGACGCCGGTGGTGCCCCAGTCAGCCGTCGGCCAACCACCGATCACCCTGGGGATTAATTTATTAGGCCAGCTACTATGTGATGTATCAGCTGCCTTAATTGGGCGCCCCTGGGCAGTGATTCCCCCATCGACCACGGCAACGACGATCCCATCACCCCTGTGGCCAGTCGCCCAAATCTGATCGACACCGAGATAGGCAGCAACTTCGGCCATGGAAGCCTTGGGTATGGTGGGTGTGCAATCACAGACACCGATAGGACAGGGTGCCATGGGGGCCATCGGCTCGACAAAGGTCATTTCGTCCATCACCTGAACCATGACCTCAAATGGGGCGATAGGAGTGTCATCCCAAATCCTGACGACATTTGGCAATGCTTCCAGCTCAGCCCGTTGGCTTTCGTCAATCGTTCCCCTGACTATGACTGTCTGTTCGCCGGTCGACTCCAGACCGGCGGCCATGTCCTCAGTAGGGGGCATCGGTATCGGTTCAAAACCGCTATCAATCTGAAAATCGATACCACTTCCGAAAGGCATCTCCAACGCAAATGATGGCGCTTCGGTTGTTGGTATCACCATTTCAACCAAGACCCGTTGCAATCCGGGTGTTCCTTGTCCGGATGAATCGCTTCTACCCGTCATATTCTTATCATCCACGGACTTGCCTGCTTCCACACTCTTTGTTGTCCTCTTTTTTGTCATGCCTATTTCTCCAACCTACAAATGGCATAGCTCCCGGAGCCATACCCTACGCATGCGAACGGGCGGCAGTTACTCACTGATGGCACCTCCTTTGGGCCTGGATGGCCCTTAAAAACCGGATGGTTCATGCGAAAACTTGAATAGTGCTTTGGATTGCTATCACCTCCTCTGCCGCTTCGGTTGCCTCGGGCCTCGTAGATCAGCTTCGATTCCCGATCTTGGGGATTTTGGGACAAGATCTGTCTCTGTCAATTCTCTGCCATAAGCAATCTTCCATCCGCCTGATACTATATGATGCTTGATTTCCGATTTGTTTGACGTGTAGTTGCTCATCCTAATAACCTCTTTTGAATATTTCTCGCAACTTTTGCCTAAATGGCTACGGATTATGATTATCGTTATGCTTTGGATTCCAACTCATAAATAATACGCTTTAGGCCGGCACACCTACTACTATTAATCGAGAAGCAAGCTCTTTGATCCGGCCGGGTAGGCCGTCGCCACCGGCTCGCCCCAATATCCTTAAAACAACTGCCTTCGAAGCCGCACCGGCTGCCATGATAGTCTCCAGTCTAAAAACCTACTTCGCTGACGGTAGCCCCAGATTACCAGAGTATTTTCGGCTGCGATTCCCGCTTTCAGCTCGCTGATTCCCGTTTTGTTTAAGCAAATTGAACGCGTGCTCTATATTTAACACGAACATCCCCGCGCCAAATGGTGGCATTTTGCCATCAATCTGTTGCATCAGAGGCCGTACCCATAAAGCATGCATAACAGGCAAGCAGACCGTCTGAATGTACTGGTTCCAAAGAATGGCTCTTGTGTAAGAGAAGCGAGGAAACGATGGGATGCGGCGAATGATTTCGCGACCTTGAGACGGCGCGGGGTTCCTTGCGGCAAGGCGAAGCAGCATCAAATAAGAGGCAATACCCCGTGCAAACCAAGTAGACTGAATCGCCGGCAAGGTCACCTCATCCACCTCCTGTTGGTGAGCGATCAGAAATGACAGGCGGGAGCGCCACCGGCCAGTCAAGGGTTATTAATTTGTCGTGTATTCTCGCGCCCGATGCGCGACTGCCGGATTGTGCGCGAATAAAAAGAACAGCGAGTATGGCGAGACCCGTTCTTTATCCTGTTGAGCAACGAATCAATGCGATTGCGTTAGTGTATAACCGGAAACGTGGCAAAAAGGTAACACGCTTTTCGTTATTGTCAACAAAATGATGGCTTTTGATCCGGTTTCGCCGGCGGTTCCTAGCCGGGCACGTCCAGAGCGAAAACTGAGCCGCTCATATTTGAGGAAAGACAGCTTCCAATCGTACTCCAGGCATCGGGTAAGTTGCCCTGTGATCTCCTAAAATCAGGGAGTCGGTGGTGGAGGAGAGCCGGGTAGTCAAGAACACTGTTGCCATTACGCCGAGTAGAATAATTGATTCATTTGGTGTGCTCAGCGCATTCGTATCAGGAGAGTCAGCTATGTGGAAATTCGCGATCGTTTTGTTCCTCATCGGCGCCGCCTTAACCGGCTATTCGCTTACCCTCGATGCATACGAGAATGAAGCCCATTACTGGCAGCAGCTGGCCCGGATAGCCTACTTTGACGACGCGGCTTTCGCCAGTCTGCGGGCTGACTCGCTGACAGCCAGATATCAACTCCAGGACTACGGCATCACGCTGATGGCTGTGGGGGCGATCGCCTTTCTGGCGACGCGCAATGGGAAAGACAGCGTCAAGTCCCCTGGTTCGAGCGCAGTGTTGGTCCTGGTCGCCGTGGCGGTCCCCGCGTTCACCATCGCCGGAATCGGCTTTGACATCATGCAGCCTTACAACCGGGGAGAATATCCCCCCTGGGGCGATGCCGCACTGATCGGCCTCATAAGTCTGCCAATTCTGTTTCTCCCGCTATTGTTCTGGTCGCTGTTCCACCTGGGGATTTTCTGGCCATACGGAAAGCAGCATTCCGCGCCTCTGGGGCTGGCTTTCTCACGGCAGGCCAACTGGTGGTTGCTGGTGGTGTCGGCGATCACGATTGGGCTGATGATCTATTTCGCTGTCCTGGGGTATTGGTGGCT
>JAWOHK010000261.1:0-22967 GCA_046485205.1 Chloroflexota bacterium | reverse complement strand
CACGACGATCGTTAATTGATGGAGCCTTCGGCCTGGATAGAGTCATCTGCATGCTCAGGCGTCTAACGGCCGAACCGCGCGCCAGGTAGGTTGATCTTTGTAATCGAAATACTTAACCAACTTCAATCGCATTGTCTCAGGATTCATAATACCATCCGGAAGTTCTCCGTTGTATAACCGGACTGCGGAGTAATAATCGGGGGTTAAAATACGGATGGCCTCTTTGTGTTTTTCCGACCTCCCCCAGTCTTCTTTCCCTTTCTGAGAGGTGAAGACCACAAGATTACTAAAATTGCCCGTAGGTAGCCTGATCGAAACGTAGGCCAGGATTGAATCAAATTGAGATAGTTCTGAAATTAGTTCTCGATCTAGAGACTGAGCCAGTAAAACATCGGCATTCGTATTCTGAAAACCAAAGAAACCTACGAACGTCAATGGGTTTGGATCGGCGAGTTTCTTGAACTGCGTTATAACTATACGATACGTCCATTGGACTTGTGTCGGATGATAGAACTTCCAAGGTGGGCTCCCTTCCCCTGAAGAATCGCGACCCTTTTCCATAGAAAGAAAAAGACAAGTCACCATGAACTGCATCACTTGCAAATCATGTGACGTGTGATCTAAATCTGTAAACGGCCTTTCAGGAATAGAATCGCTGGTGCCAATGGTAGTTAAAGACATATTGGTTTGCTAAACAGGTTGGCTATAACTGGCATCAAACCCCAGTTCAGTAGAAATTTCGGCAGCTGTGTTAATTAACGCTGGTAAAAAGCTAGTTAATGTGGGCGTATCGAGGCGAAATGAAGGACCAGAGATAGATAATGCACCGATAACAACCCCTTGATGGTTAAAAATGGGAGCGGCAATCGCACTAAACCCCTGTTCAAACTCGTTCTCAGCCAACGCATAGCCCTGATGTTCAACCTGAGCGATTACCTCTTCGAGATCTCGGACACCAACGATCGTTCGATCGGTATATCTTCTGACCCTGACGATCAGCGGTTTTCTTTCCTCGGGTAGCAAGCCGGCTAATAAAACTTTACCACTGGCTGTACAGTGCAAGGGAAGCCTGCGCCCAGTCCAATTTTCGAAACGAATGGGCCTAGGGCTCGGTTTGCTCAGTACGTTCATGCTTTCAACGCCATCACGAATTGAGACGCTAACGCTTTCTTGGGTAATCTCAACCAGGCTATCCAGATGATCGTACGCGGCCGAACGTATATCCACCCGCCCTAACGCAACCCCCGCCAGGCTTATCAATCCTACGCCGAGGCGGTATTTTCCGGTGCGTGAATTTTGACTGATAAATCCTTCATTTTGTAGGGTAGTGAGGATACGGGCCACCGTACTCTTATGCAGTCCTGTTCGGGTGCTTAACTCTGTCACGCCTAATTCCGGTTCGCTTTCCGTGAAGCAACGCATAACTGCGGCTGCGCGTTCTATGGATTGAATGGTGGATGGTGAGCGTTGATGACCCAAAAAAATCCTGTTGTACCGCGATACGAAACAGAGGTTCGCATTACGGTACGAACATTATACACTTGATCAATCGACTGTCAATGGGCATTAAAGAGTGTTAAGTAGATTGCCGGAATTCAGTACTGGTTTCATTCAAGCACCGTTCAACTTCTGTCAATTGACGATCCGAACCGGAATCAAAATTCAAGATGAGGGCTTGAACCTGAAAAGCAAGGGCTGTTGCCGCTGCCAAACGAGTTAAGCGCGTTGAGGTACGAGGCGGAACGGCTAACAATAACGGGGAGGGAATCGATTTCATGGAAGCGAAAAGCCGAAATAACGAATCCAGGTCGCTCATATCCAGGAAATCGACACGAAGACAATTTACAATGCGGGGCTCAATGTAATCCTTGAGGGTTTCTATTCGAAGCCGGGATGCTCTGGCAGTCAATTGAGGCGACCCATCAGTTTGCCCGAATTTTTGTCTCTGTGCCAACATGTCGCCGAGGAGTTTAAGATGTCCCATTTGCGTGATCGGGTCAGACAACAAGATTGGTTCCTCGAGGAATAGTAGATGGTCGCCAGCGGCAATTTGTAACCCGATGATATTACCCAGCACCTTTCCGATATTGCGAATGACTTCCGTGTCATGGGTTGCTGGATCGCTCTGGATCAACTGCCCGAATGCTCCGTTAAGACTGATATAAAAATCAGGGAAGTAATCTAGATTAGTGGAAAAAAGATCAACTCGGCGAGCCAACTCACGGACAAAACGTTGCAAGTATTGTCCCTCTCGGCCGATGGACTCAGCTATTCGCTGGCTTGTTAGAGAATAACCGAGTCCATCCGGGAGTCGATGTAACATTTGATCGAACAATTCCGACGAGGCAAATGCATCGTGGACTTCTATATAGATCGGAACTCTAAAGGAAGGATTGAACGAGGAAGGATTGAACGGCTCTGCAGCGTATTCGATTGCGAGAGTTTGTGCCACAGAAAGTTTGTTTTCATGGGACACGGCTGCCAGTAAGGCGCTTTGCAGACCAATCAGGAAACCGGGGTTTTCATCAGATATTTTCTCATAAACACCGGCTTCTTTCAGTTTCTCCATAAGGTGGTAAAAGGTAGAGACGGATTGTCCCTTGATGCAGGGTGTGATAAGTTCTAATAATCCATCTATTGAAGATGTGCCGAACTCCTCGGATTCCAGATCACCCCAGAAAACACGGTCGCCATCCAAAATGACTCCGATGGATATCGGCAATAGACGGCTAGAGGTCGCCGTAAATAGGGCATTTCTTTTGGAGGCGATTATTACCTTGGTGATAACTGGAGATTTAACAGGCATGGATTCAAATGGATTCGACTCGAAAAGCTGATCGGTGGAACGCGCAAATTGTCACCGGCTGTTTGTTAGGTTTGATTATTGGGGGTTTTTTCTTCGCCGCCGTATCAGTGCTGATTATTCGCAGAGATCGCGATATCGCCCACTATCCTGGAGCGACGATTATCACCAACCACAGCAACTATAGTGGTTTGCCATATCAGATCAGTTGGAGTAACAGCTACATCTCATCGGATAATTTCACGACAGTTTATAATTGGTATTCGGTCAAGTTTGATCTGGGAGCTGAGTCAAGGGCGATCGAGCGCTGTATCTTACTGGAAGGACCGATGGACCTGTACTTGCTTCGCCGCCACATCTCAGTCCTGCTCTGCAACACACCCCAGGGACAAATGATTTATGTGAACCGCTCAACCGAGCTCAACTTCAACCGCCGTTAAACTACTTCGCGAATATCAACAACCTCCTGGCCGTCCAACGAGCTCAACACCGTTCTCACTTCATCGGCCGATACATTAGCTATTTTAATGACGGCATCATAGTATCCTTCTCGCCGCGCGGTTGGGAAGGTCCCAATACCCATCACACCCCATTTATGCTGGCCTAAAACAGCCGATAATCTGGCGAATTCCCCAGGCCGATCCGGCATTCGC
This sequence comes from Chloroflexota bacterium, assembly GCA_046485205.1. Classification (GTDB taxonomy): domain Bacteria; phylum Chloroflexota; class Anaerolineae; order Promineifilales; family Promineifilaceae; genus Promineifilum. Next base: position 19,511 of record JAWOHK010000261.1, on the reverse strand, counting down.
AATGTCACCCGGATGCCTTCCGCGGGCAACCCGAGCATCAATTGGAAGGCGTTAAGTAAATCTACTTCAGTGAGAATACCCACAACGACACCATTGTCCACGACCGGCAAGCAACTTGATTGAGAGTCAATCATCAGGCGCGCGGCCCGTTCAATCGTTCGATCCGGCAAAATCGTCTCTATCCGATTCGCTGGCGTCATCACCTCACCTACTTGGACCCGCGAAAGATGGCGAGTGATTTCCCAAACATCCAGACTGGCGAGCGTTCCCGGATCCAGCGAAAAACTGATCGGTGTTACAACGCCCAGCAGCTTTTTTCCATCTCCGACAACCGGCAAATGCCGGATATTATTCTCGCTCATCAAATGCTGAGCCTCGGACGCTAACATGGTTGGCGGTACCATTACCGGATGTCGGGTCATGCAATTTTCAACAAACATGGGATGTTACCTCGGCGCCTTCTCGGTCGATACGACCGGCTCAAATTCTCGTAATTGATCAAGGGGAATATGGCAATAAATTCGGTGTCCATCGACATCTTCCTGCCAAATAGGTGCCTCAGTTTCACATATTTTCCCGCCATCAGGCAGGATTATTCGGCGGGGACAACGGGTATGAAACCGGCAACCAGTGGGCGGATCGATAGCGCTTGGAACTGTACCTTCTAGCCGGATGCGCTTTTGAGCGACATCGGGGTTGGGTATCGGAACCGCCGAGAGTAAGGCTTCGGTGTAAGGGTGATAAGGGGGAGAATAGATAGCCTCAGCCGGTCCGATGTCTACAATTTCACCCAGGTACATCACGGCGATGTAATCTGAAAAATACCGGACAACACTTAAATCATGAGCGATAAATAACATGGTGGTGTTATATTCGCGTTGAATGTCAAGCAGAAGATTCAGAAGAGCAGCCTGTACAGAGACATCCAAAGCGCTCACCGGTTCATCGCACAAGATCAGATCGGGCCGGCTGGCCAGCGCTCTGGCAATGCCCACGCGTTGTTTTTCCCCGCCGCTAAGCTGTCGTGGCAATCGATTATAATAATTCTCGCCAAGTCGCACCGCCTCCAGTAACCGGATCACCTCACGACGAATTTGTCGTTTAGGGACTGTCCCAAAACGTTCCATCGGCCGTCCAATCTGCGTTCCCACAGAATAGGATGGATTCATAGTTGAATCCGGGTTCTGGAACACCATTTGCAACTCTTGAATCAGACGTGAGTCTCGGTCGGACAAATCGTTGGTAATATCAAAGCCCATGAATTCAGCCTTGCCATCCGTACTGCTCTCCAGGCCGATGATGGTTTTAACGAGGGTGCTCTTCCCACAGCCCGACTCGCCGACGATACCAAGTGTCCTTCCTTTCGGCACTGAGAATGTTGCATTCTCCAATGCCTGGACATACTTTGTTTCGCCCATGCCCAGGACATCCTTCATGGAGTTACCTTGCAGCGGGTAGTATTTTTTCAAGGCCTTCAGCTCGAGCAGAGGTTGAGCATCTCCACTTACACCAATTGCCTGCTCGCTTATTACATCGGGAATTTGAAGATCGGGTGGCGGCACCCATAACGATGGATCGATTTCCTCGGCAAAATGACACCTGACCAATGTGCCATTCGGCAATGGCCTTAGTTCCGGGCGTTCATTGCGGCAACGATCGCGAGAGTAATCGCATCGCGGGCCAAAAACGCAACCGGGAGGGCGCGATGTCGGTGGGGGAACACGGCCACGGATCGGATATAAAATGCTACCGGCTTTATCGGTTCCCAACCGGGGCAGGCAGCGGATCAAGCCCTGTGTATAAGGGTGCTGAGGCGAGGCGAATAAATTCTGAACCGTAGCCCGCTCCACCAACTCCCCGGCATACATAACGCCGACTCGATTGCAAATACGGGCGATAACACCCAGGTTGTGGCTGATGAACATGATCGCCGTGTCAAAATCGCGCCGTAGTTCAGCGATAAGGTCCAGAACGGCAGCCTCAACCGTTACATCCAGCGCCGTGGTGGGCTCATCCATGATCAACAATGCCGGGTTGTTCAGTAAAGCCATGGCAATGACCACTCGCTGTTGCTGGCCGCCCGAAATCTGGTGCGGGTAGCGGCTCATCACTGCAGCCGGATCGGGCATATATACCCGGTCGAGCATCTCGATGCAGTGTTTGTTTGCTTCTTCATCACTGATGCCCCGATGAACAGTCAGGACCTCTTTCATCTGGTCCCCAAGCCGTAGGCTGGGGTTCAGGGATTGCATCGGGTCTTGATAAACCATGGCGATCTGATCTCCGCGCAATTTTCTAAGTTCTTCTTCGGTCCTACCGATTAGGCTCTGCCCGTTAAACTTAATGTTACCGCGCTTAATATAGCCATTTGCGCCCAGAAAATTGACCACAGCCCAGGCGGTGGTACTCTTGCCACACCCTGACTCGCCAACGACCCCGAAAGTTTCGCCGCGCGCGATTTCAAAAGAGACGTTTTGGATCGCCTCAACTTCACCTCCCCGTACCTTGTAGGCAACCGACAGGTTTTCAATTTTTAGAACCGGCATACGAGGCCCGGTCAATGGAGTTTTAGGAACCGGTGTTGTGGGAACCGGTTGAGCGTCTATCATTATGTGTTCTCCTGCTCCGTCTCTCCGGCCGGTTACTTTTGGTAGCGGGATAGTTCTTCCCGAAGACCATCGGCCGTGAGGCTTAGTCCGACGACCAGAGTTGAAATGGCCAATGATGGCCATATGACACCCCACGGTGATATAAACATGAACCGGCGGGCTTCATTGACCATCGAGCCCCAATCTGGATCAGGTGGTGGTAACCCTAATCCCAGGAAGCCCAAGGTTCCAATGGCAAAGATCGCGTAGCCAACCCGGAGCATGGAGTCGACTATCAGGGGCCCGCGAGCATTGGGCAAGATCTCGCGAAACATGATGAACCATTTGCTTTCCCCGCGGGTTTCGGCGGCGCGAACAAAGTCCCGCGTGCTGATATCCAATGTCAAACTTCGAGACAGCCGTGCAACCCCAGGGGCACCCGTCATAGCGATGGCAAAGATTACAACTAAATCACCCCTACCCAACGCGGTAATGACCACCAGGTAAAGGACGATGCTGGGGAAGGCGACGAAAGCATCGAGAACTTGCATAATACCCTGATCCCACCACCCGCGACGATAACCGGCTATCTGTCCCAGAACCGTACCGGCCGTCAAAGCACCAATCACGCCCCACAGGGCAACGCCAACTGGAAATGAGATAGTTCCGCTGTCCGTAGGTATACGTGTTTTTAGCAAGACAACTTGGGTTCCCACCATCAATCGAGAAAGAAGGTCCCGACCGAGGTGATCGGTTCCCAATTTGTTGATCACATTGGGAGGCAAGTTCTGGTCAAACAAAGAAGCATTCGGCGGATAGGGGGTCCAAAAGAGAGAAATAATTCCCACAATAAACCAGAATGCAACCATCGTTAATCCAATTGTTGCGATTCGAGAATCAAAAACAATCGAAATGCCTTGCCAATAACGACGCAATCGAGATGGTCGGGGTGAAACTCCAGCAGTTTGTTGAGCAACGGCCATAAAACCTACTCCTCAGATATGAACATGCGCCTCGAATCAGGCATAACGAATCCGTGGGTTCAGAAGGGTATAGGCGAAGTCACCGATTAATCTTGTGCCAACGGCCACAACGACTAATATCATCGCCGCAGCTTCTATGGCATTATAATCCCCAAAGATGGCGGCATCATAGATATATTGCCCCAGACCCGGATAACCAAAAATAACTTCTACTACAACCAGCCCGCCGATCAACCAGTTTACGTGGAGCATAATGATAGTAATAGGTGCCAGGAGGGCATTGCGAACAGCATGGTGAAAAATAACTCGATTGCGCGGCATGCCTTTAATGACGGCCGTGCGAATATAAGGGGTATCCATGACCTCGACCATACTGGCCCGTGTCATCCGGGCAACATAGCCCAGTTCAACCGCCGTTAGCGTCAGAACAGGTAAAATGAGGAGTTGTGGAGTTTCAAAGATAGCGTTGGGGCTGGTAAAAATGGCTACCGCCGGGACCACCTTTAACCAGATACCGAAAATTAATATTAAAAAGAGGCCGGTGACAAATTCCGGGATAGATGTCAAGGTAAGGCCGGCTACAGAAATAGTTCTGTCCACCACTTTGCCTTCATTCACCCCGGCGGCAACCCCGAAGAGCAAAGCCAGAGGCATGACAACTGTAAAAGCGACGGCCGCCAGGACAAGTGAATTTCGCAAACGTGGGAAAAGCGTCACGGATACGGGGCGGCCCGACTGTAGTGACATCCCCGCATCACCCCGAAGTAGACCCCGGCGAAGGGGAATATATTCCTGAGGACCATCGCCCTCCATCCGCAATCCGGCCGAGGTCAACGCCCAGACTTCAGTTCCTCTCCCTCTTACCCATTTTACTGCGTTATTTCTTTCATCCACTCCCCAGAAATATTCACTACCGTCCTCATCAACCTCCCATTCCAAATCGACGACTGCAATGCTTGTTGAACCGTCAGGTTGCAATTGAATCTCCAATAGTTGTTCTTCCCGAAGCCGCCATTTCGTTGGAATATCATCGACTTCGGCCCACCACACATTTTCTCCTGTAATCGGATCAACGGTTGTAATGAGTGGATAGCCAACTTCTGCCCGGGCTCGCCAGTCACTACCACCTAACCAATCAAGATAGCGAAGCCAACTAGGCGCATTCATTCCTAGTTGAGCCCGATATGATGCGCGTTGCTCCGGCGTAGCAAACACCCCTAGAATTTTCACCGTTACATCTCCTGTCCCGATATCCAGTAGCATCCAGAGGAGCACTGATACCAGGAACATGGTGACAAAGGTGGAAATTACGCTTCGAACGAGAAAACGGGCCATGTGTTGACCTCCACAGTCCGGATCACATGCCGGGGAAAGAAACACATGCCGGCTCGAAAAAACGAGCCGGCACGGTTATAGGCAATAAACCAAATTAAAGGGTGTTATCCCAAACATCATAGAAGAAGTCATAGGCAGTCGGGTGAGCATCGATGCCTTCGAAACGCTCATGAGTGATATTCCAGACATTCTTCCAGTACGAGTTGCCAATCGGTCCACGATCTTGCATGATATCCTCGATATCACACATAATGGCGCGCCGCGCTTCGACATCGAGCGTCGCCTCAGCCTGGCGGAGTAACGATTCGAATTCCTCATCATGCCAACGGGTTTCATTCCATGCGCCGATGGCTTCCTCAATATAGGCAAGGGGCAAAACCATAGTGGCCAATGGTCGATGGGTCCACGAGGTAATTCCCAACGGCACTTCAGTCCAGCGATCCCAATACCCGCCCGGTTCCGTGATGTCTAACTCAATATCGAAACCTGAAGGCAAGGCCAATTCTTTCAGAGCTTGAGCAATTTCTGGCTCGTTCTGATCATTCTTTGTTGACAAGACAACTTTGATCGGCAATGTAACGCCTTTCTCAGCCGCATACTCTTCCATAAGCGCTCGAGCGCCATCGGGATCGTACGGTGGAATGGGCTTCTCACAGTACGCCGGATGAATGGGAGCAACATGGGCATCAAGTGATAGTTCGCCTTCTCCGAAGTATGACAACTGCAATATCCGTTGGCGGTCTTGAGACATCTTGAGAGCCGTACGCACGCGATTGTCATCCCACGGCTCAAGATCTACCCGCATGCGCAGTATGAGAGCTTGCGCGGTGCTGACGGCATAGGTCGCCAAGCCATTGACATCTTTAAGTGCCTGCCAATCTGATGGTCGCGGATCGTACAAGGAATCCACCTGGCCCGATTGCAAAGCGGCGGTGCCGGCATCCTTATCGGTCGAGACATAGATGATCTCATCCAAGTAAGGAAGCGGATCGCCGTCGGCTCCATTACGCCAGTAGTCGGTACGCCGATTAAAGACCGCGCGCTCGCCCTCGGCATATTCCTGAAGTGTAAACGCACCGGTTCCCAATGGTTGCCGGACGATATCCCCGCCAAATGTGCGATGCAAAATGACGGCCGGATAATGGAAAAGATGTTCCGGCACACCAATATTGGCAGTCTGTAGATGGAGGCGAATATGATAATCATCTACCATTTCTACATCTTGCATGCCGTTAAGATAAGACAAAAGGCCCAGCATCGATGAGCCAACATCGGGGTTGAGCCATTCACCAAAGGTGAACATCACATCTTCGGCCGTAAGTTCATCGCCGTTATTAAATGTTACCCCTCTCTTCAGATGCAAATCCCAGGTTTTGACGTCATCACTCGCTTCCCATCTGTCAAGCAAATAAGGTCGAGTGATATTATCACTCCCGGTCTCGGTTAGATACTCGTTAATTTGGCGGACGACGTTGGCCCCCTCGACCCAGGACAAGCGGGCCGGGTGATCAAGCAATTGAAGCTGCATTGATTTTGTTATCCGCCCACCTCGCCGCGGACCGCCGGTGGCGACTCCTTCATCTGGTGCGACGTCCGATACTGCGGGTGGCACTGTTTCTTGGGTGGTCGTCTCTGTGCCGCCCGGCGCTGCACAAGCGGCTGCGATGGTGGCCGTTGCAACCGACATGCCGAGCAACGTCGAAAATCGCATAAACTCCCGCCTGGAAATTCGACCCTGCTCGAGTTTTTCATATGCATCGGGGATCGCCGGGTGGATCCGCTCCATTTCCTTCTTTGATATCTTGCGAAGATTCATTTTTTCTCCTCCGAAACTAATTGGTCATCATTCGCGCTTTGGTTTTCTGTTTCTGAATCTAGTCAAACCGGTCGAGGGGTTAATTCTAGAAGGGCCTTGTGGTTACAAGAGAATACGAAGGTCATTAATTAAAGTGCCACCTCCTCTGGGCAAATCTCCCGATTATGTGACCCAAGCCAAAGTAGCGGTAATTCCCGTATATGCTTGAGCCCAAACGCCTATGTGAACAGAATGTCTTTTTTTGGGCTTTGAGATAGACAAATCGGACCTAGGAAAATACCTTGCCTTGAAGATACAGCTATGGAGGTAGATCAAAAGATTCATCTCCGGCAATTATCTAACTGTTTCCTTGGCCGCTATGATGGCTAAACAGAGCCAAAATCGTCAATATTTCTGAAGGTGCAAGAGGAACTCCAAGCTCTCCTACATAAAAATAATAGCACGGCCTGAGCTAATTGCAACTTAGTGCAATGTAAAGCAAATCACCACGAATTGCCTAACAAAACCAGTACAACCAAACCTAACAGGTTGAGCAATCAAAGCCGAAAGCTATAATCATGCCCATTGAACCCTCACCGGAATTTGAGTTAACTATGTACGAAGCCGTTATCACCATTCGCGAAGCTCTGAGCCTGCCAGTTTTTTCAGGCTCAAAACTCGTTGCTGGTCAGAACGGAATAGACAACCCGATTAGCTGGGTGCACATTGTCGATATACCTGAAGCAAGCTATGAATGGCAACGCCGGGGCGTTTTACTATTGACTGCAGGCTATGGACTCCGTGATGATCACGAACGACAAGCAGCCTTAATCCCAACTCTGGTTGAGCAAGGCTTTGCCGGAATGGTGCTGGCCACCGGTTACTATTTTGAGGAAACCCCTCAAGTCATCCGCGAAGCAGCAGATTCCTTAAACTTTCCAGTCATTGAAGCACCGCGAACTATTCTATTCATCGAAGTGACTGAAGCCATTCTCGAACGTATCGTCAACCGTCAGTACGGTCAGCTTCAACAAGCATCTGCCATATCTGATGAGTTGACAGGACTGGTGTTGCAGGGCGCAAACCTCGAGGAATTGGCGGCGACACTGGCTAAATTAATTGGCCGCTCAGTCACGATCGAAGATGCAACATTTCGGGTAATTGCCAACGCGGAGGTAGGACCTGTTGATGAAGCCCGGCGCGTCAGTGTGGCCCTGGGCCGAACTTCTCCGGAACTCGCCCAGCGTCTCCTTGATGCCGGTATCTATTCGCGTTTGCTGGATGCGATGGGACCTATCTATCTCCCTCCGATGCCGGAAACGGGTTTGGAAATTGAGCGCTTAATCGCCCCAATTATCGTCGATCGCGAAATTTATGGATATATCTGGATTATCGTTGATGGAAAACCGCTGACCGAACTGGATACAAGAGCTATCATTCACGGCGCTACGGTAGCCGCCCTTATGTTGTTTAAAGACAGAGCGGTCAGGCGCGCAGCAGAAGCCCTGCGCGGTGACTTTCTCGAACGGCTGCTGGAAAGCCCCGACAATGCTACTTATTTTGACGAACAAGCACAACGAGCCCATTTCAGGGCTGACCGGCCCCATCAAGTCCTGACCATTTTGCCGCATCTATCTTCCGGTGGAAACTATCGGACGTTGTTGCCGGAAATCGAGAATTGGCTGGCCAAGCGAGGCGTTAATACGCTCAGCGCCTGGCGTGGAAGCCATCTCGTCCTGGTGCTGGAAGTCGGCCGGGACGCAAAGGGCGAACAGCTTGCCAATGACATCTTTAATTCATTTAATCATCCTGGCAGTCGAATTCTGGTTGGGGTCGGCCGTCTTTGTACTGCGGATGATATGCGATCCGGTTGCTTGATCCGAAGTTATCATCAAGCCTACGAGGCAATTCGAATTGGTCAGGCCGGTGGGCGCGCTCAAGGTGTAGTCGTCTTTGAGGAGCTAGGGTTGTTACATTGGCTTTACCACTTACCTCCACAAATCATCAATGAAAATAAATACCTGAACGCAATTTCTCTTCTGAACGCATACGATCGTGAGCGCAACTCGGAACTATTAAAAACCCTGGGATGCTTTTTGGACAATAACGGATCGTTGGTCGAAACTGCGAAGCAACTTTATATTCACCGCAACACGCTGTTACATCGATTAGAACGGATCAGGAGCATTTGCCGGATGGAAATACGTTCAGCATGGGAACGTCTGAATCTCTTCGCGGCTCTTAAAGCTTATGAGTTAAGACCGTCGTCTGCAAGCGGTGGCGATCCCTCCAATCCAGTTTAATCATTTACCCGGTCGACTTTTGTATTCCCGCCACAGGCTAGTGGGATGATCGTTGTATCAAGCTAACCTTGATGAGATAAGGGAACCGACCATACAATGGCCTCTTAACGATTGCCAAAAAACATCATGACTAAGCGCATTGTACTGCTTCAGGCTCTTGCCTCCACAGCACCGGATTTAACCAGGATTTTGCGGAACCTGGATGAAACAACCGGAAGTTGGCGACCAAACCCGCGAGAATGGTCGTGTTATGATATCCTTGTTCATCTCGTTGAAGTTGAAAGGGCTTATCAGGCACGATTGAAGCGCGTACTGTTGGAGAATGAACCAAAAGTGCCAGCCATTCATCCCGGTGATTCTCATGAAATATCCGGCTCGCTTGAGAACTTGGTCCATACATTTCGTTATGCCCGGGAAGAAACATTGGTTTTTCTTCAGGACATTTCTCCTGCCGGGTGGCACCGAGCGGCGATTCATGAAACAAAAGGCCGGATGACGATGCGTTTTTTGGTTCAGGACTTAGTCAGCCACGACATCGAACATACCAATCAAGTAGTCGAAACCATTCAGAAATGGCGCCATCAAACGACGCAAATTGAGGTGAGTACCGATTGAAGACCGTCGAGGCTCAAAGCCGTAACCCGATAGCCTTTATAATTTGCGGGGCTCTGGCTCGCGAGATCCTGGCACTGGTCAAACAAAATAACTGGCCGGTAGATGTCTATGGAATTCCAGCCATCGATCATATGTACCCGGAACGAATTGCCCCGGACGTAGAGCGAAGATTCCGGGTAATCGGGGAATCCTATCAGCATGTCCTGGTCGTTTTTGCGGATTGCGGCTCGCGCGGCAAGCTAGATGAATTCCTTGAAGCCAATCAGCTGGATCGATTAGATGGTCCTCATTGTTATGAGATATATGGCGGAAATTTGTTCTCCGAGCTAATGGAAGAGGAACCGGGAACTTTCTTTTTAACCGATTTTTTGGTTCGTGGATTTCGCGGAACTATATGGCGAGGATTGGGTCTGGACCGGTTTCCGCAACTCAAAGAGGATTATTTCCGCAATTACAAGAGGCTCGTTTATATATCTCAAAGTCAGGATGAGGATTTACTGGCCAAGGCCCAGGAAATTGCCTCAACACTCGAACTGCCCTTGGTGGTGCATCATACTGGTCTTGGATTACTCAATGATCGTTTGAAGGAATGGATGGATCGCCATGCCCCATAAGCTGATACGACAAGCGCTAAACGGTAAACACCCTTCTGATCGGATGTGGCACAAACATGACCTGCAAGACAGGTATGATGTCGTCATCATCGGCGGAGGTGCCCATGGACTAGCCTGCGCCTATTATCTATCCAAACATCACAACATCACCAATGTAGCCGTTCTCGATAAGGGCTATATCGGTTCGGGCGGCAGCGGCCGCAACACGACAATCATTCGCAGCAATTACCTGACACCGGAAGGTGTGCGGTTCTATGATGAAAGCGTCAAGCTATACAAAGAAATGTCGGCCGAATTTGACTTTAATGTCATGTTCAGTCAAAGAGGGCATTTGACTCTTGCCCATACCGATAGCGCTCTGCGGACTATGCGCCGGCGGGCTGAAGTCAACCAAATTCAAGGTGTCGATTCCCGGGTTATCTACTTAGATGAGATAAAAAAACTCTGTCCCATTATCGATATAACCGACCACCCTCGTTACCCAATAATGGGCGCACTCTATCATCCGCCTGGTGGAATCATTCGCCACGATGCCGTTGTATGGGGTTATGCCCACCATGCTGACCGGCGTGGCGTGCATATTCACCAGAAGACCGAAGTTACAGGCATATCAGTTGAGAATAACCGGGTCACCGGCGTCCATGTCAACGAGCTAGGTGGCACTCGAAACTTTATCAAAACCGGCATCGTGCTAAACGCCACTGCCGGCTGGTGCACAACCATCGCCGAAATGGCCGGCGTTCGCTTACCGATCACGACCTTTCCCTTGCAAGCTTGTGTCACCGAACCGCTCAAACCGTTTCTTGATGTGATCATTGTCTCTGGCAGCCTGCATGTTTACGTCAGCCAATCGGACCGGGGCGAACTGGTGATGGGTGCCAGCGTTGATCCATACGCTTCGTACTCGATGAATGGATCATTGAGTTTCGTTGAAAATCTCGCCGGTCACATGCTCGAACTGTTTCCATCGCTGCGCCACGTACGCGTTTTACGTCAGTGGGCGGGGTTATGTGATATGACCCCCGACTTCAGCCCGGTGATGGGATTTACTCCGGTCGAAGGGTTCCTGGTTGATGTCGGTTGGGGTACCTGGGGCTTCAAAGCTTCACCGGTGTCCGGCAAACGAATGGCCGAACTCATCGCTACCAATCAGACGCCGGATATTCTATACCCGTTTCGCCTCTCTCGATTCGCCGAAAACGACTTAGTTGGTGAGAAAGGCGCAGCTTCTGTCGGCCATTGAGAAACAAACATGATTCATATCGAGTGTCCTCATTGCGGTCTCCGAAATTCAAGCGAATTCCGTTACGGTGGCGAATATAATCCTCGCCTCCCTCAACCGTTAACGGTTTCCAATCCGGAGTGGACCGATTATATCTACTTCAGAGATAACAAACTCGGCGAACAGATCGAGTGGTGGTATCACAGCAATGGTTGCGGAACTTGGTTCCTGGCCGAACGGCACACTAAATCAAATAAAGTGTTAAAGACATATCTTTGGTCAAAGCAGGCAGAGGGGGAGGACGAATGACGGTTGAGAAATCAATCAAAACTAGGCTCAGGCTTCCGCCAACTCTGAACGAAGAAATTGATAGGGATTCGCCTATTCAATTCAGATTTAACGGGAAGACGTATCCTGCTCTTCAGGGGGACTCTATCGCTTCCGCGCTGGCCGCTTCCGGTGTGAAGGTATTTAGCCGGTCGTTCAAATATCACCGCCCGCGTGGTTTGATGTGTTGCGCCGGTCATTGTCCGAACTGTCTGGTCCAGGTTGGATCTGAGCCAAATGTCAGAGCTTGTATTCGCCCGGTCGAAGCGGATATGTATGTCAAATCGCAAAACACCTGGCCGTCGCTTGAACATGACCTAATGTCTTTGACTGCCATAGGATCGCGGTTAACCCCCGCCGGATTTTATTATAAAGCCTTTATCTACCCGCCAGCGCTATGGCCTACATACGAGAAGATTTTGCGCCGGCTAGCCGGGCTGGGGGTAATTGATCCCCAAGATACCCCGCCGCCCAACGAGTACCATAAGGAATATCGTCACACGGAAGTGGCTGTGATTGGGGGCGGGCCGGCCGGGCTCAGTGCTGCAATCAGTGCGGCCGAACAAGGTCTGCGGGTGCTGTTGATCGATGAGAATCCTTCCCTGGGCGGGCACCTTCTTTATACTACTCACCATGATCCTGAAACTTTCGAATCACTGGTCGGATCGGTTGCCCAACATCCAGGAATTACAATCCTGAACAATACGGTTGTGCTAGGTGTCTATGAAGACAACTGGTTGGCCGCTATGACAACCGGTAACGAGCGGTTGGTTAAAATTCGTGCGCAAACAGTTATATATGCCACCGGCGCCTATGAACAACCACTCGTGTTCACGAATAATGACTTACCCGGCATCATGCTTGGCAGTGCTGTGGAACGTTTGTTACATCGATACCGGGTCGTTGCGGGCTCACAAGCCGTCGTTGTGACCGCTAACGACGACGGCTACAAGGTGGCGGCAGATTTACATGCAGCCGGCGTCGACATCGCAGCCATAGCCGAAATACGGCCAAAATCCATAGGCGAAACTGCTCATCAAGAATTGGTGGCATTGTCGAATACGCCAGTTTATTTCGGATTTACAATTCTTCGGGCCGATGGCCGAAATCAGGTCAGGAAAGTTACCTTAGTCCCAATTGATGAAGTCGGGAATATTGACCATACACACACGCTAGAAATCGCCTGCGATCTGGTCGTCGTTTCTGTCGGTTGGTCACCGGCTAACGGCTTGCTTTATCAGGCCGGCGGCCGAATGACCTACGATCGATTTCGCGCTGAATTCTTGCCGAACAGTCTTCCCGAGGGCATATTTGCCGCCGGAAGGGTGGCCGGATCGGTCACTCTGGAACACGAGATGCTCGAAGGCCAGTTGGCGGGTCAACGCGCGGCAGCTTACTTGGGTCGAAGTCCGGGACCGGACTTGAACGAGATCGAAAGAATTGAAACCGCCAAGCTATCAACCCGGGCACGAACCAGTACCCAAGTAAAAATTCCAGGGACCGGCAAGCAATTTCTTTGCTATTGTGAGGACGTGACTGCCAAAGACCTGGAAACCTCCATCGCCGAAGGGTATGACAGTATTGAACTGTTAAAACGGTATAGCACAATCTCTATGGGACCTTGCCAGGGGAAAATGTGCTCTCAAAACACAATTCACTTGTGCGCTCGAGCTAACAATTGGACAGTTGAACAAACCGGGACTACAACATCCCGCCCGCCAACGGTACCGGTTTCGCTGGGTGCACTGGCCGGCAGGCCATTAGAGCCGGTTCAGGTATCGCCTATCCACAAATGGCACAAGGACCGACACGCCGCCATGATGGTCGCCGGTCTTTGGATACGGCCGGAGCATTATGGCGATCCTCTCGCCGAGGTCAGGGCTGTTCGCGAACGTGTGGGATTAATTGATGTTAGCACTTTGGGGAAATTTAAACTTGCAGGGCCTGGGGTGCCAGATTTCCTCAGCAAAATTTACATCAACAAATGGCATAATCTCGCTATTGGTCGTGTTCGCTATGGTGTCATGTGCAATGACGAAGGTGTAATCCTGGACGATGGCGTAACAGCCCGTATCGGCGAATCTGATTGGTATATGACGACGACTTCTTCCGGTTCCGGTGCAATCTTTGAATGGTTGCAGTGGTGGCTTCAATCCGGATGGGGTGAGGGAATTCATTTAGTTAATGTATCCGAGGTTTATGCCGCCTTTAACCTGGCCGGGCCGCGCTCGCGCGAGACTTTAGAGATGTTGACAGAAAGTGATTTGTCAAATGAATCGATGCCCTACATGCATACGCGGGAGCTGGTGCTTGCCGGTGTGCCCTGCCGGTTGTTGCGCATCGGATTTACGGGCGAATTGTCCTATGAAATCCATTGTCCATCCGGTTATGCCTTGGCGGTGTGGGAAGCGCTGCTAGACGCCGGTCAGAAATTTGAAATAGAGCCATTTGGAATTGAGGCACAACGAATCCTCCGGCTTGAAAAAGCTCACTTGATTGTCGGACAGGATACCGATGGGCTGTCGGACCCCATCGCGGCCGATATGGAACTGGCTGTCAAGCTCGATAAACCCGACTTCCTGGGCCAGCGGGCCATTATGCGCGTCAAAAACGAAGAACCGGCGCAACGACTGGTGGGCTTCAAAATGGTTGAACCTCACACAGTCCCGGACGAGGGTCTGCAAATCGTCGAACCACGGTCCGATGGCGGATTGGATATCATCGGCTGGATCACATCCTGCCGGTTTAGCCCGACACTAGGCGAAACAATAGGCTTATGCTGGATAGCAAGGGAAATCGCCCGTCAGCCGGGAAAAGAATTCCTGATCCGGATGAACGGCCATTTGGAAAAAGCTTATATCCATCACGGCTCCTTTTATGATCCCGAAGGCCGTCGATTGAGAATGTGATATGACTGAAGGCCCAATTAAGTTAAGTCCATTATATAATGTGCTTCGTCAGGCTGGCGGCCAGTTTGTAATTCAGGGTGGATGGCAGGTGTTTGATTCGCTGGCAGTGATAGAGAATGACCCGGCAATTGACTACCCGGGTGTCTATCTGGTAGATGAATCTCATCGGGGTAAGATCATGATTCACGGCGAAGGTGGTGGCCAAGCTGTTGCGGCTTTAGACGTCCTTCCCCCCCAATTACCCGGTCAAGGTGTCGTGAAGGATGCACTGTCTGTTTATCGACTGCGTCCGGATCAACTGTTTATTAACATGCCACCAGGTGCTGAACTAGGTATCATCGATCGATTAACCAACATTCTGCCAACAATCGCTCAACTGGTCACAGTGACGGAAGTGACCCATGGACGTTTTCAATTGCGCTTAATTGGGCCGGCATCCCCCCTCGTTCTAGGCCGTTTATGTGGAATGGACTTCCACCCGGAGCAATTCCCAAATCATACCGCTCGCCAAACCGCTGTCGCCAAGACCACCCAATTGATCATCCGCGAGGATATCGACGAGTTGATTTCCTACTCGATTGTGGGAGCCAGATCATTAGCAGGTTATTTATGGGAAACTATGCTGGATTCAGGACAGGACTTTGGCATCCGGCCCGCCGGACAACAGTTCATTCGTACAATGAAACGGCAAAACGAAAATCAATCGCCCGTTAATTTGGAGTAAGTTGAACTAATTACCACTGGGCCCTGACGTAAAACTCGCACTATAATTTCATTAGTCAACAACATCAAAATTGCTAATAGGATTAGAAAAGGTCCTAGTGATTCCAATCCGATTCGTTCTGCCAGCACACCGGCTAGTCCCGGAAGGACAGCGAATCCGATGCTAGCCGAACCGGTTTGAAATCCAATCGTGTTGGGAGCATGCTGTTGCCCAACGCGGTGTGGAGTGTCCGAGGTTAATGTAGGGAAGATGGCCGAAAGAGAAAAACCCATTAAGGATACGGCAAAAAAACCGGCCAACGTTGTTTGAAATAAAAACAAAACTGCCGCTATCACGACTCCCACCATACTAATCCGCAATAATCGTTCGACCCCAATAAGACGAGCGGCCGCTCCCAAGACGAATCGACCCAAGGTCAACATTCCCCAGAATAAACTGGTCAACACACCGGCCAGGTAAGGCGTAATCGATCGTGATTCAGTAAACAGTGAAAATGACCATTGGCCGGTCGTTGATTCAATGCCAGTATAAAGTAGAAACAAGAGAATACTCAGCCAAACAATCGGTTTCCGTAGGGTGTCCAACGGTTTGGCTGATCTAATCGCTTCAGAGGTTTCCTGCGGCCGAATAATCGTCATGGAACGAATACTTTGGTGGCCTATTGAAAACAAGAAGCCTATCCCCAACACGAAATGAAGCGCGGCGGCAACGCCGTAACCGTAGCGCCAACTTAAGCCAAAGCCGAGCACCGCAGTCATCAGTAGAGGTCCCAACGTTGCTCCAATTCCAAAACAGGCATGCATCCAGTTCATGTAGGTCACGCCATGATTGGCCGCAACGTAGATATTTAAGCCAGTATCGATCAATCCCGCAGCTGCCCCGGTCAATAAACCCAACAACACGACAACCCACCATTCGGGTGCTATGGCATAGCCGAGTAAGCCCCCTGCTGCCAGGATATTTGAGGCTAATAATGTAACGCCAACGCCTATGCGAATCATAATCTGACTGGCCAGGATGCTGCCCACAACAAATCCGATCGTGCTGGTGATAAGCAAGGCGACGACGGCGTCTAGTGGAAGACCAAATGTGGCCCTTATCGAGGGCCATGCCACGCCCAACAGACCGGCCACAAGCCCCAGAGCAATAAAACTACTGAAGGCCAATATCAGGCTAAGGTTTAATTTTCCAGCCAATGATTTTTTCATGACGGATTCTTGTTGAGCAACCCACCTGCTCATACATTTTGTTTGGTTGCCCTGACTTTAATTCTGCAAGTATACTGTTCTGTACCAAAGGAGGTAATGTGAAACTTGGTCAATTTGGGAATACACGACTTTCAGTTACACCAATCGGATTAGGTTTAGCGGCCTTAGGTCGACCCGGCTATATCAATATTGGCCACGCCGAGGATTTACAAGAAGAATACGCCGTTGAAGAAATGGAGGAACGGACCCATATCGTCCTTGATGCAGCGTGGGCGGCTGGGGTGCGTTATTTTGATGCGGCGCGATCATACGGTCGAGCGGAAGCTTTTCTAGGTTCGTGGTTAACATCACGCTCTATCCCATCGACAAGTGTAGTTGTTGGATCTAAATGGGGTTATACCTATACAGCTGGTTGGCAGGTGGAGGCTGATAAACATGAAGTGAAGGACCATAGCCTCTCCGTCTTGACCAGGCAGATCCAGGAAAGCCGAAATATACTCGGTAATTATCTGAACATATACCAGGTTCATTCAGCCACCCGCGATAGCGGCATCCTGGAAAATATGGAAGTGCTCAAATTCCTGGCTGAGTTACGAAATCAAGGGTTGATAATTGGACTTTCGCTGAGTGGTCCAAATCAGGCCGATACGCTCCTGGCGGCTATGGAGCTCGAATTTGACGGCGATCCTTTATTCCGCTCGGTTCAGGCGACCTGGAATTTACTGTCTACTGATGCCGGACCCGCTCTGGCCGACGCTCACCAAGCCGGTATGGGCGTCATCATAAAAGAAGCATTGGCTAACGGTCGCTTGACCGACAGGAACGATGAGCCGGCGTTTGAATCCAAAAAAGAATTACTGAGCAAAGTAGCCGAAGAATTAAACACCACCATCGATGCGTTGGCCCTTAGTGCAGCCATTGCCCAACCATGGTCAGATGTTGTTTTGAGTGGCGCAGCCAGGGCAGATCATCTGCTGTCCAATCTCAAAGCGACGGACATTGAGTGGAATATGGAACTCGAACAGCAATTCGCCCCAATTGTGGAATCTCCTCAAACATATTGGGACATTCGCAGTAACCTGGAATGGAATTAGATCAGCAGCCGACGATCACAGGGCGTCCTCAGCCGTATCAGCCGACTCAGAGCTTTCAACGGAGCCATCGTCTGTGGAGTTGGGACGTTGATATTTGGGAATATCCTCAACCGGGAAGGGTCCGGTTTGAGTAGGAGTTGATACCATAGCCTTACTCAATTCTTGGCTGCCGTTATCCGGACGAGTCACTTTGCTTACAGAACGGGCCTTTGCTAATACCTGCGGCGCCACTTCCGCATCGGTCAGATCAACCTCGGTCAATTCTGCGCCGGTCAAATTTGCGTTGCTCAGATTAGCCCATCGTAGATTAGCCTTTGTCAAGTCGGCCCGGCTCAAATCCGCATCGCTCAGGATAGCCCCGCGTAGGATTGCGCCCCGCAAGGTAGCTCCTCGGAGTTGGGCGGCTCGCAAATCAGCCCCGCTTAGCCCTACCTCATCCAGATTGGCCCGATTAAGAACAGCCCGGCTTAGGTTAGCCAGGCTTAAATTCGCTCGGCTGAGATCACACCCGGATAAATCTGCACCACTAAGAGACACCCGCCCCATAATGGCATCACGCAAGATCGCGTCCACTAATTGGCTTTGATTCATCATCGCGCCGCGTAAATTAGCCATACTCAGGTTAGCGCCTCGGAGATCGGCATCAATCAAATTAGCCTCACTTAGAATTGCACCGCCTAATGTCGCGTTATTCAAAACCACATTTGCCAGTTCAGCGCCTGTCAGATTGGCACCGCTCAGGTCTGCGGCGGTGGCAATAGCATTTGATAGATTGGCTTTGGCTAAATTAGCCAAGCTAACATCGGCGTTCACCAGGGTTGCGCCTACCAGTATGGTACCATTCAACTTAGCGCTTTTCAGGTTCACACCCGTTAGATTAGCGCCGGAGAGATCGGCCCCCGACAAATTTGCCTCCCTTAAATCTGCGCCGTGCAAATTCGCACCAACCAGTTTGGCTTTGGTTAGGATTGCGCCGCGTAAACTGGCGCCAGCCAGATTAGAATCATCAAGATTCGCCCCGCGTAAGTAAGAACCGCTCAGGTCTGCATCACTCAAATCCGCCAGATTCAATAATGAGCCGCGTAAGTCGGAGACAGTCAACGAACTTCGCGACAAGAATGCACTTCTCATATCCACGTTTCGCAGATTAACGCCGGTCATCACCACACTTGATAGGTCCAGATTTTCTAATTCAGCGGTTTGTAAGTCTACGACAGGGCTTTCGGCGTTTAAAAGCGAAGATTCATAAAGAAACCGGATCACCTGACCACGAATATCTCCATCAACTTTCCTAAGAATGGTCAAAGTATGGGCGCGTGCGACTTTGGCAACTTCCTCATCTGTAATGGCATTCCGGAGATCGTGGTTAATTAACAAGTCCGTCAGCCGATCGAAATAGGATTCCACCATAGACCGATTCAAATGCATCTGGGCAATTTCATACTGCGTTCGCCGCCAAGTTCTGACAAGCCATGCGGCTGTGAAGGCTACGATGACCGGAACAACCAGAATCAAGAGCAGGTTTAACCAGTTGAGTAAGGGTAAAAGACGTTGGGTGGGCAATAATGCCCGACCCGCAAAGATAAGGAGGAGAACAAGAACCAGAATCACAAACACAAACGCCATTAGGCGCCAGGGAGAAGAACGAATATAACGGTTGAAGCCGGCAATTACAGGGTTAATTGAATTGGCCATTACATCTCCCTACCAAATTCATACCATCGTAGTAACTATCATTGTTGAGGGATTTCATAAAAGAACCCGCCCGCGAGCAAGTGTCACACTCGTACTAGT
>JAWOHK010000137.1:0-9725 GCA_046485205.1 Chloroflexota bacterium | reverse complement strand
CGCGAAGTGCGCGCCTTTCGCGAAAAGCTGGGGCTCACCATCGCCGAACTTGCCAAGGGCACGGGCATCTCGGCGAAGATCGAGAACGGCACGACCTCGCCCTCGCTTGCGTCTCTGCAGGCGCTGTCGCGGGCCTTGCACGTGCCGGTCACGGCGCTGTTCAGGTCCTACGAGGAGACCTCATCGTCCACAAGGACCAGGTGCGGGCCGTTTGCCAGCTGCTGCGCGACGACCCCGACCTGCGCTACAACTTCCTGTCCGACATCGTCGCCGACGACTACCTGCCCGCCTTCCCGCGCTTTGCCGTCAGCTACCACCTGCTGTCGATGCCCAACAAGCACCGGCTGCGCCTGCGAACGTGGGTCGAAGACCCCGACGAAGGGCCGGAGACGATAGCCGATGTCTGGCCCATCGCCACCTGGCTGGAGATGGAAGTCTGGGACCTGATGGGCGTGCGCTTCGAGGGCAACAACAGCCTGCGGCGGCTCTTCCTGCCCGAAGATTGGGAGGGCCACCCGCTGCGCAAAGACTACCCGCTGGGCTATGAAGAAGTGCAATTCTCTTTCAACTGGCAGGAGATCGACGCCAAGAAACCGTATGCCAAAGAATAGGCGCGATCCGAACGCGTAACGCGTATTTCGTAACTCGGAGTTCGACATGGCTTTTCTACAACCAAACTCAAGCGACTCCATACAGGAAATAACCGTCGAGGAATTGCGGGCCAAGTTCGGCACGGGCATGGAGATCGCCGACGCCGAAGAGCACATGCTCCTCAGCATGGGGCCGCAACACCCCAGCACCCACGGCGTGCTGCGCCTGCTGCTGGAACTCGACGGTGAGACGGTCATCAACCTGGCCCCCGACATCGGCTTCCTCCACACCGGCATCGAGAAGAACATGGAGGCCAAGACCTACACCAAGGCGCTGGTCATGACCGACCGCATGGACTACCTGTCGCCGATGACCAACAACATGGTCTACATCATGGCCATCGAGAAGCTGCTGGGCATCGAAATCACCCCCCGGGCGCAGATGCTCCGCCTCATCCTGGCCGAGCTATCGCGCATCAGCAGCCATCTGGTCTGGCTGGGCACCCACGCCCTCGACCTGGCGGCCATGTCGGTCTTCCTCTACTGCTTCCGCGAGCGCGAGTACATCCTCGACATCTACGAGATGGTCGCGGGGCAGCGGATGATGGTCAGCTACTTCCGGCCGGGCGGCCTGTGGCGCGACGTGCCGGAGGAATTCGAGCCGGCCGTGCGCCATTTCCTCGACTTTTTCCCGGCCAAGCTGGCCGACTACGAGGCCCTGCTGGACCAGAACCCGATCTTCCTGGCCCGTACCAAGGGCGTCGGCGTCATCTCGGCCGAGGACGCCATCGCCTGGGGTTTCTCCGGCCCCAGCCTGCGCGCTTCCGGCGTCGATTGGGACAACCGGCGCGACCAGCCTTACGGCGGGTACGAGCAATTTGAATTCGACGTGCCGGTGGAGCAGGAGGGCGACGTCTATGCCCGCTATCGCTGCCGCATGCGCGAGTTCCGCGAGAGCCTGGGCATCCTGCGCCAGGCGATGGACCGGCTGCCCAAAGGCCCGGTCAACATCCCCAATCACAAGATCGTGCCGCCGCCGCGGGCCGAACTGGGGCGCAGCATGGAAGCGGTCATCCACCACTTCAAGCTGTGGACCGAGGGCTTCAACGCGCCGGAAGGCTACGTCTACCAGGTCATCGAATCGCCACGCGGCGAGATCGGCTGCTATCTGCGCGGCGACAACTCGCCCAAGCCGGCGCGGGTGCACTTCCGCGCCCCGTCCTATGTGAATCTGGCCGCGCTGCCGCAGATGGGCAAGAACAGCTTCGTGGCCGACCTGGTGGCCGTCATCGGTTCGATCGACATTGTATTAGGTGAAATAGACCGCTGATTCCCTGGAGAGTAATGTGTTAAGGGAAAAATACGCCAACGAAATCGACACGCTGCTGAACCGGTTTCCGCAGAAGAAATCGGCCGTGCTGCATCTGATGCACCTGGCCCAGAATGAGTACGGCTACATGAGCGAGGCGGCCATGCGCGAGGTAGCCGATATCCTCGACCTGGAGGCGACCCACGTCCTCTCGCTGGCCGGTTTCTACTCGCTATTTTATGAAAAACCGACCGGCCACTACGTGCTGGAAATTTGCGACGACCTGGCCTGCGCCCTGCGCGGGGCCGACGAATTCGTCGCGATGGCCTCGCGCAAGCTCGACATCCCGGTCGAAGGCACGACCAACGACGGGCTGTTCACCCTCAAGACGGTGATGTGCCTGGGAGGCTGCGACCGCGCGCCGATGCTGCAGTGCAACCTCAAGTTCTATGAAAACCTGGACGAAGCCAAGTTCGATGCGCTCATCGGCGAACTGCGCGACAAGGCCGCCGGCCAGGCCGGACCTTCGGTCGTGGGCGAACCTACGGTCGTGGCCGAACCTTCGGTCGTGGAACGTATCATTGATTACGCCGACGCGCCGCTCCCGGACGCTTCCGGCGGCGAGACGATCGTCCAGAAGATCGTCGATAAAATAAAGGGATAAACTCTCTATGGCCTATGTATTACTGCGACATCGCGATATTCCCGACCTGCATAAGCTGGATGTCTACCGCGCGCACGGCGGCTACGAAGGCCTGAAGAAAGCCCTGTCGATGACGCCGGCCGAGGTGATCGACATCGTCAAGGCCTCGAACCTGCGCGGCCGCGGCGGCGCGGGCTTCCCCACCGGGATTAAGTGGAGCTTCATTCCCAAAGACGCGCCGGAGACCTATGTTCTGGTCAACACCGACGAGTCGGAGACGGGCACCTTCAAGGACCGCGAGTTGATGGAAAGCAACCCGCACCAGGTCATCGAAGGCGCGCTCATCGCCGCCTACGCGGTCAATTCCCACCTCGTTTTTAACTACATTCGGGGTGAATACATGGACATCTCCTACGCGTTCGAGGAAGCGCTGCTGGATTGCCGCGCGGCGGGCATCATCGGCGACAATATCATGGGCTCCGATTTCAGCGTCGACTTCTACACCCACTACGGCGCGGGAGCCTACATTTGCGGCGAAGAGACGGCGTTGATCGAATCGCTGGCCGGGAATTTGGGCCAGCCGTGGTCGAAGCCGCCCTTCCCGGCCATTGAGGGCCTTTACCACAAGCCGACAGTGGTTAACAACACCGAAACGCTGGCTAACGTGCCCGGCATTTTGGTCAACGGGCCCGATTGGTTCAAGGAAATGGGCACCGAGGACAGCCCGGGTATGAAGATCGTCTGCATCAGCGGCCATGTCGAAAAGCCGGGCAACTACGAAGTGCCGCTCGGCACGACCTATCGCGAATTGCTGGAGATGGCCGGCGGCATGAAAGACGGCAAGAAGTTCAAGGCCATCCTGCCCAGCGGCGGCTCCGGCCCGATCGTCGTCGAGGATGCGCTCGACGCCTCATGCAGCTATGATGGCCTGACAGCCTTCCGCTCGGTCATGGGGTCGGCTTCGGTCATCGTCATGGACGAGACAACCGACATGGTGTGGGCCGCGCTGAAAATGACCCATTTCTTCCGGCACGAATCCTGCGGCAAGTGCACGCCCTGCCGCGAAGGCACGTACTGGATGGAGCGTATCTTGCAACGCGTTTACGAAGGATACGGCACCGAGGCCGACATAAAAATATTGGAATCGGTGGCCGATAACATGACCGGCAAATGCCTGTGCGCGCTGGGCGAATTCGCCACCAGCCCGGTGCTATCATCGATCAGGCATTTCCTGCCGGAATACAAGGCTAAAGTAGTCGCCGGGGCCAACATCCGCGCGGCACAACGAACACCAGCCGCGGCGGCGGCCGACTAATACGCGTAGGAGCGATGATCGATTTGCCAAAAATCTCGCCCTATTTCGGACTTGAAGAAAGAGTAACTCCATGAGTGATACTGTAACCCTGACCATAGACGACATTGAAGTGAAGGTTCCCAAGGGAACGGTGGTGGTCGACGCGGCCAAGACAATTGGCAACGACATCCCCGTCTTTTGTTACCATCCCAAGATGGCGCCGGTCGGCATGTGCCGCATGTGCCTGGTGGAGATCGGCCTGCCGATGATCGACCGCAACACTGGCCTGCCGATGCTCAACGACGACGGCTCCGTCAAGCTCAATTTCGGTAAAGCGCTGCAAACGAGTTGCACGGTGGTTGTCAGCGAAGGCATGGTCGTGCGCACCAACACACCGCTTGTGCTGGATTCACAGAAGGATATCGTCGAATTCCTCCTGACCAGCCATCCCCTCGATTGCCCGATCTGCGACAAGGGCGGCGAATGCCCGCTGCAAAACCTGACCATAGCCCACGGCCCCGATCACAGCCGGATGCTCTTAGTTGACAAGATGAGGATGGAAAAGCGCGTGCCGTTGGGCGAGTTGATCGTCCTGGATCGCGAGCGCTGCATCCAGTGCGCCCGCTGCACCCGCTTCCAGGCCGAGATCGTCGACGACCCGGTCATCCATTTTCACAATCGCGGCCGTCGCCTGCAAATCGTCACTTTTTCCGAACCGGGCTTTGACAGCTACTGGAGCGGCAATACGACCGATATTTGTCCGGTCGGCGCGCTGACGACGACGGATTTCCGCTTCGAGGCTCGGCCGTGGGAGCTGACGCCGGTGGCCAGCATCTGCGCCCAGTGCCCGGTTGGCTGTAACACGACGATGAGCACGCGTCGCGAGGCCGCTTCCGGCGGTCGAAACGTGATCAAGCGCATCATGCCCCGCCAGAACGAAGAAGTGAATGAGATCTGGATTTGCGACAAAGGGCGGTTCGTCCACCATTATACGGACGCGCCCGATCGCCTCACCCAACCGCTGGTGCGCCGCGACGGCGAGTTGCAGGCGGCGACCTGGGAAGAGGCGCTCGATGTCGTTGCCGGGAAGCTGCAACTCTATCACGATTCAGTCGCGGGGCTGGCCGGCGGCCGCCTCAGCAACGAAGATTATTTCATGTTCCAGCGCCTGATCCGCCAGGGCCTGGGCTCGTCCAACATCGATCTGGCCGAGAAACGACTGGCCGGCGGCGATGTGGTCGCCCAGGTCGGCCTCAGCCAGGGCAGTAATCTGAAAGACATGGGGCCGGGCGACGCCATCCTGGTGGTGGCCGCCGATTTACATGAGGAAGCGCCGGTGTGGTGGCTGCGGGTCAAGCAGGCCGCCGATCGCGGCGCAGCCCTGGTCGTTCTCAACGCCCGGCCTACCCGGTTGGACAAGTTTGCCCGGCACTCGAAACAATACGAACCGGGTGGCGCGCTGGTAGCTGTGCGTGAGTTGCTGGCCTTCGCCCAAGTTGATGCCGGTGAATTGAACGGTGCCCAGGCGGCGTTGGCCACAACCCTGATGGAAGCCAATAATCTGGTTATTTTCTACGGCGCGGAAGGGCTTGACTACGAGGAGACGGACGGCTTGGCGCGGATGCTGGGCAATCTGCTACTGCTCAAACAAGGCGAAGGAGAAGACGCCACAGCCCATGCCGGTCGGTTGAATAATGGCCTGGTGCCCGTTTGGCAACACGCCAACGACCAGGGCGCGTGGGATATGGGCATTCATCCGGCATACGGGCCGGGATACGTGCCCGTGGACGAGCCGGGTCTCGATGCCAACGATATTTACGAGGCCGTGGCCGACGGCAACCTGAGAGCGCTCTATGTCATGGGGGCCGACCCGATAGGTGACGGGCTGATGGACGATCGTGGCCAGCTGGCTCTGCTGGTGGTGCAGGAACTCTTCCTGACCGCAACCGCCGCCGCGGCCGATATCGTCCTGCCGGCCCAGAGTTGGGCGGAGCGTGAGGGGACCTTTACCAATGGCGAGCGGCGTGTCCAGCGCTATTATCCGGCCATCCCGTCGGTGGGCGACGCGCGTCCCGACTGGCAAATCCTGGCCCAAATCGGCGAGCGAACCGGTCTGATCAAGCCGCCATTCGCCGCCGGGCTGGCCTTCAAGGAAATCGCCGGGGCCGTGGCCCAATATGGGGAGATGGATTACCGGACACTGTCCCGCGTGGAGGAACAGTGGCCGCTAATCGGCCGGAGTGATCTCTACTACGGCGGCACGGCCTACGACAACAAGTGGGGCATGGGCCAGCAATGGGCGGTCGCGGCCGAATCCGGCCCCGTAGAAAGCTATGATTTGCCGACCGAGGTACAATCTGCCCCGGCCACTCGTTTCGGCGCGTTGAACATCATGCACATTCCGGCCCTGTACACTCCGGGGACGCTGATCAACCGGACGGAGTTGCTGAAGTTTCGCATTGCCCGCCCGACGTTGTTCCTCAACGAGGCCGATGCGACGGTGATGATGGTTAGTGATGGTGACCCGGTCGACTTGCACCTGGGCAGCGAGGCGATCCCGGTGACGGCCATAATCAGCACTGACCCACCGGCCGGCTTAGGCTTGTTACGGGGCGTGCCCGGCGCGCAGTTGAACGGCGTCTTCCCGGCCACCGTCACCGTTCGCTCGGCGGACGAGAGGGTCGCCGTTTAGCTTGATAGAACAATGAGGGTAGATTTGAACCTCGCGCTTAGCTTACTAAGAGATAGATTTGAGGAGAGGCATCGTTCATGACTCCAGGTCAAATCGCAATTCGTGCATTAATTATCGGCTTCATCGTCAGTTTTGCTGTCATCACCGGCTTTGCCTACACCACGTTGCTGGAACGCAAAGTGCTGGCCCGGCTCCAGGCGCGTGTCGGACCAAACCGGGCGGGATACATCCCGATCCCCTGGCGCGGCAAAGAAAGACGTTTCCTGGGCGGTTTCCTGCAACCGGCGGCCGATGCGGTTAAGCTCTTTTTCAAGGAAGACCCCACCCCGGCCAAAGTCGACCGGCTGATCTATAACCTGGCACCCATGCTGGCCGTTATTCCGGCCATATTGATTCTGGCTGTCATCCCATGGGCGCCGGCCTTCCGTTTGGGACCGTGGGAGTTTTCGCCTTATTTCGCCATCGCGCCCGGCATAAACGTCGGGGTTTTGTTCGTCCTGGCCGTAACCTCCATCGGTGTCTATGGCATCATTCTGGCTGGGTGGGCTTCGAACAGCAAATATGCCGTTCTGGGCGGTATTCGCGCCTCGGCGCAGATGATCAGCTATGAACTGGCCCTCGGAATCATCGTGTTGATCCCAATCATGATGGCCAACTCGATGAATTTAGGGGCGATCGTCGAGGCCCAGCGACCGATCTGGTATGTCTTCATCCAGCCGGTAGCCGCGCTTGTCTTTTACATCGCCGCGCTGGCCGAATTGCAGCGCGCGCCATTTGACTTGCTGGAAGCCGAGCAGGAACTCTCGGCCGGCTACAATGTTGAATATGGCGGCATGCGCTTCGGGATGTTTTTCATGGCCGAATACATGAAGATGATCTCCTTGAGCGCCATATTCGCCGTCTTCTTTTTGGGTGGGTACGATGGTCCCTTTGTCGATCAGTTTCCGGCGCTCGGCTTTATCTATCTCATCGGCAAGATCGTCGTCAGCCTGTTCCTGATGATCTGGATTCGGGCCTCGCTGCCACGCCTGCGCTACGATCAGTTGATGGGCTTCGGCTGGAAGGTAATGCTGCCGATTGCCGTATTAAACTTCATCATCACCGCCGTCCTGATTGTTATGGCCGAGGAAGGGACGTTGGCGCCCATAATCGACGCGGTGCAAAAATTCTTTATCGGCTAGCGGGGGCAAGAAATATTGAACCTCACAATGACAAACTGTCAGCCACCCCACAGTAGAGGAGACGGCGTATGATTGGAGAGATAGTCAAGGGACTGGGCACCACGCTGAAGCATTTTTTTCAGCCCCCGGTTACCATCCAGTATCCGGAGGTTGAACGGCCGGTTCGCTATCGCTTTAAGGGGCGGCACGAACTGAAGCGCTATGACAATGGCTTGGAAAAGTGTATCGGCTGCTCGCTGTGCGCCGCTGCCTGCCCGGCCGATGCGATCTTTGTCGAAGCGGCCGAAAACACCAATGATGAACGCTACTCCCCCGGCGAGCGCTACGCCAGCGTTTATGAAATCAACATGATGCGCTGTATCTATTGCGGCTTCTGTGAAGATGCCTGCCCGACCGAGGCCATTATTCTGGAGGATAAATACGAACTGAGCTTCTATGATCGGGCCAGTTCGATCTATACCAAGGAGATGCTGCTGGTCCCCGCCCCGCCCCACGGCTTGTCGACGCCGCAATTTACCCGGCCGGGCGAGTATGACCGTTCGATCCCGGATATGGAAAATCCGAAATAATCACGAAGCAGGAAATTACGATTCAAGGGAAATCGTAGGAGATAAGGCGCTTTTATTCCTGATTCCTGATTGAACTGAGGCGACTTTATGATTCATCCGATACCGTTCATCATCCTCGCGGCGATAGCCGTGGCGGCGGCGGTTGGCATGCTGCTGAGCCGGAACGCGGTCCACAGCGCGCTCTACCTGGTGCTCAACTTCATGACCGTCGCCGTCTTCTACCTGGTGCTGAACGCCCCTTTCATCGCCATGGTGCAAATCATCGTCTATGCCGGGGCCATTGTGGTTCTATTCTTGTTCGTGATCATGCTCTTGGGCGCGGAACGGCTACGCGGCGCGGCCGATCAAATCCAGGGCCCCGAACGGCTGCACCGTCTGGCGGCTATCATCCTGGCCTTGTCGTTGATAGGGGTTTTCGGTTACCTGCTCCTGCTGACTTCGGTCGGCGGCACGGAGCTGAGCCCTACAGTCGACGCCAGCCCGCAAGCGCTGGGCATCAAACTATTCGAAGATTATGCCTTTCCGTTCATCGTCACCGGCGTGCTGCTGCTGGCGGCGATCATCGGCGTCGTCATCTTCGGCCAACCAAAAAAGCAAGGGGGGAGCAATGCCTGAGGCCGTTACCATCAATTGGTATATCGCGCTGAGTGGAATTCTCTTTGCCATCGGCGCGGCCGGCGTGTTGCTGCGCCGCAACGCGATCATCCTGTTCATGTCCGTCGAATTGATGCTCAACAGCGCTAATTTGCTGTTCGTCGCCTTCGCCCGCCATCTGGGCGATCTGGACGGGCAGGTGCTGGTCTTTTTCGTCATTACCGTGGCCGCGGCCGAGGTCGCCGTCGGCCTGGCACTGATCGTGGCCATCTTCCGCAGCAAGCGCAGCATCAACATCGACGAGATCAACTTAATGAAGGGCTAAGGCGCACTCATGAATACATTTGCCCTGGCTCCCCTTATTCTTATCTTGCCGGTCATCGGCGTGCTGTTCAACGGCTTGATCGGTCGCCGAATCATCGAGTCCAACCGGGCCTCCAGCGAGCGCATCATCGGTTGGTTCGCCAGTCTGATGACCATCGGCGCGTTTCTGGTGTCGGTCTCGCTCTTGCTCAGCTTGATGGCCCATGATTTCCACACTGAGATCGAGCCATTGTGGACGTGGATCGATATCCCCGCCGCCGGGTTCCTGGTCAACTGGGCCATGCAAATCGATACGCTGTCGGTGACCATGATGCTGGTTGTCACCGGCGTCGGCTCGCTCATCCACATCTACGCCATCGGCTACATGCACGGCGACCCGGATTTCTCGCGCTTCTTCGCCTACTTCAACCTGTTCATCTTCTTCATGCTCATCCTCGTGAGCGGCAGCAGCTATCTGGTGATGTTTGTCGGCTGGGAAGGGGTCGGGCTGTGTTCCTACCTACTGATCAGCTTCTGGTGGGAGCGGCTG
>JAWOHK010000385.1:0-27772 GCA_046485205.1 Chloroflexota bacterium | reverse complement strand
TTCTTCAACTGTCGGGCAGCGATGGGGCTACGGTGGCTGGAACGACAAATCGTTAGTACAGGCCGATCTTTTGGCAACTCACCGAGACGACGGCCAAATTCAGTTAACGGGATCAAAACCGCACCTGGTATGGTACCACTTTGTGTTTCTACCGGTTGCCGGACATCGACGACGACGAGACTAGGATCGTTTCGAAGGCGCCACTCAGCTTCGTTCGGGCTGATATTTTTAACACCGGGACTGATGATTGATTCAAATAGGCCCATTGCTTATCCTTTTGCACTCTTTCTCTTTATGCTCATTTATTATGCGTCTGGTGATAAGGGTTGGCAAACGGCAACATTATCTCCAGAATTGAACACAAGATGAATCCCCGCGGCTGGCTGCCAATCCTGCTGGTTTTCCTCGCGGCTTGTTCGACCTTGGACGATACCGCACCGGACCTCCATTCACCGCCGTCCATTTCCTTTGGTGTCGATACGACTTCACCGGATGGTCGAACTATCGACGATCCACGATTTGCGGCCATTTTGGTGACAACTTCCGGGGATACCAGTCGCTTCGACGATATCGGCCGTATGTTGGCCAGTTACCTATTGTCAGAAGAACCGATCATCGCGGCCTGGGTCTACGACTTTGAATTGGAGATACCCATTCCGGCAGAATCGGCGATTTTCGTCGCATCGCCTACTCTGGTTACCCCACGTGGCTCAGGACTGCTGGCCGTAAGCGACGCTGACCGGGCTGATATCCTAGTTTTACAGAACAGGGGACAGATCTTAACCTGGGACGAACTCCCGGACTACATGACGACTGCGTTTGAAACACTCCCCGTATCGCCGCCCAGTACCGGCGGCGGGTTAGGCGGTCTTCTGGAAGCCGAAAGATAACCCAGCTGCGTAGATTGCGAATCTCTCACTTCATCCTGCCATGAACAACCCAACCCCATCTTCAACGTTTGACCTGGTGATTAAAAATGGGCTGCTTGTCAACGCTGATGCTGTCAGCCGAGCCGACCTCGGCATTGAAGGCGAGCGGATCGTCGCAACGGGCAATAATTTAACCGGCCGCCGGGTACTCGATGCTAGCGGTAACTATGTCATTCCCGGCGCGATTGATGTGCACGTCCATCTAGAGATGCCAATCGGTCCCTTCACCTCGACCGATGACTTCTATCATGGCACACGCGCGGCGGCATTCGGCGGCACGACGGCTATCATCGATTTCGTCGAGACCGGGCCGGACGAAACTATGCTCCAGGCGCTGGCCAAGCGCCGGGCCAAAGCCGACAAAAAGGTCGTGATCGATTATGGCCTGCATATGACCATCGCTCCCAACGACATCGCCCGGCTTGAGCAGGTTCGCGAAGCTCGCGACGCGGGTTGCGGTAGCTTCAAGTTCTATATGGCCTATGGATTACGCTTGACAGACGGGGAATTACTGCAAGCCATGGAAGCCGTGCGTGACGCCGGCGGTCTGCCGGTCATTCATGCCGAAAATTGGGACTTGATCATGACCTTGATTAGCCGCAATCTCGCCGCTGGGAGAACCACACCCGATTGGCACCCACGCAGCCGTCCGGCATCGTTCGAGGCTGAAGCGGCCGGGCGGGCGATTGACATCGCCATGTACGCCGGCACACCTCTTTACATTTTCCACGTCTCTTGCCAGGCGACGGCGGACCGCATCGCCGCGGCCAAAGTCGCCGGGCAACCCATCACCGGGGAAACTTGCCCGCAGTATCTATACTTGACCGAGGAAGTGTACAATCGACCGGGGGTTGAGGGCGCGCTTCCGGTGTGTTCGCCCCCCTTGCGACCTGATGCAGATCGGCAAGCCCTTTGGCAGGCATTGGCCAACGGCACGCTCGATGTCGTCTCGACCGACCATTGCCCCTTCACGATAGAAGAAAAAGCAACTGGGCTGGGCAATTTCAGCCGTATTCCCGGTGGCGTGCCCTCTATCGAGAGCCGCCTGGCGCTCGTCTATCATGGCCTGGTAGGGCAGACCGGGGATCACGGGTCTTTAAAGCGTTGGGTCGACGTTTGCTCCACGACACCGGCCGAATTATTTGGTTTTACCCGCAAAGGACGCCTGCAGGCCGGCTACGACGCCGATATTGTCATCTTCGATCCAGCGGCAGAGTACGTGATCGCACCGGAAAATTTACACGAAACGGCCGGCTGGACCCCGTATGAAGGTACGAAGATTCAGGGACGGGTAGCGACGACCATCAGCCGGGGTGAGGTCATCGTCCACGAGGGAGAATGGCTTGGCCGCCCCGGCCGAGGGTGTTTTGTTCCTCGTTGAAGGGGAATTAGGCGCTAATAAGATCTGTTCGGCAATCGACAATCCTGACAGCAGTCAACTATCAGGTTTTCAATGCTTTAGTACCCTACTTCACGGAGAGCGTGGGCTTGGCGAACGATCGCTTCGATTTGCTCGAGGTGATCATAATCATGCAGGAGGCCAAACACAAAACGGCCGACCGCGTTTATCGGTTGGGGCATTCGCCCATATATGATGGTCTGATCCAAATGGGGATTGTCCGGCCACACCTCTAGCGTGGCCAGGCGCATGCGCCGGCTCTCTTCCAGTCGTTGGCGGCATTGGGCGATCGTCGAAAGGTTCTCCCAGGGCGTCTCGTAGCGTGAGCGCCCTTCCCGAATAACCCCTCGCGCCATTTCGGCCGCCAGGAAAGCAGTCTCTTCAGATGAGGCGGTTACGTGTACGATGACGTGTCCCAGCGTCCAGGCCAGGTTGGCATTCTCAATACGGTCTGCATACAGGTCAAGGGCGTCATTATCGACAGGTAAAAAGGTCACATCTTCATTGATACAACCGTCTAGTAGATCCAATTGATGGTCAATCATCGCATTCGTCGAGTTACGTAAGTCCTGGACGGTTAATCCATCCACGAGATCGGCAAAAGTAATCGCCTTGCGTCTAAATTGCGAAAAATCCAGCATCTAACACTCCAGTGTTTAAAATGAATCGGGCGAGTCATGGACCCGCCCGACAAGTATTCAGGTGTCATATTTGCTAGACTTTAGCAAATCGTAGAACCGGAAGTCAACCAATCATCAATCACTCCACTTCCGTCAATTGGCCATACTCGGCCAGGGGCATAGATTGGTCACCCTCTGGCCCCTGGTGAAATGGACAACCCGCGTCTGTCGCCGTTATTGGTGTTTGCTGACCTGAAGGAAGGGCTTTTCTACGATACCGGACAATCGTCGGTTTGGGCTTGTTCGCTCCCATTCCGCGTTCGATTACCGGATTATTCGTCACCAGTTCCAGATCATACTGTTGCAGGAGCAAAGCCGCAATGACCATTTGCTCATTGTTAGCAAAATTCATGCCGGTGCACTTGTGAACACCTCCGCCAAAGCCAATGAGGGTGAAACGGTGCGCCTTGTCCTCTTCGCGCCCGGGTGCATATCGTAAAGGATCATACTGTTCCGGTTCGTCGAAATACTGCGGCAAAGTATGGGCAATTTCCTGGGCTACCTGAACTTTCCAACCTGCCGGAATGACGTAGTCTCCTACGGCAATGGTCTCGTCAACATCTCGAATCAACATCGGCACCGACGGCCGTAACCGTTCTGTCTCCGTCACCGCATACCCCAGGTGGGTCAACTCGTGCAAGGTTTTGAGGTCAATCGACGTACCGTAGGGCATGACGCGATTGACTTCTTCCTGAACTTTAGCCATGTATTCGGGATTCTGGAGCAGCAGGATAATGTTCCAGGCTGCCTGTCCGGCGGTGGTTTCATGTCCGGCAAACATCAGGGCAACCATCAGGTTGAAGAGGACCTCGTCCTCAATCGGTTGTCCGTCAGGATAGTGACTATTGGCAAAGTCCTGCAAAAAATCATCATAATCATCGGGGTTTCGGCGTCGCTCTTCAAGCATGGGCAAGAGGATGGCGCGCATCCGCTCTCGCGCCCGGTCCCGGCGGTAAAATTTCGGCAAAGGCAAGTGAGGTGGCAACACCGGATCCATCGACCCACTCAAATCGTCGTAAAGCTCCCAGAATTCTTCTCCGGCATCTTCCTGGAACTTATCTCCCATCAGTGCCGCGCCGGCTACCTGTTGGGCTAGATGTGCCATTTCGCCGGCAATGTCAAACTCGCCGCTCTCCCCCAAGTTGTCAAGCCATCGTTGTACTTCGCGCTGCATGACCGTTGTATAGTGAGCCATCTTCTCTCGCCGGAAGGCCTGTTGAATGAACGGTCGCTGGCGAAGATATTCGTCATGTGTGGCAATAAAGAGAACATCACCAAACGTGACGCGCAAAAACTTATACGGCGTTGAGATATTCAAGGCCTTGTCGGTTTCCATGAAAAAAACACGGTGATATTCAGGACCGATCAGGAAGGCCACATTTTGTGACATCAACTTTACAGTAAAGAGAGGGCCGTGTTCTTTAAAGCCGCGTTCGACCAAGCCAGGCTGGTTTTTCATAAACTCCAGCAGATGACCGACTACAGGCCTCGCGCCGGAAACGACAGGTGGGGTTGGTTGATCTGAGATATTGGTCATTGATATTTCTCCATAAAAATTCTGTTACACAAGCAGCCAAAGCACGACCTGAAACGATATGGTCCCTAGCCATGCCAGCTGTAATCGATTGAATTGTCAAACGGAATTGAGCGCTCCCCGCTCTGAATTCTGTCTTCTAACCAGAAAGGGCTATCTCACCAGACTCAAGCACAGACAGGGTGAGATTGGCAATGCTCTCCATATTGTTCCGATCTGGAATCATCTTTGCCACACCGCCCAGGCTATACATACTGTTTAAAATAAATCGGGCCAGCTCATCGGCCGGATGCCGAGTTGTGATTTCGTTCATTTGCTGCCCGCCGGCCAGGCGGCGGGTTAATAATTCGGCTATGTCTTCATAGTGCTCGCGCAACTGCGCGGCTACTTCCGCATCGCGGCCGCCCAGTTCAACTGCCGCGTTCAGGGTAAAAGAACCGCGGCGATCCTCGTCTGCCAGCAGTTGATCGATCAATTGGGCGAACATGTGGGCCAAAACCGAAAGGACCGGCAAAGGTGATTCCAGCAACTCTCGCACCTGTTCCAGTTCAATCTGGCGATAACGGGAAAGAGAAGACAGAAAAACCTCACGCTTGTCCCCGAAGGTGGTGTAAAGGCTGCTGCTGCTGATTCCGAGACGGCCGGTGAGATCGCGCACAGAAGTCGCTTCATACCCGCACCGCCAAAACAGCTCCATTGCTTGCGACAGCGCGCCGGCCTCGTCAAATGCTTTGGTTCGAGCCATCAACGGCGAGTCTAACAATTCTGAAACGTTCGATCCAGAATACTGATTATCGACTCATAATCAGATAATCAGAACTTTTGTTGCTCTGCTATACTGTTTCATGACACGTTGTTAGCCGGAAATTATTGAGGAGAAAGAAAATGGAAATTCAGATTCGCCGCGCTACAGTCGACGATGCCCCTGCCATCCAACGCATATTCGACACCCCGCAGGCCGTTTGGGGTACACTGCAAATACCCTATACCTCAGTCGAGATGCGGCGCAAGCGTCTAACCGATACACCTGAAGGGACTTATCCTCTGGTGGCCATCGTCGACGGTGAAGTCGTTGGCGAGCTAAGCCTTCATCATGCCTCCAGATCGCCACGACGCCGGCATGCGGCCGGGTTAGGCATGGCCGTGCGCGATGACTGGCAGGGCAAGGGTATCGGCACAGCGCTCATGCAAGCCTGCATCGACCTGGCGGATCGCTGGCTTAATTTAAAACGATTAGAACTGGATGTTTTTACCGATAATGAACCCGGCGTTCGCCTATATCAAAAGTTCGGTTTTGAAATCGAAGGCACCTTGAAGATGTACGCTTTTCGTGATGGTGAATTCGCAGACGTTTACACGATGGCGCGGCTCAGACCTTAACATCAGTTTCCCGGCCCTTCGATAGTGTGGCCGCCGGACGCTTCGTGCAATGATCGCTGTTCATCGGTCCAGATGGTATGGATATATTCCAGCACGGCCGCAATTTGCTCCGGTGCCAGAAAATCGCCTAGCGGGTTCATCATGCCGCCGGTTTCCGCGCCGCCGTCAATGATAGCCGCCACCATGGCTTCATCCGACAAAAGGTAAGTTTCGCCGTCGGCATTGAGAGCCGGCGCGTTGAGCGTATTGACAAAACCTTCGCCACTCGCCCCATGACAGGGGACGCACCATTGGATATAGGTTCGTTCGCCCAGAGTTGCCGGATCTCCCAGATCCTGCTCCTGGTTTGCGCCGCAAGCAGCCAAGAGCATCAGCCAGATGAACGACTGCTTTAAAAGGAATCGCCTAGTAACCTTCATATCCCGGAATCGGTAACGTTTGACGGGCTTCGCGACGAATGGCCAATAATTGACCTACCATGATCAGCGTGATCAAAGTGAAAGCGACGAAAGCCATAACGGCTATAGTGATAAAACCCAGGTAATTGACATAGCTGATGGTGCAAGGGACATCAGCCGAACACACCAGGGGCGGAGGGAACACACCCTTTTCGAGCAATGAATGATAGCCGGCCACGAGCATTCCCAACACAGAGAGCGGCAGCACATAACTTGGCAGATAATCATCGCGGCGTAACGCGCCGACGAGCGTAATCGCTACTAGAGGATACATCAGGATGCGCTGGTACCAGCACAACCGGCAGGGAATGAATCCGGCGACCTCACTGTAGTACAGACTGCCCAGCATAGCCACAAGGGCGATCACGAAGGCCACCCAGGCGCCATAATCTTCCAGAATCTGCGATATTTTCATTCTTCCTAACTCCACAACCGATATTGCGCCCAGTATTGTAACAATGCATGGATATCTAACAAACGCCAAAGGTCTTATCACATCGTAGCGCCCCTTGGCACACGAATTTTCGCAAGCTATGGTATAGGGGGTTAGCACGACCTTGTAAATAATTGACAACGACAGAACGAAGGCGCTGTCTCGCCCTATTTAAGTCGAGTATGTATTTCCCCCTTGTAAAGCCCGCGATTCATTGCCGGGAACTCTTGATTGAAAGACAATTAGCAGGGGTCGCCGCGCATGAACCAGACAACAATACCTGAAAAGTAGGCCACCTCTGAATATCTGTGACACCCGCCACTATTCGTAACCCCGCTACCCTACCCAAAGCTGTTTATGCCCTCTTCTTCGGTGCGGTGGCCTGCCTTGTGCCGTTTATGACGCTCTACTACCAGCAGACAGGTCTCACCGGCGGGCAAATCGGCATTTTGGCCGGCATCATTCCGCTAATCACTCTGGCCAGCTCGCCCTTCTGGGGCGGCATCGCCGATGCCACCGGTCGCCACAAAGGCGTGTTGTTGCTGACCATAGCCGGGTTGTGGTTTTCCGTTCTAATCCTCTATTTTGCTGATGGATTCACTGCCATGCTGGCCGCTGTCATCGGCTATGCCATTTTCATGGGCCCAATCGTGCCAATCATCGACAATGCGGTTCTGAACATCCTCGGCGAGAACAAAAGCAATTACGGACGGGTGCGATTATGGGGCAGCGTCGGGTGGGGGCTGGCGGTTTTCCTGCTGGGGCCGCTACTGGAACGAGCCGGACTCTCCTGGTCTTTTTACGGATTTCTGATACTCATGGCGGTGACCTTCGTGGTAGCTTCGCGCTTGCCGATATCGATCAGCGGCGTGCGCCAATCCTATTCAAAGGGATTGGGCTTTCTCCTCCGAAACGGCCGATTTTTACTGCTGTTGTTTGTCGCTTTAATTTTTGGAATCGGTCTCGGCGTTTTGCTCAGCTACCAACTCATCTATATCGCCGAAC
This sequence comes from Chloroflexota bacterium, assembly GCA_046485205.1. Classification (GTDB taxonomy): domain Bacteria; phylum Chloroflexota; class Anaerolineae; order Promineifilales; family Promineifilaceae; genus Promineifilum. Next base: position 19,954 of record JAWOHK010000385.1, on the reverse strand, counting down.
TGGGCGGCAGCCGAACCTTGATGGCTCTTTCTTTGACCATCAGCACATTCAGCGAAATCCCCTTCTGGTTTCTCAGCTCCTGGATGTTACGGCGCATGGGGGTTAGCAAAATGATTGTCCTGGCCCTGAGTATGGCCTCCTTACGGATGTTTTCTCTAGCGGCTATGAATGCACCCTGGCTGGTACTGCCGATCAGCCTGCTTCACGGCCCGACCTTCGCCGTCATGTGGTCGGCCGGCGTAGCGGAAGCCGACTATGCTGCGCCGGAGGGATTGGGCGCAACCGCTCAGGGTTTGTTTTCGGCCGCGGCAACCGGATTAGGCGCTGCCCTGGGCGGCTTTATCGGTGGCCCGGCTTATGAGGCGATCGGCTTTCCCCTACTGTTTAATATCATGGGCTGGATGACCTTGTCAGCCATGGTTATCTATGCCGCCTTCCGCTTAATGCCCCGCTGGCTTAAGCAGGCCAACCTCATTCCACAAAAACCTGAGTAATCAAGGCAACCAGGCTGGCTGTGCTCCGGGGTGGTAAAGACGGCGGGATGTGCCTATTCCGAGGTCCATCACCCAGATCCCTGTCTGAGCGTATAGCTCTTTGATGTCGAATAACTGGTAGAGTAACATCGTGCCGTCGGGCGACCAGGATACGGAAGCATGATGCAGATCCGGGTCACTAGTAAGTTGCAAAGGGTCCGCGCCATTCGAGCGCATGATCCACAACTGGCGCCCGGAGGCCGTTAGAACTTGCTTTCGGCCAAATGCCAGGCGCTGGCCGTCCGGGGACCATGCCGGCCCCCCATCATCAATCAATTCATCGTAAAGTGGCTCGCTGATGATCAAGGTGCGACCACTTTTCGCGTCAACCGTCGTGATTAATGATTGAAAGGACTCGCCGACGGGATATATATCGGCTAATGCCATCACCGGTTCGATTGGACTCCAGACCGCAGGTGAGCCAACCCGGTTACGAATAACTGCGCCCGATCCGTCCAGCAGGTTGTAGAGCTGGATACCACGTTCCACTGGGGAAACAAAGCTCAGCCACTCCCCGTCGGCCGAAAAGGTAGCAAAGAACCCTAAAAGCTGGCTTTCCAAAAAGACCGACACCGTTTCACGCGTTTGGACATCCAGCCACCAAAGACGTGGATTCGCCGGCGGCTCCCCAATAGCCGCTATCGTACGGCGCTCGTAAACGATGCGGTCGCCTTCGGGATGCCACACCGGTCGGCTGCAGGTCGCCAGCCCACAACTCAGCAACACGCGCGCCTCGCTGCCGTCAGCATTCATTATCCAGAGATCAGAAGCGCCGCGCCGATCTTCTTCACTAACACTGACTGTATAAGCGATTTGTGTGCCATCAGGTGATGCCGCAAAATCGACAACCAAGCCGGGTGCCCGGCTTAACTGGAAAGGTTGGTCACTGCCGTATGGATCGGCCATAAATATCTGATTCGGCGCTTCTTCGTCGAGCCCAATAAACAGTATTCGTGGCCCAGTCGTCAGAAAACGCCAGGTGCTTGCTTCACGAAGCACGCGACCACTGGTCCCGATTATGCCGGCCTGAAGTGTCACTTCGTATTCCTGGCCGGATTGCAACGGAATATCCGGCTCGAATACCAGGGACGTGCCTTCCACTATCGTTGTGCCGCTTACCTCGGGCGACAAAACCACGGAGTTGGGGGGAACGGCTGACAATTCTTCGTTGAATTGCACACGGATTTGGCTGCGAGTCGAGGATGCAGACCCGTCAGCCGGCGATTGCTGGATAATTTCCAGCCCGACCTGATCGCCACGAGCGATGAGAGCCAGACTGAGCCCCAACAACATCACGCAAATCAACCAGACCACCTGGTCAAATCGAGAAATCGTCACGTATCACTCTGTTTCATAGTGGGACTACGCTATGCGAAACCACGCTATGCGGGACCACGCTTTGCGGACGAGAAGGCGGGTTCATTGAAAAAGATTGGCCTTGGACCTAACGTCACTGGTAAAGGTAAGGTTGAGGCGGAGGTTCTGTCGGGATAACTGAATCAGCTACCAGCACAGGTATTTTAAACCCATCGAAATCCCGCTCTTCAAAGTGGCCTGTCACTTCAACCCATTGATCCTCAGGTATGCCAGATGTTTCGGGCCATGAGACAATTAACCCCACGGGAAAGGCATCGGCCACACAACAACTCACAATAAACCGGCTGATCATGAACTGGGATTCCAGGAAACGTTCATCCCGATAAACAAAGCCGACTACGCTTGCCCGCTCTCCGTCAAACTCGGCCGGGTTCTCACTGGTCTGGAACAAATAAAGCCAGTCCAGGATGTTCCGCTCACCGTCGGCCGAAATAAACGACAGGCTACTGCCGCCTGGAGCTTGCGCCGAAGTCAATCGGCCGGCGGTCACTTCTCGGTTACTCAGCGCCGGCGCGCCTAGAGGACGTGGCTCCACGGCAACGCCTAGGACAACAGGAATCAGCAGGATGCCTAAGCCTAACCATCCCAGCTCGTGAGAGTGTCCCGGATGGGCATGATCATGGTGTTGATGGCCATGGTCGTCGCTCTCATGATCGTGATCGTGGTTGCCGCTCAATCCGAGTAATTGGCGACGTTGCTGCACGGCATAGATGATTCCCACCAGGATCAACCCGATCGCGGTAGCCGCTACCAATCCATTGAAACGCGGGTGAATGTAATAACTCAGCGTACCGCCGAATACCCGCCCGGCCAGGAACAAGCCGAGGCTTATGAATATAATAATTTTGGCAATTAGCTTGAATCTCATCATAGGCCCAAGTAAAGGTTAACAATCAAGGCAAACAGCAACGTGAACAACAGGGGTAACAGGATCAGATACAGAACCACCTTTCGCCGGAAGACACCCAGAAACATCAGAGCGCTTTTAATATCAACCATGGGTCCAAAAACAAGGAAGCCCAGGATGGAACCGGTGGTAAATGTGGAAGCAAACGACAACGCCAGGAAAGCATCGACGGTGGAACAAATCGAAAGAACAAAGGCCAGCGTCATCATAGCCATCACCGATAGTACCTGCCCCTCGCCAAACTGGATCAACGCGCTCTGTGAGATAAACGTTTGCATTCCGGCCGCCAGCAATGATCCTAGAATCAAATAACGTGACATATCCAGAAAGTCGTCAGCCGCCGTAACCACCGCCTGCCAGACGCGCGCAAGGCCAGGTTCCGCCGCCGTGGGACCCTTGTGACTATCAGCCAGTCCGATACCGGTCATTTCTGCCGGTAGTATGATTTCTTCCGGTTTGGCGAAGTGAAAAATAAGACCAACCGCAAATGCGATGATAAAAGTCAACACATAACGTCCGATCAGAACCGGCCCCCAACCGAAGGCGACAAATGTACTAGCGACTACGATGGGATTAATCACCGGCGCGCTAAGCAAGAAGGCGATGCCAACGGAGATGGGCAAACCCTTTTGATAAAGTCGGCGAGTGACCGGAACGACTCCGCACTCGCACACCGGGAAGACGATACCGAGCATGGCTCCGACCATGGTCGCAGGTACGGCCCGGCGTGGTATAAACCGCATCAGGGTTTCCTGGTCCATAAAGACAGCTATCAGGCCGGAAACGAGCGAACCGATGAGTAGAAAAGGCACGGCTTCGATAAAAATTCCAAGAAAAATGGTGCTGAAGGTTTGGAGGCGGCCATCCAGGAATGCCAAGCTGCCGCGAGGGATCACGCTCAGGATGATGAGCAAAATCAAAACCAAGAACAAGATCCTGGTTATCCGCGTGGCTGCGGATCTAGGTCGCGCTGGGCTAATCGGGGGCATACCATCCGGCGATGGAGATTCCCCGATTACCGCCGTTAATTCCAATTCCGTCTTTTCCATCGGCAGAAAGGCTACACAACTATCCCCTTAGTGGCAAGAGGGTATCAACGATTCTCTCATTATGATGGTGCGATATTGTAAAATGAGAACATTTGTGCTAATATAGGAAGGTGAAATTAAAAACCTCATCTTCCAGGCGTGGAGGCCGCTCACCTCGTATCAATTGGAATAAAGTTTTGCTGGAGCAAATCCGGCTGGCGGAATTGCCGGAACCGCTGCAAGAGTATGTCTTTCACGCCAATCGCAATTGGCGCTTCGACTTCTGCTGGCGTGATGGCGGCTTGCTCGTGGCTTGCGAGGTTGAAGGCGGCATCTGGATGCAAACCGAGACCGGGCGCAGTAAAGGCCACGCTCACCCGGAGCGATTTGAGCAAGATTGCGAGAAATATAACGAAGCTGCTCTCTACGGCTGGACGTTGATCCGGGTCACACCTGTGATGATCCGCGACGGCCGCGCCATTGACTGGCTCGACCGCGCTTTAAGACCATGAGTAGTGGGTTCCAGGATCTACCACAGATAGTTAAGCCCTATTGACGCGGGTCATGGCCGGCCTAGAACCACATCAAATGGCAGCCCTTCATTGCCAGCATGATCGAACCCGATGATACAGAGTCTGGCTGGAACCTGATCGACGGGGATAGCAGTGGGAAACCTTCGATATGGGCCATAACCATCCTCGACAACACAGTCCGTTTCGTCTTCCGGTCCGGCCTTCAGCTGAAAATCCACCAGCTCGGCCATCGCAAAAATAGGCTCGACTCGAAATCCGCCTCTATCATCGGGCATGATATTTAAAGGGGGCTGTACTACCGGCGGTGTAGTGTCTACCAGCGCCCGAACGATGGTGCTCTGCTGCGGTTGTTGCCAGGTCTCGTCTACGATTTGATTCTCACCGGCCAGGACGCATAACAGGTAACTGCCTTCTTCGGCTGGGAGCGGCTCGTCAATAAGGTTCAAATCCGCCAGGGCAATCGGCAGGCCGTAGCCTTCATCGATCCGGCAATCTACCTCCCCCGCATCACCGGTTTTGTAACGATAGTATGGCAAGTCGCCAGATAGGGTCGCGTTCCACGTCGCCGGGCTTTGCGTGCCGTCCTGAGAGGTCAAGATGTGTTGTGTGCCTTGTGACGGCGTGCCGGTCACCAGTAATTGGCGGCCGTCATCCAGCAGGCAACCTTCGGTCGCCAGGTCAAAATACCCCGCGGCGTTGAAGCAATCATCGAGACCGATGACCGGTGTCACATAGCTGGTATCGGGGCGGAAAACCGTGCCGCCAGTTCCCACCTCACATGGCGCGCCTAAATAACAGGGGGTTAACGCGCCGAGGTTCGTCGTGTTGATGAGACCGATAATGGACCGGTCTCCCCGCTCAAAAGCATCCGTCACAAAAACCGGCGAACCGGAACTGCCGCCGTAGATATCCTGGCAGCTGGTGCGGATGGTATCGTCGAAGTGCCAGGTGAACTCGAATAGATCAGCCCGCCCTGAGGCCAGGCAGCGTTCTTCGCGCAAATAGGCGATCTGAGGCGGAATGCCCGTTACCGGCGCGCCGATCACCCATAAGTCGAAAGATCCGTCCGGAATACTTTCCGCGATTTGGAAAGGTCGGATGCCCTTGTCAATCAATTCGCCGACGGACGCGTTCAGTTCCAGGACGGCCACGTCTCGGCCCTTCATCGTACTGTAGGCCAGGCGAGACACGGGAACGGTTATGGGTTGCTCTGTTGTGTCAACAAAATAATCGAACGTGGCATTCCAGCCTTCTACTGGCTCGTCGGCAATCACCTTGTTCGCGTTCCACTCCATGGCGCAATGACCGTTGGTGATTAGGTAGGCCCGTGCATCCCGATCCTGGCTGGTGAGGATAAAGGTGCCTGTACAGGTGGACGATCCGTTCAGGCGCGCGATCCCTCGCAAGGCATCGTTCGCACCGCCGGCATTCTCCAGCAGGCTCGAATAGGCCCCGATAATGTGTGGCGGCCGCACGAATTCAAGATCACTCACAAAGAGGGTCCCGCTTTCGGTTTGGTTAAAAACAATAGCTACTTCGCGCACGGCGGATAAGTCGACCCCGGAAAGATCGGCGAGGTCAAACCGGACCGTCGTCGGCACCACACGACCGGTAAAGCGCTCGCCTTGGTCAAAGAAACTCTCCAGAATTTGCCCCACAGGATATTGCAGCGCTGGTTCGTTAGCTCGGGTGGTGACGTCGGCTGTGTTGCCGGCCGCATCCGTTAGACGGACGCTGAAAGCCTGGGGAGTATCAAGCGGGTTGAGCGGCGAAAGCGGATTGAGCGCCGCCCTCAGGCTAATCGCGCGAAACCGGCTCAGGTCGCCGGCGCTTTCCGGCAACTCCAACCGCAAAACCCCACCCGGCTCGTCCCAAGAGATCACGGCATGGGCGAAGTTGCCGGGCAACGTTAAATCCCGCCGGAAGCATGGCTCAGTGCTGGGGAGATCCGTCGCCGAGTAGTAGCCGTCCGGACAGAACGTCGTCGTGATACCTTCGGCCGAGACCGTCCCACCCGCAAGGTTTATCGCCAACTCCGATTCCGATACCGGCCGCCAGATTGTCAGGCGATCCTCTGCCGACGCGTGGCTCTGAATTCGGGCCGGCAGCTCGTACAGTTCATCCGGTGCCGGTGCGATGACATCCAGACCCAGGCGGCTGCGAGCCTCCAGAGTAGCCTGCGGATTTTGACTGAAAACCGTCTCCAAAAAATCAAGGGTATAGTCGCCCGTAAACCGCTGCTGTTCCTCGGCCGATAGCAAGGATACGCAATCTTGCCTCTCCTGCGAGGGGAACAAATCAGGCCCTAAAATTGTATTAAATTGATTATGATTAGCCGCTTCCAGCCAGGCCGCGGTTGCCCATTCACTGGCTTCCGGATCAATGCGAACTTGGTCGTAAAATATCTGGCCATCCTGGTTGATGACATCCCCGTCGCATGACGGCAAGACGACCGCCAGCGGGACACCCGCAGCCCCAAGTGGAAAATTCACCGGCGACGGAGCCAGCATCAGCAAACCGTAAACCGGCCCGTAGCCGCGCGTGGCGACGGCCGTCTCAATGTTCAGTCCCCGCGCGCGCGTCACCCAGTTCGCCATTTCGCCGCCGCGGGAGTGACCCACGAGCACCAGCCGCCGCAGGTCGACCAGACCGTTCAGATCAACCCCAAAGTTGTTTTCGCCGCCGTTGGAGGCCGTCGCCAGAGCCAGCATGTGGTGATCCATTAATTGTACCAAACGCGCGCCAACCTGTTCCTCCCCGTTGGCTTCACCATAGCCAAAGGTGTTGACGGCGTTGATGTTGATCGACAGGCCGATATAGCCCTCGGCCGCCAGTCGCTGGATCAAATAATCAAACCCGCGATAGTTCGGTTGTTCAACTTCCGGGTCACAAGGCCAGAAATCGACCGACCCGTCCTCACCGGTCGGGCAACCCGGATGGGTGCCGTGCAAAACGAGTACGACCGGAAACGGCCCGTCACCGCCGTCTGGGACTGATATGATGCCGTTGAGACGTACCGGCATTTCGCGGGCCGGCATGCCTCGAATCTGGAATTCCTCAGGGAACCAATCCTGAATGATGGTGGCATCACCCAAGTTGTATTCAATCACAGCGGGCAGTGATGGAAGTTCTACCGGCTCAGGCGTGACGGTCGGATCCGGAACCGGTTCAACTGTTGGTTCCAGGGTTGGTTCCGGCAAGGGAGTTACAGCCGGCTCCCTCGTCTCGATGGGCTGAGGGGCGACTATCGCGGCTTCCTCGGTCACCGGTATAGTGGCCGGGGCAACAAAGGTCGGCAATGGATCGCTGGCCCCTAGTAGCAGGGAACAACCGGCAACAGATAAAACGGCTATCAATAGCAGCCAGAGAGGAATGCGCCGCGACGTCATAGAGTGAAACCGCTCCAAGCAATAGATTACGTCATCTTTTTAAGGAGATGATGAAAATTATAGCAAACCGGAAACCGGTTACAACGCCGGTGTGGGTTCATTATACCCGGCTCATTGAATTGGACACCGGCCAAGGCGCCGTTCAACAGCAACCGGAAACCAACTGGCTGGCGAGGCATGATATAATGGGCCAATGAATCATCCGGCCAGTCCGGTAGACGCCGTCATTCTCATCTCCGCCGACGCCGAGTGGCGGCCGGTTCGCGAACGATTTCCGGCCTACGCCTGCACGAGAACCCCTTTTGGCGAAACATTCGAAACCGAAATCATAGCTGACCACCGTCGTTGGCGCGTCGTGTTCCTGAACGGGGGTTGGGGCAAAATCGCCGCCGCCGCTTCGACTCAATATGCAATTGACCGCTGGAGGCCTTCGCTGCTGGTCAATCTAGGCACCTGCGGCGGATTCGCCGGCGATATCACGGCTGGCACGATCATTCTGGCCGACTTCACTCTCGTCTACGACATTATCGAGCAAATGGGCGATCCCGATGAGGCGCGCGCCTGGTATGCAACGGAGCCCGACTTGACGTTTCTGGGTAAACCTTATCCGCTGCCGGTGAGACGCGAACTCCTGCTCTCGGCCGATCGGGACATCCTGATGGACGACATCGATGATCTGCGCGCCCGTTATGGGGCAGCCGCCGCTGATTGGGAGAGCGGGGCCATCGCCTTTGTCGCCGCCCGAAACGAAGTGCCCTGCCTGATCCTGCGCGGCGTAACCGATGTGGTCACCTCGAACGGGGGAGAGGCATATGACAATTTCAGCCTGTTTGCCGAGCGGGCGGGAGATATTATGAACCGGCTGTTAGATTCGTTGTCCGGTTGGCTGACCATCGCCGACCTCGGTGAAGCCGCGAGTAGCAAGGAGGAGAACAAATGATGACAGCCCAGGAAGAGTTACTGCTGGCCTTGCGACTCGTTATAGCCGCCGCCTTGGGAGCGATGATCGGAATGGAACGCGAACGTCATGGTCGTCGTGTCGGCGTTCGCACCTTTGCCGCCGTATCTCTGGGAGCCTGTGCCTTCTCAATCATCTCCTATGTCGTCGTTCCAGAGGGCAACGAGACAACCCGCATCGCTGCGCAAGTGGTCAGTGGCATCGGCTTTCTGGGTGCTGGTGTCATTCTCCGCAGCCATGGTCACGTCAGCGGCCTGACAACCGCCGCCTCACTATGGGCCACCGCTGCCGTAGGAATGGCGATTGGCTACGGGTTGCTGATATTGGGGACGGCTACCGCCGTCCTTCTTCTCTTGCTGCTATTACTGCGTTCAATTGCCAAAAGCGATCGTGACGACGGCGAACAGACGAATTTGTGACGACTATTCGTTTCCGGAAGCAACAGCCTCTTGCAGAATCCTCATCCCCTGCCACAATTGCTCATCACCAAAATCGGCAAGTTCCTCCGTTGTCTCGGTATTGGCTAAATTCGGCGAGATAATTCTCGCTTGCGGTTCCAGGCCGACGACCACATCCGGTTCGATTCCCTGCCGCCATATGACACGACCATCAGGTGTCATCCATAACTCGGTCGCTAAGAGCATGGCCGAGCCATCGGACAAGCCAAACTCGTTTAGAACCGTGCCGGTCCCGAAAGTCGTCTCACCTACAATCGTGGCCCGCCCGGCGTCTTGTAACGCGCCAGAGACAATCTCGCTGGCACTGGCGCTACCCTGGTTAATCAAGACCACCACCGGCAAAGGGGTCGGATCGCTTCCGGCACGCACATTTTCTTCACGAATATTGCCTTCGGAATCTTGCCGCAGTACGACAACGCTGCGTTCCGGTAGAAATTGACCGACAACCTGAACCGCCTCGTGGAGCAAACCGCCGGGATTATTCCTCAGATCTAAAATGAGCCCGCTCGCCCCTTCATCCTCCGCAGCTTCAATCGCTTCCTCAAGGTCATTGCCCACGCCCTGGCTGAAACCGGCGATGCGGATCAAGGCGATGGATGATTCCGGCATCATGGCCCAGGTGACATTTTCCAGGTCGATCCGGGCTCTCGTAATGGTCTTGATCAACTCTTCCCCGGTATCTGGTCTGAAAAAGGTGATCACCACGTCGGTTCCGGCAGGGCCTAAAATCAGACTGACCACCTCTTGCAAGGAGCGTCCGGTCATGTCCTCGCCATCGACCGCAAGCACGATATCGCCCGATTTCACATCGGCCTCCAGGGCCGGGGAGTTGTCAATCGGCGTGACGACGGTCACAAAACCGTCGCGCATTTCGACGTAGGCGCCGATGCCTTCGAATTGGCCGGCGGTATAATTTCGCTGCTCTTCGACCATTACCGGCGACATGAACCGGCTGTGCCCGATGTCACCCAACCCATCAACCATTCCAGCCAGGGCGCCATGAGTCAGTCCTTCGTCGGTGACGTCGTCCTGGAGGACGAAATGGCGCTGAATAACGTCCCGGCCTTCTTCCAGAAGGCTGATATTGAGACCATCGCCTTCTGGGCTCGACCTGAGTACAAAGCGGTCAAAGGCGATACCGCCGGCAAAAAACAGCATTAGCATAAGGGGGAGTAACGCCCACAAGACGCAGGACGGGCCGCGCCGGGGTTTAACTTCTATCAATTCCAGGTTTTCTTGCATCCGGATTTTTCCTGATCAGTGTAGTTTGAGTTCATCAGGATTGTATGACATTGGCTACGAATAGAGGGCAGCGTTAGGGAATTGCTAAACTCACAGAGCGATCCGGCGTCTAATGAGCCTTACCGGCCATCGATTACTCATCCAGCCCAATGGAAAACATGCTCTCTAAATCGTGACGGGAAAATACGCGGAAAGCGATCAGCGTCTCCGAGTCGGCGATCCCCTCGACCTTGAGCATCTGTTCAGTCACCAGCGTTGCCAGGGCATCATTGTCGGCGACTCGTAAAATAGCCACCAGATCATAGCGCCCACCGACGGAGAAGACCTCGGTGATCCCATTCATCGCCGAAAGTTCTTCGCCCACTTTATTGATCCGACCCCGGCTGATTTTCAACAATACCACTGCACTGACCATATGTTTTGCTCCTGGTAGACTCGTCACCCGCGCCTATCGTCGTGGTTGGTGGCCTGATCTGCGGTAGAAGGAGGTACCTTTACGCCGGTTTATTTCAAAGCTGGCGGACTTCCCTATAAAAACCTAAGGAGAAGCGAGGTAGTTCCCCATTGGCGGCAACTCCGGCTCCTCTGTACAGGGAATGAAACCGGCCGCTTGGGCAGCGTTCAAAAGACTTCCGGCACAAATGTTTGCTCGTCGATTGGCGGGCGGATATAGCCACTGCCGGGCTGGCGCGCCGGCAATTCGACCGGCGGTGGCAGGATGTCTTCATAATCGATCTGGCTGAGAATGTGTTGGATGCAATTCAATCGCGCCCGGCGTTTGTCATCGGCGTTGACCGCAAACCAGGGCGACTGCTTGGTGTCGGTGAAGTCGAACATGCGGTCTTTGGCCTGGGAATATTCCACCCACATGTCGCGCGACTTAATATCCATTGGACTCAGTTTCCAACGACGCTTAATATCGGCCGCCCTTAGCTGGAAGCGACGCTCCTGCTCTTCGTCGTTCACGGAAAACCAGTATTTCAACAGAATAATGCCCGATCGCATGATCATGCGCTCGAATTGGGGACATGAAGAGAGAAACTCGCGGTATTCGGTCTCGGTGCAAAAACCGTGAACGTATTCGGTGATAGCTCGCGTGTACCAGCTCCGATCAAACAGCACCACTTCGCCTCCAGCCGGCAAATGAGCGACCCAGCGCTGGAAATACCATTGCGATTTCTCGCGCTCGGTGGGGATGCCCAGCGCCACAACGCGAATGATACGCGGGTTAGTGCGCTCGATGATCCGCTTAATGACCCCGCCCTTGCCGGCTGCGTCTCGCCCTTCAAAAATTACGACTACACGCAAACCATTCTCTTTGACCCAGTATTGGAGCTTGACCAGTTCTTCTTGGAGCCCCAGCATTTCAGTTTCGTAGTAGGACGACTTGAGCTTGCCTTTGGAAGTGTACTTGTTTTCAACCTGGGTTTCGCCGTTAGCCGAAACCTGGGAGACCGCTTTAGTCTCTACTTTTGTTGGTTGGCTTTCACCTGCAGTGTCGGTTTCAGGCTTTTTGTTCTCGTTACTTTTCTTGTATTTTTTTGACACGCCATACCTCCACACTCACACCTCAATCACCGCCTTGACCATATCCTCTTCTCGCTCCATCCGAAAACCCAACTTCTCCGCTACCTGGATCATGCCCCGGTTCTCCGGCAGCATGTAGGCAACGATATGTTTGATGCCCTCAGTCTGTCCGACTTGTACCAGGTGTTCCAATAATTGTTTTCCCAGGCCGCGTCGCTGGAAGTCGTCACGAACGATAATGGCGAATTCGGCTTCCTCGGGATTCACCAATCGAGTCAGCCTGCCTGCCGCAACGATCTCGCCCTCATTGGTTGTTGGGTTTATAAATTCAATCACCAGGGCAATAGTGCGATCATAGTCGACGAAGCAGATACGGGTCAGCCGCTCGTGTTCAACGCGCTGGTCAAGCTGGAAAGAACGGAAATAGCGCAGATAAACGCTCTGTTCCGACAACTTTTCATGGAATCGCACCATCTTGGGCTCATCTTCCGGCCGGATGGGGCGAATAACAAAATCCTCGCCGGCTTTATTAACGAAGTTTTTCACATACTGCGTGGGGTAAGGGCGAATCGCTAGTTGGGGCAACTCGTCTTCGGTCACGTCCGGGTCGTAAAGAACAATCCGTGCATCAAGGGCGATCAACTCTTCATGTGAAGCAAAGAGCGGATTTATATCGATCTCTTTTACCCATCGCTGCTCGACAACCAGTTCGCTGAAGCGAACGAAGATTTTTTCCAATTCGGCCAGGTCCACTGGCGGCCGGCCGCGCACACCCTTCAGCGCTTCAAAGATTTTTGTTCGCTGCATCGTCAGGCGGGCCAAGGTCGTGTTCAAGGGCGGAATGGCCAGGGCGCGGTCTTTAAAGACTTCGACCAGGGTACCGCCGGTTCCGAATAAAAGGACCGGCCCGAATTGCGGATCGGGACTGGATCCGACTATCAGCTCATACCCCTCTTTCAAATTCAACATCGGCTGAACGGTGACACCGAGAAAATCTTCCGGAGAAAATTTCTCACTCACCGCCCGTTCCATTGTCTGGAAGGCATGGCGCACCTCGTCATCAGTCGTCAGATCCAGACGCACACCACCGACGTCTGTCTTATGGGTGATGGTTTCCGAGTTGAGTTTTAGCACCACCGGATAGCCGATATCTCGAGCCACCTCAATTGCCTGCTCGGTGCTGGTCGCCAGTTGCGTCGGCACTGTGGGAATATCGTAGGCATTAAGCACCTGCTTGGATTCGTACTCGGTCAGGATAGTCCTGCCCGTTGCGCGAATTTCATCGAGCATTTGCTTGACCAGGTAATGCTTTAAACCTGTTTCACCGTAATCTTCAGCCAGTTCGGGTGTCTGGTAGAGCGATGACAATCGACGCTGGTAGCGCCACATGTAGTTGAAGATGCGGGCGGCTGTGTCCGGGTAGGCAAAGGTCGGGATATTGGCTTTGTTTAGGATCGCTTCTCCGCTGCTGATTTCGGAGCCACCCATCCAGCTGGCGAGGATTGGCTTGCCGTAGGCATAGCCGGCCGGTCGAGCAAACTGATCAGCCAGCACCCGCGCCGTTTCGGTCGGGTTAGTCATAGCCTGAGGCGTCAGGATGACCAGCGTTCCGTCGCTGTTGGGATCGTTGACGGCGATTTTCATCGACTCGGCATAGCGCTCTGCGTCGGCATCTCCCAGAATATCGATGGGGTTATTGCGACTCCAGTGTGGCGGCAGCAAGCCATTGTATTGATTCATAGCCTCATCGGAAAGAGGCGCAAGCTCGCCGCCGGCCGTGATCAGCGCATCGGTGGCCAATACACCCGGGCCACCGGCGTTAGTGACGATCGTCAGGCGCGGGCCGCGTGGTCGGGGCTGCTTGGCCAGGACCTCGGCCATATTGAACAGATCAGATATTCTATCTACACGAAGAACGCCACTTCGACGGAAGGCAGCCGCCAAGACCTCATCGCTACCGGTCAGTGACCCGGTATGCGAGGCGGCCGCCTGAGCCGCTTCTTCCGTCCGGCCGGGTTTGATGACGATGATGGGCTTGGTCAAGGCCACTTCGCGTGCCGCCGACAGAAAGGATCGCGCGTCGCCGATCGATTCCATATACAACACGATGCTCTTTGTGTTTGGATCATCGCCTAAGTAATAGATCAGGTCCCCCCAGCCCACATCGAGCATCGAGCCAATCGATACGAAAGCACTGAAGCCGACATTCTCGCGGAAGCTCCAGTCCAGGATGGCCGTCAACAACGCCCCGGATTGGCTGATGAAACCGACCGGGCCCGGACGGGCCATGGTGCTGGCGAATGTCGCGTTCAACCCGGTAAGCGGGTTCATAATCCCCAAACAGTTTGGCCCGACGATACGCATGCCACCCTTGCGGGCAATGGCCAGTATTTCCTGCTCCAACGCTTCCCCTTCCGGCCCGGTCTCTTTGAAGCCGGCCGAAATGATGATGGCGGCTTTAACCCCGGCGGCCACGCACTCCCGAATAATGCCGGGAACAGTTTTGGCTGGAGTGACAATTACCGCCAGATCAACTGAATCAGGCACCTCTGAAATGCTTGGGTACGCTTTGATACCTAAAATACTGCTCCGGCTGGGATTGATGGGGAAAATCGTTCCGCCAAAGGAGGTGCTGATCAGATTCCACAAAATCGTGCGGCCGACGCTGCCGGCGCGCTCTGTCGCGCCAACGACTGCGACGCTCTGCGGTTTGAACATAACTTCCAGGGGATTGCGTTCCAGGCGCAGATAGTTGTGGGCATTTCCACGGGGGCTCTTTTCTTCTTTGTCGATCATGATGGTATTAGTTATCTAAGATTGAGCGACGAAAAGACATCGTCGCGTTGGGAAACAGATAGACGGTCTAATCGAACCAGGATATCGAGCATCTGACTTAATGTCAGAACGGCATGAACATGATAGCCTTGTTCTTCTAACATTTTACTACCGCCTTGCTGGCGGTCGACAAGTACCACAGCCTCGTGAACCCTCATCCCCGCCGACTTAACAGTGGCGATCGTTTCCAAAATACTCTCACCGGAGGTAATGAGGTCATCGACCACCAGCACTGTTTGGCCAATGGACCACCGTCCTTCGATATTTTTTCCGGTACCGTAACTCTTAGCCGTCTTGCGAGGGTAAATGAGGGGTTTGTCCAGGTCCAGGCAGAGCGCTGTTGCGATGGGTAGTCCGGCTAGCGGTGTGGCTGCTAACAAATCATACTCCAATGGCTGGATGACCGCGCGGTAGGCGGTGGTCGCCCGGCGCAGAGCATCGGGGTAAGAAACCAGAACCCGCAGGTCGATATATATCTTGGATTCTTTGCCGCTGTGCAATCGGAAACGCCCAAACTGTATGGCGCCAATATCATGGAGCGTCAGGACGAGGGCTTCATTAGGCGTCAGGACGTTCATGGCACTCAAATTCTAGCATCATCCTGCTAAAAGTGAAACGCTGCGTCAAACTCAATCTTGACGACTAAGGCAAAAATCATGAACTCGTCATCTACGAGATCGCCGTCTTTGTATTTTTTTCGACGAAAGAGCGATACGCCGCCAGAATTTTTCGACTTACCGGTCCAGGCTGTCCGTCGCCGATCAGTTGCCCGGCGATATTGATTACCGGGAGAAAAGCACGGGATGAACCACTCAGTGCAGCCTCTTGCAAGGCAGGAATATCGGTCATACGAACTGCTTCCAGTCGAAATGGAATTCCCAGATCCGATAATAGCCGTAGAATAATCTCGCGGGTTATGCCTTCCAAAACATCCTCACCGGCTGTAAAAAGCACACCGTCACGCACAGCCCAAAAATTGGTTCCCGTCCCCTCCAAAATCTGACCTTCAGCGTTAACCAGCAGGAACTCATAGGGACCGACCACCTGATCTGATTTTCCATCTACGAGTCCCGGGATTTTCGTATCTAGTAACTGGTATTTCGGATCTTCAAGCTGTTGCAGTCCCGCGCTCGACGGGCGTTTGGCGGCAAAGTCGGCTGTCTTGGCCAGCGGCTGGTCACGTTCCAGTCCGGCAGCGAAGTCAACAGTGACACCGTGCTCGTAAAGCGCTTCGACCGGGGGCGTGAACGCCTGAATGGCGATTAGTTCCCGGCTGGCTGTGCCTAGTTGATCCGCAGCCGCGGCCAGCACATCAATGCGCACGCGCATCTCCGGCCACTCGGACTGAGTTACGATGGAATGTAAGGCCTGCTGCAACCGTTGCCGATCCAGGTGGTAGTCCCAACCTAGCAAAGCCATCGAGCGCTGGGTTCGATCCAGGTGATGGTCGAGATAAAGAAATTGGTTGTGATGGAAAGTGCGGAGGGCTGTATAAACGCCCAGCGGCAATCCTTGATAGAGATCGGCAAATCCGGCAGCGTTTGGGGGAACCGGAAGGAGGCGCGGGCCGGTATCTTCGACGGCGAAAAATTGGAATCGACTCATGCCGTGAATCTATCCCAATGTCGGATTATGGCAAGGGATTTTAAACCTCAGGGTGCGCAGGCGCGATGGCGCATGGATACCTATTATTCGGAATCGTTGCGTCATCGCGCCTTGGCGCTCACCTAAACGTTATAGCCCCAGCGCAACTTCGCGCTCACGGCGAAACTGGCGCGTGTAAAGGTTATAGTAATGGCCGCCGGCGCGAATCAGCTCGGCATGTGTGCCTTGTTCCTCGATCCGGCCGCTTTCAATGACCAATATCCGGTTGGCGCGACGGATGGTCGATAAACGGTGGGCGATCACGAAACTCGTCCGTCCCTCCATCATCTCTTCCATGCCGCGCTGGATGAGCGCTTCGGTCAACGTGTCAACGGAACTGGTCGCTTCGTCCATGATGAACAGATCCGGGTCAGCCAGGATGGCGCGAGCCAGGCTGATGAGCTGCTTCTGACCCACCGACAACTTGCTACCGCCTTCGCCGACCTGCTCATCATAGCCGTTCTCCAGCGTGATGATAAAATCATGGGCCCCGGCCAGCTTGGCCGCCTCTATTAACTCATCTTCGGTTGCGTCCAGCCGCCCGTAGCGCAGATTTTCCCGTATCGTACCGCTGAAAAGGTGCGGCGTTTGCAGCACCATCCCGATCCGAGACTGGATGGCATGCTGGGTTAGATCGGTATAGTCGTGCTGGCCGAACAATATTTGCCCATCTTTCGGTTCGTAGAATCGGCACAACAAGTTAACGATGGTTGACTTGCCGCCGCCGGTTGGGCCGACAAGGGCAATTGTCTCACCCGGGCGCACGCGCAAGTTGAAATCTTGCAGTACGGGCTTGCCTTTTTCGTAATAGAAAGTGACATCATCGAAGATGATATCGCCTTCCAGGTGAGCCGTTTCCAGCGCGGCTGGCTTGTCCTGCACATCCGGCACGGCATCGACTAACGAAAAGACTCGCTCACCCGAGGCGATCGACTGTTGCATCTGGGCAAACACGCGCGCCATTTCCTGCACGGGCCAGATCATGAAGGTCACATAACCGATGAATGCCTGGATCTGACCGACCGTCGTTTCACCGCGCAACGCTAGGATGCCACCATACCAGATCACCATCGCCACACCTACAGCGCTGATGACTTGCACCGCCGGCAAGAACAGCGCCGATAGCCAGTTGGCCCGGTAGGATGCCTGATACATGATCCCTGTCAGACCCTGAAATTCGCGCAGATCCTGATCCTCGCGGGCCAGCGACTTTGTCACGCGGACACCCGAGATGTTCTCGTTGTAGGCACCGGTGATCCGCGAATTAATGCGCCGAACTTCACGGAACTGCACCAGGATACGCCGCCGGAAATAGATCGCCACATATATCAGCAGCGGGATTGTGATCATGACCAGGATTGCCAGGCGCCAGTTGATGGCCAGCATGAATATCGAAGCCACGATAACGCTGGTGACACCCCAGGTTACATCCAGCAGGCCCCACGTCACCAGATCGGCGATGCGTTCGGTGTCGGATGTGACGCGCGACATGATCCAGCCAACAGGTGTCTTGTCAAAGTAACTGAACGATAGATGTTGCAGGTGATCGAACAGCTTACGCCGCAGGTCATAGCGCACCTTTTCACCGAGCACACCGGTGATGAAGATGAAACCGAAGACGATTACCGCCGAGATCACCGACAGAATGGCGAAATTGGTCAGGATCGAAATCAGGGCATCCCGATCATTGGGAATAATGGCGTTGTCGATCAACTGCTTCCCAAAGTAGGTGAAGATGGAGTCGGCAATCGTGATCAGGATCACCATGGTCAGAAATCCCACCACCATTTTCCAGTGCGGTGTTACCTGCATCAAGATGCGGGTGACGGTCCGTCCGCTGAATTTTGTATTTAGATCCTCGTCTTCAAAATAATCTTCCATCGCGACCTCGTTTGTCCGCTACGTTAAGCTCAATCAGCCGCTACCGGCTGCTCATTCTCTGTCAATACCGACGCCAGATCTTCATGCAGCTCGTCCTCAATCTGGGACTGCAATTCGTATATTCGCCGGTACATGCCACCTTCTTCCAGTAGCTCCTCGTGCGTGCCACTCTGGACGATCCGGCCTTTCTCCAACACGAGGATCAAGTCGGCGTTCATCACGGACTGCACCCGGTGGGCGATGATGAAGGTCGTCCGGCCGGGAATGAGTTCATCCAGCGCCTCGCGAATCGTCGCTTCGGTTTCCGAGTCAACCGATGATGTCGCATCATCCAGAATCAAGATGGCCGGGTCCTTCAGTAAGGTTCGGGCCAGGGTCACTCTTTGCTTCTGACCACCTGATAATGTCACACCTTTCTCGCCAACTATGGTGTCATACCCATCGGGGAAAGTCATGATGACGTCATGGACTGCCGCGGCTCTGCCCGCCCGGAACAATTCCTCATCCGTAACCTCACGGTGGACGCCATATTTGATGTTCTCCTTGATCGTCTTGGAGAACAGGAACGGTTCCTGGAGAACAATACCTATTTGTTCGCGCAATTCACGGCGCGGATAATCACGCAGTTCAACACCGTCAAGCTTAACACTGCCCTGATATTCATAGAACCGCGGCAATAGATTGATTAACGATGTCTTTCCCGCACCAGACGGGCCAATGAGGGCCACTACGAGACCTTTTTCACAGCTAAACGAGATACCGTTTAATACAGACATGTTCTCGGCATAGGCGAATCGCACGTCATCAAAAATCACTTCACCTTGCAGGCGACCGTCCGGTATATGTGTGCCGGTGTCGAGCGGCTCTCGATCCTCACGAATGATCTCTGATACGCGATCGAACGACACCATAGCCATCGACATCTGGACGATGAGCCGGCCGATGTTACGAATTGGCCACATGATCCAGGTCAGCATACCCATATAAGCCATGAACGTGCCGACAGTGATCGTGCCATTCATGGCCATCGTCGCCCCAACACCGTAGCCGATGACCAGCTGAACGCCGACGATCAGGTCGGTAGATGGCCAGTACAAGGCGTGTAACATCAGCAAGCGACGGCCGCTCTCATACCGGCCGCGATTCGTTACTTCGAATTTGTCCCGTTCGAAATCCTGTCGAGCAAAAGCCCGCACCACGCGAACACCGGCCAGGTTCTCCTGCAGCGTCGTCGATAGCTTGCCTTCTTGTGCCTGAAAGATTTCGTATCGCTGGCCGATCTTCTTGAAGAAGTAAATCGACATTAAGATGATGAGTGGGACGATGACAACGGAGATGACCGCCAGTTGGACGTTCAACGTCAGCATGGCCGTGAAGTTGACAATGAACAGCATCAATATTCGGCCGAGACCCACCGACTCCTCGCCGAAGAATCGTCGCAAGGTATCTACATCAGAAGTAGACCGCTGGATCAGTTCACCGGTCGGAGTCTTATCGTGATAGGCGAAAGACAACCGCTGAATGTGGTCATAAAGATAATCGCGCAGCCGGCGCACGGTGCTTTCCGAGGCTTGGGCTGCCCAACGCCCACCCATGAAGGTGAACGTTCCCTGGGCCATGGCGAGCAGGATAAAGCCCGCGG
>JAWOHK010000377.1:0-15126 GCA_046485205.1 Chloroflexota bacterium | reverse complement strand
CGCTCAAGTTCCACGCCCATTCGGGCCAGTGGGCTTACGAAGCCGGCGGGACAGGCGGCGGCGCGGCCGTCACCCGCGACGGCGGGCGGACGTGGCACCAACCGAAGGCCGGGCTGGTTAAGCATTATGGTGTCGCCTGTGCCGCGGACCCGGAGCGGCCTGAAGTCTGGTATGCCTCCGTCGCGCGTGGCCCGGGCAAAGCCTACGGTGACGGAGCCGAAGCCTACCTTTACCGCGCGTCGGGTGGAGCTGACTGGCAGCCCATCGGCTGGGAACCGCAACCGATGGGGCAGATGCCTCTGGCGCTGGTGACCGTCCTCGGCCGGCCCGGTCATCTCTATGCCGGCACATCAAGCGGCCAGGTCTGGCTTTCAACGGACTATGGCGACTCATGGAGCCGGCTGCCGTTTAATTTAGGTGTTGTGTGGTTATCGATGCTGGTTCAATAAATTGAATCCGGTGATCCCGATATTTTAGGAGAGTTAATTCAAATGATAAGCGAGTCTTTAGTTCGAACGGCCGGTTGGTCGGCCATCGCCAACAGTGTTTTGTTCATTATCAGCACGATTACCCTCATGTTGATGTTCGCCGTCAGTATGGCCTGGGGCAAAGTGAATGACGCCACCAGCGTTATCTGGATTCTGACCTTCATACCTATCGCTGTGTATTTGTTCCGGTTGGTGCGGCCGGTCAATTCGACGCTGAGCCTGGTCGCCTTGATCGTTGGAATACTGTGCATGATCGCCTTTGCCCTGTTGCAAGCCGCGCTGGTTGTGAATCTGGTCAGATTCGAGCAAACCTTCGGCCCGATTATGTACTTGTGGGTTGGTATTTCGTTCTGGATGAT
Organism: Chloroflexota bacterium; assembly: GCA_046485205.1. Lineage (GTDB taxonomy): Bacteria > Chloroflexota > Anaerolineae > Promineifilales > Promineifilaceae > Promineifilum. The sequence continues at coordinate 14,279 of JAWOHK010000377.1, read as the reverse complement.
TGTGTCGGCTTTGCTGGCCCGCTCTGCAGGATTGTTGCCGAATTATCTGGTTGGTATGACCTTGATTCTGGGCTTGACTTATATTGTCGCGGCGGCCGGGTTTTTGCTGAATGGCTGGGAACATCCGTTGGCTCTGGCCGGTTTCGCGGGGAGTGTTATCGTGGGGCCGTTCTGGGGTCTTTTGCTGGGCCGCTATCTGCTGAATACGAGTATCCCCGTACCCGCGGGGACCTGATCCCTTAATCGGGCTCAACAGGCCGGCGAAAGGGCGTATAATACCAGTATGAACGATACCAGCGAGATGCGCGCCACTTGGAATGGGGACATCTCCGGCGAGCCAACGATTGAAGCCCCATCGGTGAATCGCCGGCGTATCCTCCGCGTTTGGGCCGGTCTGATTCTGGCTCTGACCCTGGTCAATTTGTCGCTGGCCGTCTGGTATGCGGTAGCGACCCGGGATGCGACCGGCTTTCTCTCCCACCAGTTGCTCACGCCGGTGGCGGCGATCATCTATACCCTGCTGGGTGTGCTGGTCATTTCCCGCCGCCCGCGCAACTCGATAGGCTGGTTGTTCCTGGCGACCGGCACCTCTTTCGCCTTGAGCGCCATGGCGGCCGGAATCAAGGTCTATGGAACGGCCTTGCCCGCGACATTATCTCCGGCTCTGCTCAACACGGCCCTTTGGCTGGACAATTTTATCTGGCTGCCGGCGCAGATATTGCCCACGACCTTTGTTTTTCTCCTGTTTCCGGACGGCCGGCTGCTGTCCCGCCGCTGGCGTCTGGTGGCCTGGATGAACAGCCTCGGCTTGGCGCTGGTGATGGCGGCTCTGGTCTTGCATCCCGGACCGATTGCCGATTGGGGAACACTCGAGAATCCCCTGGGTCTGGCCGGGACAGAGGCATTTTTCGAAGGAGTTCTCAACCTGGGCTCGATCCTGCTGGTCGTTGGCGGATTGGCTTCTATTCTGTCTGTCATCCTGCGTTTACGCCGCTCGCGGGGAGTTGAGCGCCAGCAAATGAAGTGGCTGGCCTATTGGGCCGGTGTCATTCTTGTTATCGGTATCCTGATCATTCCTTTCTGGTTGGCGGGCGGGTTCTCCAGTGCGATGGCGCAAGAGCTCAGTATCGCCCTGACCACGGTGGGCATGCTGGGCATCGCCGCCGCCGCGGCCGTCGCCATTGTCGGTTATGGACTTTATGACGTCGATATCCTAATCAACCGCACGCTGGTCTACGGTGTGATGACCGGCGTGGTTTTGCTGATCTATGCCGTCGTGGTCGGCGGGGCCGGATTGCTGTTTCAGACCCAAGGCAGCCCTTTGCTGGCGATTCTGGCCACCGCCCTGGTCGCGATCCTGTTTCAGCCTATATACGCCCGGCTCCAACGCGGCGTGAACCGGTTGCTCTACGGCCGGCGTGACGAGCCGTTCGAAGTCCTGGCTCGCCTGGGCCAACAGCTAGAGCAGACGATCACGGCCGATTCGGCCTTTCCGACAATAGTCGAAACAGTGGCCAAGGCCATGCGGCTGCCCTACGTGGCCATTCAGACGCGGCAGGGCAGCGGCCGGCAAACGGTTGAGTCTTACGGCGTTCCCGGCCGGGAGGTTGACCGGGTCGCCTATGATCTGGTATTTCAGGGAGAGGTTGTCGGCTGGTTGCAGGTCGGCCGGCGCTCGCCGGGCGAAGCGTTCAGCCGCGCGGATGACCGGCTGTTGCGTAACATCGCCCGGCAGGCCGGCGCGGCCGTCTATAACGCCCGGCTGACCGCCGATTTACAGCGTTCGCGGCAGGAGATCATCACGAGCCGCGAGGAAGAACGCCGCCGCTTGCGCCGCGACTTGCACGACGGCCTGGGCCCGGCGCTGGCTTCGCTGCTTCTGGAAGCGCGAGTGCTGCGACGCCTCGTGCGGGATGATCCCCCAGCGGCCGAAGCCCTGGCTGACGAGATGCAGGGCGATATCCGGGCCACGATCGACAATATCCGGCGCGTGGTGCATGAATTGCGACCGCCGGCGCTGGATGATTTGGGTCTGGTGGCAGCGCTCAATGTCATGGCCGCTAAAACAGGAGCCGCTAAGACCGAGGCCGCCAAAACGGGCCGCTCTGACGAGACAACGAACGGCGACGGCCGTTTACGAATCAACATCGAAGCGCCCGATGATATGCCGGCCTTGCCGGCGGCGGTCGAAGTGGCCGCTTACCGGATCGCTCAGGAGGCACTGGCCAACGTGGTTCACCATGCTCGCGCCGATTGCGTAACCGTCCGGCTGCGGCTCGATGGTGATCTGGTCGTCGAGGTGATCGATAATGGGGTAGGATTCCGTCGTAGCCGCGAGGATGGATTGGGCTTGCATTCCATGCGCGAGCGGGCCACCGAATTGGGCGGCAATTTCAGCATTAAACGCTGCCCTGAGGGCGGTACATGCGTTCGCGCGACGTTACCGGCAGGTGAATTGTGACCAGCCTAGAACAAATTCAGGTTTTAATCGCCGACGATCACCCTCTCTTTCGCAAGGGGTTGCGGACGTTGCTGGAATCCTTGCCGGACACCGTTGTAGCCGGGGAGGCGACGACCGGCCGGGAGGCGGTCGAGCTGGCCTTGTCTTTGCAACCCGATATCGTCCTGATGGACCTGCAGATGCCTGAAGGCGGGGGCCTGACAGCCATCCGCGAGCTTGCCCGGCAACAACCCGAAGCGCGGATTCTGGTCGTGACGCTGTTCGAAGACGACGAGTCGGTCTTTACCGCGTTGAAGGCCGGCGCGCGCGGCTACGTCCTCAAGGATGCCGAAGAGGATGAGATGATCCGGGCCATTAAGGCCGTTGCTCAGGGGGAAGCCATCTTCAGCCCGGCCATCGCCACGCGTCTGATCGACTACTTCGCCGGCACGCAAACTTCATCCCACGCCGGAGCGTTTCCCGACCTGACCGAACGGGAGCGGGAAATCCTGGCCTTAATCGCCCGCGGCCGGTCCAACGCCGAGATCGCCGATGAGCTGACCATCAGCCTCAAGACCGTCCGCAACCACGCCTCGAATATCTTCAATAAGCTGCAGGTAGCCGACCGGACACAGGCGGCCATTCGCGCGCGCGAAGCGGGAATTACCTAATCACTGTCGTTTCAAAGGACCTGAATCAGCATTGCGGGTGATCGGCAGGTATTTCGCCAGCACTTCTGGCCGGTAGTGGAGGGCTGCGTAAACACTAATAGTTACCAGTAAAATCGTCAGGATATTGGCAAAGAAGGTGACGATGCGCCACATAGTGGTCTCACTATCCGGAAATCCAACGATAGTGAATTGTTCCTTCTCTTCATCTGGGTTGTGAACAAAAACCTGAGATACGCTGACTTCCGGAATTCCGTCATCGAGAGCGATTTTGGCAACCTCCCTCCCTTGGCCCTTGAGCGCTATAACTTTAATCTATTCATTTCTCTTTTACCCCCTGCTTTTTTCTCTCTTTAATCAGATTAAAGCGACCCGAAAACGGTGACTGTGTGCCATTGATCCATGATGATACTCAGTTTCAGAAAGAAGCATTCCGGGCATCGGCCAAGTTTGTGCACAGATGTCGATGTGTAGCTAAAATGAACGTAGCTTCATCCTGTCCATCACAGGTTCCCGGTTGTGAGACATAGGCAATAGAACTTTCAGTCCGGAGAATCTGCCAAAACTGGGGAACTACCTATGAACCGACAACCCTGGCATGAGATGACCCAAGACCTGGTGGCTGTGGCCATGGGCCGCAAGCCGGCCGACACGGTGATCTGCAACGGCCGCTGGGTAAACGTCCACAGCGGCGAAATCCTGCGTGGCACCGACGTGGCTATTACCGGCAGCCGGATCGCCTTCGTCGGCCCGGACGCGAGCCATTGCATCGGCCCCAACACCCGCATCATCGAAGCCCACGGCCGCTATCTCGTGCCCGGCCTGTGCGACGCCCACATGCACGTCGAGAGCGGCATGGTCACCGTGACCGAGTTCGCCCGCGCCGTCATCCCCCACGGAACGACGAGCATGTTCATCGACCCGCACGAGATCGCCAACGTGCTCGGTCTACCCGGCGTGCGCCTGATGCACGACGAGGCGTCCACGCTGCCGATCAACGTCTACGTCCAGATGCCCAGCTGCGTGCCCAGCGCGCCGGGTCTGGAGACGCCCGGCGCGAGCATCGGCCCCGAAGAAGTGGCCGAGGCCATGACCTGGCCGGGCATCATCGGTCTGGGAGAGATGATGAACTTCCCCGGTGTCTTTTTGGGCGACGACAAGATGCACGCCGAGATGGCTGAGACCATGAAAGCGGGCAAGGTCATCGGCGGCCATTATGCCTCGGCCGACCTGGGGCCGCCCTTCCACGGCTACGTGGCCGGTGGCCCGGCCGACGACCACGAAGGCACGCGGCTGGAGGACGGTATCGCCCGCGTCCGGCAGGGCATGAAGGCCATGCTGCGCCTCGGCTCAGCCTGGTACGACGTGGCCGCGCAGGTGAAGGCCATCACCGACCTTGGCCTGGACAGCCGCAACTTCATCCTCTGCACCGACGACTCCCACTCCGGCACACTGGTCAACGACGGCCACATGGATCGCGTCGTCCGCCACGCCATCGCCCAGGGCCTGCGACCGATCACCGCCATTCAGATGGCGACACTGAACACGGCGCTGCACTTCGGCGTTGAGAAGGACATCGGCAGCATCGCCCCCGGCCGCTACGCCGACATCGTCATCACCAGCGATCTGGCCGCGCTGCCCATCGAACTGGTTATCGCCGGGGGGCAGGTGGTGGCCGAGGACGGCCGGATCCGGATCGACATCCCACCCTATGACTATCCCGAGTTCGCGGTGGGGACGGTGAAATTGGGCAAGGCGCTGGCCGCTCCGGACTTCGAAATCCACGCGCCGGCGGCTGAGGGCGAACAACCGGAAACCTCGCGGGTGCGGGTCATCGGAGTAGTCGAGAACCAAGCACCAACCAGGGCGCTGGAGATGACGTTGCCGGTTGTTGATGGGCTGATCGTACAGGATATCGACCAGGATGTGTTCCAGATCGCCCTGGTCGAACGCCACCGCGGGACCGGCGCGGTGACCAACGGCTTTGTCTCCGGCTTCGGCTTCAACACATTGTGCGCCATCGCCAGCACTGTCGCCCACGACAGCCACCACATGATCGTCGCTGGCACCGACAAGGATGACATGGCTCGCGCCGCCAACCGGTTGGGCGAGGTCGGCGGCGGGGTGGTAGTGTTCAAGGAAGGCGAGGAGATCGCCCTGGTCGAGTTGCCCATCGCCGGACTGATGAGCGATGAGCGAGCCGAGATCGTGGCCACCAAAGCCGAGCGGATGGTCCAGGCCTTTATGGAGTGCGGCTGCACACTCAACAACGCCTATATGCAATTGAGTTTGCTGGCGCTGGTCGTCATTCCGGAGTTGCGGATTTCTGATAAAGGCATCGTGGATGTGCGGACGTTTGAGGTAGTGGAGTTGGTAGTGGCCTGATTTTACGCCCGGGCAAGTATTCCTTGAAACCGCTGAGTCGCACCAGGCGTGATGTGAGTGGTCCGGGGGCTGAAACCGGGAGAAAGGTCGCGCAGCATTTTTTCGGCAGTTGCTAGGTTAAACAAAGCGACTCGGCGTCTGGTAAAAACAGTTATTGCTACGGAAGGTGAGCCAATCATGACGACTTTGCCCAGCTTGAATCAGTTGATCTCCCTATCCGGCAAACGGGCCCTTATCACCGGCTCAGCTGTCGGAATCGGCAAAGCCATCGCCCTGCGCTTCGCCGAGGCGGGCGCGGCTCTGGACCTGATAGATATTGATGACCTCGCATTACAGCGGACAGCCGAAGAGCTGGCCGGTTTTGGCGGAGAGGTAACTATCCATCATGTCGATCTGGTTCATAAAGAGGAAATCGACGCGCTGTGGGAAAAACTTCAGGGAATTGAACCGGATATCCTGGTGAACAACGCCGGTATATACCCATGCCGGCAATTCGTGGACGCCGATGAAGTCTTCTACCGCCGAGTGATGGAAATTAACCTGTTCTCTGTCCACTGGATGTGCCAGCATATGATCTGCCAGCGGGGCAAGCGCGGTGGGGTGATCATCAACCTGGGATCAATCGAGGCAGTCTTGCCCTTCAAGGAAGATTTAGCCCATTACAGCGTCAGCAAGGCCGGAGTCATCGCTCTGACTCGGGCGCTGGCCAAGGAACATGCCCGTCACGGTTTCCGGGTTAATGTCATCCTGCCCGGCGGTATTATGACCCCCGGTACGAAAGCCGTTGCCAGACAGGTGATGAACTTCAAACTCGACCTGCTAAAGACCGGCTATGACTTTAGCCAGCGGTTACCCGTTGGGCGGGCCGGCCAACCCGACGAAGTGGCACGGATAGCGCTGGTATTGGCCAGCGATTTAGGAAGTTACGTTCACGGCGCGACGATACCGGTTGATGGTGGATTTCTCGCCGCGTAGGGCTGGCCATCGATGGGTTCAGTCCAGTCTGTCGTCCGTCGCCGTCTGACCGCCCACCGCCTTGCCGGTTGTCAATTCCCCGACCCCGCTGCGGCCGTGGCCCACTACGGCGCAGTCCAGGCTCAAGAATATCTCGCCTCTCTATGGGCTTTGGGATTGCGAACGGCCAATGCGACTGAGAGGGCCATCGAACAAGCGATTGCCGATCGGGCTATCATCCGCACCTGGCCATTGCGGAGGACGATTCATTATGTGGCCGCGGCCGACGCGCGCTGGATACTCAAGCTGACGGCCGAGCGATCCCTGAGAGCAGCGACCCGACGAATTCGCGAACTCGAACTGGACGACGATACTTTCCGGCGCAGCCGGGAAGTAATTACCAAGGCGCTCATGGACCATGAGGTCATAGCCCGCGAGGCATTGACCGTTTTGCTAGAAGAAGCCGGCGTCTCAACCGCAGGCCAGCAAGGCTATTACATCCTGTGGTATCACGCCCACGAGGGGCTGATCGGCATCGGGCCGCGCAGCGGCAAGCAGCAGGCCTTCGTCTTGTTGGATGAATGGCTGCCGCCGGGATTGGAATTGACCCGCGACGAAGCGCTGGCCGAACTGGCTCGCCGCTACTTCACCGGTCATGGCCCGGCGACGCTGGTCGATTACACCTGGTGGTCGGGCCTGGTGGCGGCCGAAGCGCGCGCCGGCCTCGAGATGGTCAAAGGCGAATTGACCAAGGTGACCATCGACGGGCAGGATTACTGGTTTGGAGCAACGCCGCCGGATAACCATCTACCCACGCCTCTGGCCCATCTCTTGCCGGTCTACGACGAGTACACCGTCGGCTACAAAGATCGCAGCGCTATCTTGAGGCCGGACTTTGCCGCCCGCCCTGATTCCGGCAACGGTATCTTCCGCTCACCGATTCTGATCGATGGCGAAATCGCAGGCACGTGGACGCGAAAGTTGAAGAAGAACACGGTCGACGTTACCCCGAACCTATTCCGGCCATTATCGGAAAATGAGCAAGATGCTTTTGATTCAGCCGTGGAACGATATAGAGCGTTTCTTGGGCTGGCGGCCGCGGTTGACGCTGTGAGTTAAAATAAGGATATGTCCACCCCACATCTGGAGCGTGTCCGCCGGATTTGTCTGGCATTACCAGAGACAAGTGAGCGACTATCCCACGGCGAGCCGACCTTCTTCGTTGGTAAAAAAGTTTTCACGATGTTCGCCAATAATCACCACGACGATGGCCGTATTGCCGTCTGGCTGCCCGTGCCGGCCGGGTTACAGGAAACGCTGATCGAAACCAACCCGGAGACATACTTTAAGCCACCGTATGTCGGCTGGCGCGGCTGGGTAGGCATCGAACTGGCTACCGTTAGCGACGAGGATTTAGACTACCACATCCGTGTTGCCTGGGAACTCGTCGCGCCCAAGCGCCTTCTATCGAAATAACCAGGTTAGATATGGGCATCGAGCCGGATAATAAGAATCAACACGTCATAAAATCGAATTGGCCGCTGTCGTCCAGGGAGCTGTGATGGCTCTGGCGATTCTGGCGAGCTAAGACCCAGAGATTCTAGGGTGGCCCATGCTAGTCCCTGAAAAGTTGATCGCTGAAGTCACACTGGTGTGCGATTCCTTGATAAACGGGCTAGTTGCTGCCCTGGGTCAAAATCTTTACGGCATCTATCTCTACGGGGCGACCGTGTTTCCCGACAGCGGTCCGGCGCAAGACATCGATTGCCATGTCATTCTGAACGCCGAGCTGACAGACGAGGAGTTAGCGGCTGTTAAAACCTTGCATGAGCATTTGGCTGAGGAATTTCCCCCGCTGGGCGGCGAACTCGACGCCTACTACATCCGGCTAGAAGCGGCCCGCCGGCCTGAGCCTCCCCGGCACCAGGTGTATCCTCACATCACCGATCAAGCCTGGGCCTTGCACTGCGCTCATATACGCGCCGGCTACTACCTGACCTTGTACGGTCCGGAACCGGAAGCAATATTCCCGCTGCCAAGCTGGACGGCCGTCTCCCAGGCACTTGAACATGAGCTGGATTTCGTTCGGGCCAACCTGCGCTATCCGGCCTATTGCATCCTCAACCTCAGTCGCATCCTGTACAGCTTTCAAACGCGCGACGTGGCCGTATCCAAACGGGCCTGCGGCCGGTGGGCGGCCGCCGCCTATCCGGAATGGCGCTCACTGATTGAGGCGGCGCTCAACCAATATGACGGACGAGCAACCGCAACGGACCAGATGCTCATGGAAACCCGCATGAACGAATTTCTACACTTCATCGAAAACGAAACAACATATGTCCGTTCCTTGAACAAGAACGATCCTTGATAAACAGAACACTTGCTCAATCCAATGGATATCCAGACCAGAGGAGGCAGGTGAAATGAGTCTATAGGCGAAGTCTGAATGCTTGGACGGTTGCCCGATTTCGTGGTAACTGTTTAAGTATCTATGCTCAATCAATCGCCTCTGATGGCCGAGGCCGCGCGCCTCTACGCCGGTTATCGTCTGGATGAGTTGCCGCCGGCGTTGCATCGAAATAGCCTTGATTACTATTACCTGAGCATCTACCCATCCCTCATGGAGATGCGGCCGATTGACCCGGCCAGGTTGCCACCCTATCCGCCGCGTGTCAACAACGCTTACATCCACATACCGTTTTGCTCCGGCGTGTGCGATTTCTGTAGTTACTATTTGGTGGCCCTAAGCCCCAGGCGGCGTGACGCTGTTTCAAAGTATCTTTACCATGTCTCGACTGAATTTGATTTCCACGCCCGCCACACCACCCTGAACATTACCTACCTTTACTTCGGCGGTGGCACTCCCAGTCTTATTCCCCCACAAGCGCTTCAAGAATTTCTCGGATTTCTGAGAGATCGAGGTTATCTGGATCCGGCCGTAATGGGCACGCTTGAATTGCATCCGGAATTTTTTGCCGATGAAGCCGGAGCTGACCGATTTTTAAACATCCTCCGGGATTATGGCATCAATCGAGTTAGCATTGGCTACCAGGCATCCGACGAGGACATCCTGCGCGTTACCAACCGGCGCCACACGACTGAATTTATGGCGGCGGCGATGACGATGCTGCGCGACAAACAATTTCTGGTCAATGTAGACTTGATGTATGGGCTGGCGGATCAATCATTGGCCAGTTGGGAAGCGACCCTGGCCGACGCCGTTGGTTTTGCGGCCGATTCCATCGCCACCTACTTTCTATTTGTCGACCGGGGGACCGGCCTGTATGAGCGAGTACGGCGTGGGTCTGTCAAGTTACCCCACCACCGCCACATCCAGACCCAGCACCTGATGGCCCAGATCTTCCTGGAACGAGCGGAATATTACGAACTCCCTAATGACTTTTGGGCGCGTGGTGTTGTGGATCCGGCTAGCTTCCGGCCGGAGCGTCTTCCTTCATCGGCTGTCACGCTGCCCATCGGTCCGGGCGCTTATGGCCACTATAACAACACCCAACTGGCCAATCTATTCGATTTGGACGAATATACCCGCCACATCGCTGCCGGCAGGACGCCGCTCTGGCGCGCTTACCCGCTTACCCCGGACGAGGCTTTCCACCGCGATGTCATGTTCGCGTTCAAGAATGATCCGTTCATCGATTGTAACCTGTTCCTTAACGTCTATAATAGAAATCCCTTGCAGGTATTCACGGCTATATTCGAGCGGCTCCAAGATTACGATTTGGTTCAGATTGAGGGGCAGAGGATCCGCCTGACATCGAAAGGGCGGTTGTGCGTTGAAGAAATCAGCAGTGTGTTCCGGCATCCGGGTATTCAGCCGGCCGAAATCGCGGATGCCCAGCGGCGGTTATTGGAAAAGCATAATTTTGCGCCGACCTATCCAGCCGTTATGTGGTGATCAAAGAGGAGAATTAGGATGAGCGATCGTCGACCTCGCGTGTTAATCGCCAAGCCTGGCCTGGATGGCCATGATCGGGGGGCCAAAGTCACAGCTCGCGCCTTGCGCGATGCCGGGATGGAGGTCATCTATACAGGTCTGCGGCAGACGCCGGAAATGGTGGTGGAGGCTGTCTTGCAGGAAGACGCGGATGCGATCGGCCTGAGTATCCTCTCCGGTGCGCATATGCCGCTGATGGAACGCATCATGGCTTTGATGGCCGAGAATGAAATGACCGATGTACCGGTCTTTTTGGGGGGGATCATTCCCAACGAGGATGTAACCCGGCTCAAAGAACTGGGCCTGGCCGGGGTGTTCGGCCCCGGCACCAACCTCGATGACGTCATCAAAGCCTTCAGGGAATCCATCGCCGCCCGACAAGCGGCCGAATAGTTCTTCAATCGACACCATAACCGACGCCCGCATTGCCTGTTCAAGGAAATAATGCCTGCTACCGTTCGACGTCTGTTCAATATCTATCCGGGCGAGGAGCAGCTAACCTTTCTACTATTTTCCTTGGTTTTCCTGTTGGGATCAGAAGTGTTCGCCGAAATGGCTTTGCTGGATTCTGAGCCACGCATGGCCAGCGTTATGACTGAGACAGATACCATCCTGCTCAGGCTCGACCGGGAATCTTTTTACGATCTGATGGATACTCGCAGTGAGGTGGCGCGGGGCATCATCCAGGTCTTGTCGCGCCGTCCGCATAACCGAGTGTATGAAGTCAGGGAGTTGTAGGGTGCGGGCTGAGATGATTGTCTTGGCAGTCACGGTTTTTAACGGTCCTCGTCATGCGACCGAAGTTACCCCACATTCTAAATATTCTCTGTAAGATTAGTGGAGTTCAATCATTTGGTCGATAATGGTACGTTTGTATTTTGAAAATAATAAGGAAGTTTCATGGAAGAGATTATCGAGGAAATTGATCAGGAGGATGTCTGGCCCAAGCGATCGTTACGCGAATATGCCGGGATCTTTGCGCGAGGCCTGGCGATGGGCGCGGCCGATATCGTGCCCGGTGTTTCCGGCGGCACCATCGCTTTCATCTCCGGGATCTATGAAGAATTAGTGAGTTCAATTCGTGCCTTCGGCCGGCCCCAGTTGATTCGTGCGGCATTTAGCCTGCGCGTCAAAGAAATCTTTCGACTGGCAAACTGGCGTTTTTTGTTGTTCCTGGGCGTGGGAATCATGACCGCCATTTTTACGCTGGCCGGATTCCTGGAGTATATGCTCTTAAATCGTCCGGTCTTTCTGTGGGCGTTTTTCTTTGGTCTGGTAGTGGCTTCGGTGTTTACCATCAGCCGGAGTATCAAGATTTGGCGGCCTCATTTGTTGGCGGCGACAGTCGCCGGGGCGATTGGCGCGTTCTGGCTGGTCGGCATCGTTCCCCTGCAAACTCCGGAGACGTGGTGGTTCTACGTGCTGAGTGGTGCTCTGGCCAGTTGCGCCATGATCTTGCCCGGCATTTCCGGTTCCTATATCCTGTTGCTCCTGGGGAAATATCAGCAGGTCCTATCGGCCGTTAACCAGCGGGATGTGGTGACGTTGGCACTGGTAGCCTTCGGCGCGGTCATCGGCCTGATCACCTTTGCCCAAATTCTCCACTATCTGTTTAAACGCTACCACAACGCCACCGTGGCCGTGTTGATCGGCTTGATGATCGGCAGCCTGCGCAAAATCTGGCCGTGGAAGCTCGATACCGCTTGGCTGACCGACGCCGGTGGCTCCTTTATTTTGGACAGTCATGGGGCTCAAATCGTCACTGCCCAGCAGAATGTCTTGCCTGATTTCTCCACCAGCAGCGGGGTATCCGAGGTCCTTATCGCGGTGGTATTGGGGTTAATAGGCGCTGCTCTGGTAATCATGATCGAACGTATCGCCTCGCGAACAGAACGAAATCAGGTGGCGGGAGAAGCTGAAGTCACAATCTGAGTGGTCTACTGGCCATCTGCGTGGTCGATTTCCTCTCTCTTAACTGTTTTTGGTACAATTCAACGCAAACCTGACCGGGACAAACATTACCCAATTCAGAATGTTCCGGCGATTGACTTGCGAGGCTCTTGACATGGATAAACCCGGCCGCAATGATCCTTGCTACTGTGGTAGCGGAAAAAAGTATAAGCAATGCCACATGGCAGCCGACCTGGCCGCTGAACGCGAGCAGCGCGCCTGGCTCGATGCGTCGCGAGATTTACGCTTGATGCTGGCCGAGTATGCTGATCAGGAATTGTTTACCGAGGACTTGGGCGTGGCCGCAGCTCGTTATTGGGATAACTATTATTCTGCTGACACCCTCCCGTTGATGAGCCTGTCCGAGTCGGAACGATTTCTGGACTGGTTTATCTTCGACTATACGCTTCCCTCTGGCTCGCGTCTGGTTGAAGAGTTCCAGTCGGCGAATAGCTCCGCACTTAATGCGACTGAAAACCGCTTGCTCAATCAATGGCTCGAAGCCGGGCCAATGAGCGGCTATGAATTGACCGGCTATGACCGGCAGACATTGCATTTGAAGGAGATTCTTTCCGGCGAGCAACTGGAGCTGTTCGAACCGGCCGGTCCGGGCAATGCCCCTATTGGATCGTTGATTCTCGGCCGAGTGATCCCCGTGGAAGAGCATCTGGAGTTCTTCGCCCTCCCGGCCTACATACCGCCGGAGGAGATTGGCGATCTGCCGGCCAAGCTGGAAGACGCTCGGAGCGCTTTCGAGGGAACAACGGCCGATTTCATGCGCCAGCACAACGTGCTGCTCATTCATCACGCCTTGGAACAGGCCAAGCAGGCCGGGCGGCCGCCCGTTAGCCGGCTGGATCCGCACCACGTGCCGGAAGGCGTTCCTCATCGCGTCCGCCACGATCGGGTGAGAATTAAAGGTCCGTCAACCCTTCCCGGCGAAAATGTGCCGCCCATGACCCAAACCCGGCGAAAAGCGATTTAAACCCCCATCTCATGACTGCGCCTTCCAAGCTAATTATCCGCTGCCAGACTACTCCGCTACAAGGGTCGATCTCCGTTCCCGGCGATAAATCGATCAGCCACCGGGCAGTGATGCTGGCCGCATTGGCCGAAGGGCAGAGTACTATCCGTAACTGGTTGCCGGCCGGTGATACGTTAGCGACGCTGGAAGCCTTGCAATCCATGGGGGTATCCATTGAGATCGATCGGCATAGCCCGAATGCTTGGGACTTGCTGGTTGAGGGTCGAGGATTAAGTGGACTAAAGCGACCGGGCGGGCCGCTCGATTGCCGCAACGCCGGAACGGCTATCCGTCTTCTAGCGGGTATCATGTCCGGTCAGTCTTTCTCGTCAGTTCTGGACGGCAGCGAGCAGTTGCGCCGCCGGCCAATGAACCGGGTCACAGAACCCTTGCAGATGATGGGCGCGGATATTAAGGACGTGGAAGGCCACCCACCGCTTCAGGTGCGACCGGCTAACCTGCAAGGAATTGAATACCGCCTGCCGGTGGCCAGCGCCCAGGTCAAGAGCGCTGTTCTGCTGGCCGGTTTATATGCTGATAACACGACTCGTGTCCATTTGCCCGGCCCGGCGCGCGACCACACCGAGCGTTTGCTGACGGCGATGGGCACAGTCGTTTCTATCCTGGACGGTTGGGTAACTCTAGGCGATGCCCCGCCGGGCGGGCGCCGGCTGATCCCCTTGAACATGACAGTGCCCGGCGATTTTTCCTCGGCCGCTTTCCCCATAGTGGCGGCCACCATCGTGCCCGATTCGGAAATCACGATTCGCCAGGTTGGCGTCAATCAAACCCGTACCGGCTTGGTTGAGATACTTCAATCGATGGGCGCCGATATAACGGTCAGCAAAAAGCAGCTTACCGGCGGCGAACCGATCGCCGATCTGACGGTTCGCTTCAGCGAGC
>JAWOHK010000354.1:0-36290 GCA_046485205.1 Chloroflexota bacterium | reverse complement strand
AGGATGTCCCTGGATAAAATCATCGTGCGTGGCGCACGAGAACACAACCTCAAGAATATCGACGTGGCTATCCCACGCGACAGGCTGGTGGTCATCACCGGCCTGTCGGGGTCGGGCAAGTCGTCGCTGGCATTCGATACCATCTTTGCCGAGGGCCAACGCCGTTATGTAGAGTCATTATCGGCCTATGCCCGGCAATTTCTGGGCCAAATGGAAAAGCCCGATGTCGATAACATCGAGGGCCTCAGCCCGGCCGTATCGATTGACCAGAGGGGTGTCAGCCATAATCCCCGCTCGACGGTCGGCACCGTCACCGAAGTCTACGACTACCTGCGCCTCCTCTTCGCTCGCGTCGGCACTCCACATTGCCCGGAATGCGGCCGTCCAGTCATGCCCCAGTCGGCCGAGCAAATCGTCAGTGACGTACTCTCCATGCCCCTCAACAGCCGTATCCAGATCTTGGCGCCCTTAATTCAAAACCGCAAGGGTCATCACCAAGGCATATTCGACGACATCCGCAAGGCCGGTTTCGTACGCGTGCGTGTTAATGGCGAGATTCTACAGGTAGACGAGAAGATCGAACTCGACCGCTATAAGAACCATACCATCGAGGCAGTTGTCGATCGGCTGGTCATTCGTCACGCGCCTGATGATGACAATGAAGAAGCGCAGTCCGATCGCAGCCGGCTGACCGACTCAATAGAGACAGCCCTCGGTCTGGGCGGAGGCATCGTCATCATCAATGATGTCACTGACCCGGAAAACCCGGTCGATAATCTCTACTCCGAACATCTCTACTGCCCATACGATGGCACGAGTATCCCGCCTATCGAGCCGCGTACCTTCAGCTTCAACACGCCCTACGGTGCATGTCCGGATTGCCAGGGGTTGGGGATTCAAAAGGAAATCGATCCCGATCTGGTCGTGCCTAATAAAGATCTGACGTTGGCCGATGGAGCTATCATCGGCTGGCCGACAGAGGACAAGGCCGGTTATTACTGGCAACTATTAAGAGCGACGGCCAATCATTTTGCCATTCCCCTCGACGTGCCGGTGCGCGAGTTGTCAGCCCAGCAGATGCGCATCCTGCTCTTCGGTAGCGGCGATGAGCAAGTTACAGTGAAGTATAAGAACCGTGAAGGCCATACCCGCAACTATGGCACGCGTTACGAAGGCGTTATTCCCAATCTGTGGCGGCGTTATAACGAATCCACCTCCGACTATGTACGCGAGAAGCTGGAAGATTATATGGTCGACCGGCCGTGCAAGGCCTGTGGCGGCACGCGCCTGCAGCCGGTGGCCCGCGCTGTCGATATCGGTGGCACCACCATCGTTGATGTGGTCAAGCGTCCGGTCGTCAAAAGCCTGGAATGGGCCGAGGGCTTGCAGGATGTCGAGGGCACACCGTTGACGCCGCGCCAGGCGATGATCGCCAACTCTATCCTGAAAGAGATCCGCGAGCGGCTGGGCTTCATGATCAATGTCGGCCTCGACTACCTGACACTGGATCGCACCGCCGGAACCCTGAGCGGTGGCGAGGCGCAACGCATCCGGCTGGCGACGCAAATAGGCAGCCGGCTGATGGGCGTCCTTTACGTGCTGGATGAGCCCAGCATTGGCTTGCATCAGCGCGACAACGCCCGGCTGATCCATACTTTGCAGGGAATGCGCGACCTCGGCAACACGGTGTTGGTCGTGGAGCACGACGAAGAGACGATGCGTTCCGCCGACTGGTTGATCGACCTAGGGCCAGGGGCGGGCAAGCACGGCGGCGAACTGGTCTCCGAAGGGACGCCGGACTATGTGGCCGCTGATCCCAATAGCCTGACCGGGGCCTATCTAAGCGGTCGAAAGTCTATCCCCGTACCCAAGAAGCGGCGGTCGGGCAGCGGCGAGTGGCTGGAAGTCATTGGCGCGGCCGAGAATAATCTGAAGGATGTCGACGTGCGCATCCCGCTGGGCAGATTGATCTGTATCACCGGCGTCAGCGGCAGCGGCAAAAGCTCCTTCCTGGTTGAAATCCTGAGCAAACGGTTGAGCCAGTATTTCAACGGCGCGAAGGTCTTGCCCGGTAAACACCGCGAGATACGCGGGCTGGAACACCTGGACAAGGTGATCGAGATCGACCAGAGTCCCATCGGCCGCACGCCACGTAGCAATCCCGCCACCTACACCAACCTGTTTAACCAGGTGCGCGACCTGTTCACCAGCCTGCCGGAGAGCAAGTTGCGCGGTTACCAGCCGGGGCGATTCAGCTTCAATGTCAAGGGCGGCCGCTGTGAAGCCTGCCAGGGACAGGGCCAGAACCGGATTGAGATGCAGTTCCTGCCCGATATTTACGTGCCCTGCGATATTTGCAAGGGCGCGCGCTACAATCGCGAGACGTTGCAGGTGACCTACAAGGACCTCAACATCGCCGAAGTCCTCGACCTGACCGTCGACGAAGCGCTGGATTTCTTCGCCAACATCCCGCCCGTTCGCCGCAAACTGCAGACGATGGCTGATGTGGGCCTGGGGTATATCCACCTGGGCCAGCCCGCGCCGACGTTGAGCGGTGGCGAGGCCCAGCGGGTGAAATTGAGCCGCGAACTGAGCAAGATCGCCACCGGCCGGACGCTCTATATCCTCGACGAGCCGTCGGTCGGCCTGCATGCCCACGATGTCAGCAAGCTCATCCTTGCGTTGAACAAGCTGGCCGACAAGGGTAATACGGTTGTCATCATCGAACATAACCTCGACATCATCAAGGTAGCCGACTACATCATCGATATGGGGCCGGAGGGCGGCGACCGCGGTGGCGAGATCATCGCCCAGGGCACGCCGGAAGAAGTGGCCCGAGTCAGGAATTCGTACACAGGCCAGTTCCTGAAGCCGTTGTTGAACGGCAAGCGATAAACTCCTTTTTCTGTTTGTAGTGAGTGATTCATCACTGCTCCCGACACTGAGATGCCTACTACAAACGTAACAAGAGACGAACAGCACCTCAAAACATGACAAATGTCAATCGCCAGTTATTCGGCTGGCAGGTATACTAACGGGGTGGCAACGGACAAGCCTATATCACCAACCGGCGGCCGATTTCCGGTGTCATGATAAATCCCACGGCCCACCGACCGCTGAGCCACTTTCACGCATCTTACTCCCCAGGAGAAATACTATGATCGATCTGTCCATCCATGAAGCCGCGCTCGAACACGCTGTGGAACGCGCTCGCGAACGCAACATCATCATCCCGACTTTCAAGCAACAGCGCAACCCCGAACTCGTCCCCGATGCCATTAAGCAACGGCTGGACGATGTCGGCCTGTGGGATTTGAACCCGCTCAATTTATTTCGCATCACCTGGCATAACGAACCGGTTGCCAAGGGTGGCGAGTACGGCGGCGTTAACTACATCGAATTCCCGCCGGAGCTGACCGGCATACAGGCTCGAATCATCATCATTGTCGGCAAGTGGTTTCCGACCGGTGCGCACAAGGTTGGCGCGGCGTTCGGTTGTCTCGTGCCGCGACTGGTCACCGGCCAGTTTGACCCGACGACGCAGAAGGCCGTTTGGCCCAGCACAGGCAACTACTGCCGTGGCGGGGCCTACGACTCCAACCTGCTGGCTTGCGAGTCCATCGCCATCCTGCCCGAAGGGATGAGCAAGGAGCGGTTTGAGTGGCTGGAACAGGTCGCCGGCGAAATCATCAAAACCCCCGGCTCTGAAAGTAATGTCAAGGAGATTTTCGACAAGTGCTGGGAGTTGCGCGTTTCCGGCGAAGACCTGGTCATCTTTAACCAGTTTGACGAATTCGGCAACTACTTGTGGCACTACAGCATCACCGGCCCGGCCATGCACGAAGTGCTGAAGCAAGTCATGGGTCCCAACGATACCTACCGCGGTATGTCGTCGGCCACCGGCTCGGCCGGGACGATCGCCAGCGGCGACTACCTGAAGGAGCAGTTCCCGACGAGCAAGATCTGCGCCGCCGAAGCATTGCAATGCCCGACGCTACTGGAGAACGGCTTCGGCTCCCACCGCATCGAAGGCATCGGCGACAAGCACGTACCCTGGATCCACAACGTCAAGAACACCGACATGGTCGCGGCCATCGACGACGCGGCCACGATCGGTATCATGCGCCTGTTCAACGAACCGGCCGGGCAGGAATACCTGATCAGTCAGGGTGTTACCCCGGAGATGGTGGCGCTGCTGCCCGACCTGGGTATCTCCTGCATCGGCAACATGCTGGCGGCGATCAAGATGGCCAAGTATTATGAGATGGGGCCGAACGACATCGTCATGACCATCGCTACCGACTCGATGGAGATGTACCAGAGCCGGGTCGACGAATATCGCGAGCAGGAAGGAGAATTCACGCCGCTGGATGCGGCTGGCGTCTACCACCGCTATCTGTTGGGCGAGAACACCGACAACCTGCTGGAGCTGTCCTATCGCGACCGGCGGCGCATCCACAACCTGAAGTACTACACCTGGGTGGAACAGCAGGGCAAGACCTACGAGGAGATTCAGGCCCAGTGGTACGACCCGACCTACTGGACCAGACTGCACGGCCTGGCCGACGAGATCGATGTGTTGATTGAACAGTTTAACGAGCGGGTAGGGTTGTTGGCAGAGCTGAATTAGGTCCTATATCGGAAATTGAATGTACGGGCAGGACAGCCGGCAGGGATCCCCTTTGACGATTCACCGGCGATTGGTCGCCGGTTGTCTTGCCCTCAATGATAATGGCCGCATGAGCGATTACCGTCAGGACCTAGTTAACGCTCGAGGCCGTCTATTCAGGCAAGTCCAAATGCAGTTTGGTTCGCTACACACCTGGGTGTTGTTGTTAACCGTCATCGGAATAAGCTTGTCGGCTTGTTCCAGAATTCCGGACGGTCCCGCACCAACCGTCGCTGCCACGGCAGTGTTTTTACCAACAGTAGCCGAAGCCGAGAGCTCGCCCGCCCCACCACCAACCAGCACGCTCCCGCCACCCACGGCAACACTTCTACCTACCGTAACCGCGCTTTCCCCGCCTTGTGAGTACCCCATCCAGTCCGAGCTGAGCGAATATTGGGATGGGGCCGAACTCGGCTGTCCGGCCGGCGCCGGGCAATTCCCCATCAGCACCGCCTACGCGCCGTTTGAAGGCGGGCAGATGTTATGGCGCGGCGACACTGACACGATCTACGTCCTCTACAACGACGGCCGCTGGGAAACTTATCCGAACGAATGGCAGCAATCGATCCAGGAGTTCACATGCGGCGAAGAAAACAGCCCGCCCACGCCGATTCGCGGCTTTGGCCATGTCTGGTGCAACCATCCGGCGGTGCGCGAAGCCCTCGGCGCGGTGACGGCCCTGGAAATCGGTGATCAAGCTTCGGCCACTCAGGATTTTAGCAACGGTACCATTCTGGTCGCCCCGTTCGGCAGCTTGTTTGTTTTCAACACCGAATCCGGCCAGTGGCGGCGGATCGATGTAGATCCCTGACTCAAACTGTACACCAATTTTCCAGCGATAACCCGATCACGCGCTCAAACTCCCGAGTAGTGTTTAATACAAGGATCAGATGGTTGGTCGCAGCCGTAGCGGCAACATAGATCATTGAGACCGATGAATGATCGGTGTTCACTTGCCTTACCATGGAAGGTGGGCGATCATTCCTCCTATGACCTTGCAACCCAGCCAGCAAATCGAAAATTATCGCATTGACGCCGTCATCAGCGAGGGCGGCATGGGCGCTATCTACCGCGCGACGGATGTGAACCTGATGCGCCCGGTGGCGGTCAAGGTCATGCACAGCGACCTGGCCGCCGACCCGTCCTTTCAGGAGCGCTTTCTGCAGGAAGCCCGCGCCGCCGCCCGGCTGGATCACCCCTCAATCGTCCGCATCTATCACTTTGGCCGCGAAGCGGATCTGCTTTACATCGCTATGGAGCTTGTCGACGGCCTCAGCTTGGGAGCCTACATTCGCCAGCTGGCCCGGCTCAACCAGGTCGTCCGGCTGGAGGAAACATTGACGCTCATCGCCCAGGCGGCCGACGCGCTGGGCTATGCTCACCGCCAGGGGATCATCCATCGCGATGTCAAGCCCGACAATATCCTAGTCAAG
Organism: Chloroflexota bacterium; assembly: GCA_046485205.1. Lineage (GTDB taxonomy): Bacteria > Chloroflexota > Anaerolineae > Promineifilales > Promineifilaceae > Promineifilum. The sequence continues at coordinate 30,188 of JAWOHK010000354.1, read as the reverse complement.
CGCCTAGATCGGCCCGACCGGCTGAGCGATCCGCCGCTCCGGGCCATGCTGACTGATTTCGGCTTGGCCAAACTGATGGAGGCCGAGGGGGAGACGCAGGCCGGGTTGATGATGGGCACGCTGCCCTACATGTCACCGGAGCAAGTGCTAGACCGACCCGTCGACGGCCGCTCCGACATCTATTCGCTGGGCGTTGTGCTCTATCAGCTGGCGACCGGCAAGTTACCGCTGGACATCACTACTCCGGAGCGCGCACTACAGGCTCACCAGTACGAGAGCGTCCCCACTCCCAGCGAGGCCCATGCCGGTGTGCCCGCCGCTATTGAAAACGTCATTTTGCGCGCGCTGGCCCGGCGACCGGAGAATCGCTACCAGACGGCCGAAGAGCTGGCCGCCGATCTGCGCCGGGCGGCCGGAACCGTGACCAATCAGCAGGCCCAGGCCTTCGCCGCCGATTCCGATTCGACCATTGTCAGTATGGTTACCGAGTTTCCCACGCCGGCGCGGCGAGTGGTGTGGGACATGCGACCGCGGGAATTGCGTGACGAGGGAATTTACCGCGTGCTGCTGCAAAACCAAACGCCCAACCCGCAAACCATGCGGCTGATAGTGGAAACGCCTGAAGGGGGTTTGTACTTTGACGCGGCCCAAAAGCAAATCGGCTTGGCCCCGGGACAGACAGGGGTTGTTGATTTCTTCGCGCAGGCCATCAAACGTCCGGTCACGGGGCAGGCGCAAACCCGTCCATTCACTATCCACGTCGCTCAGTTGCCCCAACAGCCGCAGGCCCCTGCCCTGGGCGGCCGCATGACCATCACGCCGCAGATACCGGTGTGGTTGGCATTGCTGCTCCTCGTGCTATTCTTGGCGTTGTGTGGTTTGTTGTTCTGGGCGATGACCGCTCTGCCTTCATTGTTGGAATTGTTGCCGTTCTAAAAAAGAGCTTATCCGCCACCAGCCACTTGCTGTTTATCAATACGACGAGTAAAAACCTTCGGCTTAAGAATCCGAATCGCCTATCGCAATTCGCGCTTCAATATCTTCCCCGTGGCCGTCATCGGCAAGGACTCGCGGAATTCAATGATGCGCGGATATTTGTACCCGGCCATCGTCTCCCGGCACCAGTCGATCAGTTCCTCCTCAGTCAAAATCTGCTCAGGCTTGAGGATGACATAGGCCTTGACTTCCTCGCCGTGACTTTCGTGAGGCACGCCGACGACGGCCGCCAGGCTGATCGCCGGATGGGTCATCATCACTTCTTCGACTTCGCGCGGATAGACGTTGAAGCCGCCGCGAATGATCATGTCCTTTACCCGGTCGGTGATATAAAGGTAGCCGTCTTCGTCTAATTTCCCCATATCGCCGGTGTGGAACCAGTCGTTGCGCATGGCCTCGGCCGTGGCGTTGGGCCGCTTGTAATAACCTTTCATGATGTTGTGGCCCTTGATGGTGACCTCACCCATCTCCCCCACCGGCACGTCGTGGTCCAGTGGATCCACCACGCGCACCTGCACACCCCACACCGGCAGGCCTACCGAGCCGGGTCTGGACGGGCGATCCAGCCGGTTGAAGGTGGCGACCGGGCTGGTTTCCGAAAGGCCATATCCTTCCAGAATCTGGACGCCGAACTTCTCGCCGAAGGCCTTCATGACTTCGATCGGCATGGCTGACCCGCCGGAGACAGCCAGTCGTAAATTGGCGGCGATCTGCGCTAGGTTAAATTTTTCCAGGTGGGGGTGATTCAGCATGGCCCAATACATCGTCGGCACTCCGGCGAAGAAGGTCACGTTGTCACGCTCCATGATGCCCAGCGCGGCGTCGGCGTCGAACCGCGGCAGCAGGGTCAGCGTGGCTTTGTTATAAAATCCGGTGTTCATCTGGCAAGTCTGGCCGAATGAATGAAACAGCGGCAGCGTGATCAGATGAACCTCGTCCTCAGCCGTCGCGTACATCGTGTCCGAGAGGCGGGCGTTGAGGACCATGTTGCTGTGGCTCAGTTCTGCTCCTTTGGGGTTGCCGGTGGTGCCGCTGGTGTAGAGGATGACGGCCGTGTCACTGGGCGCGGTCTGGACGGTGTCAAAAGTTGGTGACTGGCCGGCCATCAGCATGCCCAGGGTCTTGGTGCCCTCGATGGGTGACGGCCCGGCCGGGTCGGCGGTGATCATAAAGAAGTGTTCGCAGTTATCGACCAGTTGGAAACCTTCCCAACCGAACTGGCCCATCGGCAGATCGGGTGGTCCCTGAAAACAGAAGAAAGCTTTGGCGTCGGAGTCCTGAAGATGATAGGCGATTTCGCGTCCTTTTAACAACACGTTCAGCGGGACGACGACCGCTCCTGCCTTCAGGATGCCGTAATAGATGATCGGAAAGTAAGGCAGATTAGGGCAACTCAAAGCCACCTTGTCGCCCGGCTGGATCCCCAGATCGACCAGTCCATTAGCTACCTGGTTCGCGGCGGCATTGACGGCCGCGTACGGGAGCCTGAACTCGTTGAAGATAACCGCTGTGCGTGCAGGTGCCTCACGAGCACTATCCTCCAAAAGAACTGCCAGGTTAAGCATTGGTTGTCTCCTTAATGCACTGTGTCGTCGATAACTATAACTTGTTCGTAGGACGTGCTTTTGCCGGTTAACATAATAATCAGGTGTAGGGATCAAGCAGCCGGGAAAGGTGTGGCTGGATAACCTGAGCCTGCCTTTCCTGAGTGCCCGACTTTCCTTTTTATTTTCGCCGGACTCAGCCCTTCCATTCCGGGCGCAAAAGGCCGTACAGGATCATGTCATAGCGCCGGCCGTCGCGCTCGATGTGTTCCCGGTAAACTCCCTCGCGCGTAAAGCCCAGGTTTTCATACAAGGCGATCGCCGGGGTGTTGTAACTAAACACGGTCAGACAAACACGGTGGAGATTGAGTTCATTAAAGGCGAATTTCAAACCCAGTTGCATCGCCTCGCGACCATAACCCAGGCCCCGATGAGCGTTCTGACCGATGCCGATGCTGACGAACGTCGTCCTGTTCGACCAATCGACTCCGTCTAATTCCACCAGGCCAATGATATCCTCGCTGTCCAGCAGCCGGATAGCAAACAGAAAAACTTCGTTACTCGTCTGGCTCAAGTCAAACCGGCGGCTCAGTTGATCTTCATTGCGAGGGACGGCCGGGGCGGTATTGTAGAGACGCAAAAAATCGGCATCGGCCCACCAACGGGTGATAGCCGGTAGATCTTGGGGGGTCACAGCCGTCAGCCGGACAATTTCGCCACGCAATAAATTGGATGTTATCATCGTTGTTTCCTACGCTTGGCGTCGTTCCGCCAGACGGGGTAGAGGAAGCCATGAGTATAAACACCTTCACTATCAATGACAATCACCGGGCTATGTTTCCGGCCGTTGATATGCCGCCGCGCATTTTGTTGGGGGCCGGGCCATCGAATACACACCCGCGCGTCTTCAGCGCTATGACCGCGCCCACCGTAGGACATCTCGATCCGACCTTTATCAAGGTCATGGACGAGGTCAGCGAATTGCTGCGCTATGCCTGGCAGACAGACAATGAATTCACCATCGCCGTCAGCGGTACCGGCAGCGCGGCCATGGAAGCGGCCTTCGCTAACGTCGTCGAGCCGGGCGACCGGGTGCTTATCGGCGTCAACGGCTATTTTGGGCGACGGATGGTCGATATAGCCGGACGCTATGGAGCCGATTTGCGCTGTCTGGAGGCGAACTGGGGCGAAGCCTTTAACCTGGATACCATCCGTGACGGTCTGGAAACCCACCGCCCGGCCGTTCTGGCCCTGGTACATGCCGAGACATCAACCGGGGTGCGCCAGCCCTTGGAAGGGATAGCCGAGTTATGCCGCGCGAATGATTGCCTGCTGTTGGTTGACACGGTCACCAGTCTGGGTGGGGTTCCGCTGTTTGTAGACGACTGGGGGCTAGACATCGCCTATAGCGGCTCGCAAAAGTGCCTGAGTTGCCCGTCGGGCGTCGCGCCGCTCACCTTTGGGCCGCGGGCAGTGGACAAAATCCGCAACCGGAGGACGCCTATCGCCAACTGGTACATGAACGCCGACCTGTTGAGCAAATACTGGAGCGGCTCGCCGCGCGCTTATCACCACACCGCGCCGATGCATCTGTTTTACGCCCTGCGTGAAGGCTTGCGGCTGGTGGCCGAAGAAGGTCTGGCCGAGCGTTGGGCGCGGCATCAGTCAATAGCCGAAACGTTCTGGTCCGGTTTGGCGAAGCTGGGGTTAGAACCGCATGTGGCGCCCGAGATTCGCCTGCCCAGCCTGACGACGGTGCGCGTGCCCGAGGGCGTCGACGCGGCGGCGGTGTCGCGGCGCTTGTTGTCCGAATACAACATCGAGATCGCCGGTGGTCTGGGCGATCTGGCCGGCAAGGTCTGGCGCGTCGGGCTGATGGGCTACAATGCTCGCCGGGAGGCGGTGGCCGTGTTGTTGCAGGCGCTGGGCGAAGTCCTCAGACGGTAGACAGCCTTTATCTGAAACAGCAAGATGGACCTGCAAGAACTTCAATCTTATCTACTGGCCAAGAAAGCCGCGACCGAAGAAACACCATTCGGGCCTGATTCCCTGGTATACAAGGTGATGGGCAAGATGTTCGCCCTGGTTGCCTGGGAGGCCGAACCGCTGACGATTACCCTCAAGTGCGAGCCGGGCCAGGCGCTCTTTCTGCGGGACGTCTATCCGGCGGTGCGGCCCGGCTATTATATGAACAAAAACCACTGGAACACGGTCACCCTCGATGGTAGTGTTCCGCAGCCGGAACTGCTAGGGATGATCGATGACTCATATGATCTGGTGGTAAATGGGTTACCCCGCACTACCCGGGAGGAATTGAGCCGAACAACATAGTTCTCGCTGACATTGTGATACTTCAAGAAACAACGGCGGCTTAATCATGAGAGCCGTGTTCCTGGCAGGGTAAATTTGACTTGGGAGAAACAGAAATGAAGAGAATTCGGCTGACGGAAGATGGGGCAACGTTATCGCAGATCGTGGCGGGCGTCATGCGCTTGGGCGAATGGGGGCTGGAAGGCGAAGGTTTGCGGAATTTCATCTCCCAATGCCTGGACATGGGCGTGACAACATTCGATCATGCCGATATCTATGGCAGTTATAGTTGCGAAGGTGTCTTCGGGGAGGCGCTGGCGGCTGAGCCGGGTCTGCGATCGCGGATGGAACTGGTGACCAAGTGCGGCATACAATTGCAATCGCCCAATCGCCCCGACACCCGCATCCACCACTACAATACCAGCCGCGAGCACATCATCGCCTCGGCCGAAAATTCGCTCCGTCAATTACGCACCGACTACCTGGATGTGCTGCTTATCCACCGGCCTGACCCACTCATGGATGCCGACGAGGTCGCCGAAGCACTCACTCATCTGCACGCGATGGGCAAGATACGCCACGCCGGCGTCAGTAATTTCATGCCCTGGCAATTCCACCTGTTGCAATCGCGACTCGATTTACCATTGGTCACCAACCAGATCGAACTGTCGGTGCTTTATCTTGACCCCCTTCACGATGGCACGCTGGACCAGATGCAACGATTGTGCGTGCCGGCCATGGCCTGGTCGCCGATCGGCGGCGGCCAGCTGTTCGGCGACGAGGAGCGTGCCCGCCGGATACGGGGAACACTGGAGCAGATCGGCCGGGAGTTGGGCGGAGCCTCGATCGACCAGGTCGCCCTCAGCTGGCTCATGCGCCACCCGGTGCCGGTGTTGCCTGTGTTAGGCACCGGCAAATTGGAGCGGATAGAGGCGGCCGTCGCCGCCACCAAACTCACGCTCGACCGGCAACAGTGGTTTGCCGTGTGGGAATCTTCAACCGGACACGAAGTCCCCTAAACAAAACGCCGGGCTTAATGACCCGGCGTTGTAAATCAACGATAAAATTTATGGGGTTCTCTCATTTAGGAAACCTTGATCTCGATCCGCTTCGGCTTCACTTCCTCGGCCTTCGGCACAGACAGAGTCAAAATGCCGTTCTCATAGGCTGCCTCAATATTGTTGGCATTGACCGGCACCGGAAAGCGCAGGCTGCGGCTGAAACTGCCATAACGACGCTCGCGGATGTGATAGGATTCTTCCTCAATCGTCTCGTCCTCGCGCAGTTCGCCTTGAATGGTCAGAACATTATCTTCGAGGGTGACGTTCAGATCCTCGGGTGTCATCCCCGGCAACGAGGCCTTCACGGTAAAGAAATCACCGTTTTCAGCCACATCAAGAGCTAGACTCCAGCTACCGACCACGTCGTTGGTCCGCATCGGTAACCCCCAACGGGAGCGGTTGGCCTGCGACTCAAACATGCGGTCGAACTCGTTATACAGATCAACTGCCTCGCGCATCGGATTCCAACGTACAATCTTCGTCATGGTGATACCTCCATTTATATCTCTTGTTTAAGTTTTTTTTGGGTTTGGTTCCTTAAGGATCCTGCACTTCGTATTGTGTGACAGAAACGTATGAAAAAAATAAAACGAATGTAAGAGATGTGTTTGAGAGGTAAAAAGCAGGTGGCAAGAGCCAGGCTAAAAGCTACAGGCTCTCAATGTCCAGGAACAAACCTAATTGGGCTGTCGCCTGGCGAAAGTCTTCCCACTCCCCGCGCACCACTATGGCGAGATCGCCCAGATTCTCGCCGAGAAACTCGCGCGTTTTGGAATTAGTCCGCAGGGTTTCAATGATTGACTGGTCTGCCACCCGCAGGACGACGACTCCTTGCAATCGCCCTTCCACTCCCTTATCAGCCCAGCGCTTTAGGCCGCGCCGTACGCTCGTCGGCACAGGGCGGCCGCTTCCTTCTTCCAGAAAAACCAAAATTCGCTCCGGGAGAATCCCTTGTTCTCGAGCCTCAACTAGGGAAGATGGGACAAGGCGATAACGGTAAGGGGTGCCCGGCTGGAGGGGTTCCGGATCGGCGATCCGTGCTGCCTGGAAGCGTTCAAAGCGCCCGGCGTTGTGTGGTACGACGAGTATGCCCTCGGGCAGAACGACAAATGGCACGCGTATCTCGTCCTCGCCCGGTGGCTCATCCCCTAGCCAAGCCAGGGCGCGGGCGGTCAGACGATAGGCCGTAGGGGGGTCGTCATCGTCGGACAGGTCAACCATGCCTAGCCAGAAGAGCGGCCCCTGCACTAGATAATGCAATAATCGCCCTTCCACCTCGTCCCAATTCTCAAATCCGCTCAGGTAACCGCCCATTTCGGCATCCCGGATGAACCACGTGTCGTAGTTGCCGTCCGGTCGTTGAAAGTCAGGGTCCAGATTTCTGACAGCCTCGACAATATCACTTAACAAGTACCAGTTGTCGTCGCCGGGCAACACATCCATGAGCGCCGTGCGAGCGGGAAGCGGGTCGTTATTCCAGCTCTCTCCTTCACATATAAGGCCAGGGGTATGACGCAGTTCGTTCCAGATGCTCCGGCTCCAGGCATCGACCAGGCTTCGCAATTGGGCTTCCCGACTCAGTCGTAACCAATTCAGGGCGGATCGCGTCGGACGCAATAGATCATTTGCTCGGCGTAACAGGCTCATTTCTGTTGCCAGGGTTAGCAACAACGAACGCCGATCTCGATCGGGATTGACCATGAGCCCGTCCAGATTGGGGAGTTTTTCCGAACGAAGCCCCGTGCGCTGCGCTAGGGCCAGCAGAGTAGTCAGATCATCGACGGCATCGGTCACTGCTTCGCGGATGGTTGGCGGATTCGGGGCCGGCGCTATCGTTCCTTTTGGCGAATGTTCTCGCTCACCGGCGGCGACAGGCCAGTTGAATTGAGCCAGCAACTCCTGAGGCAGAAAAAAGAACTCGATCGGGCCTTCCGGTGTCTCGTCAAATCCGCGATACAGGTATCCCCGATACCAGAGGCTCTCGGTTGGGCTGGTAGGGTCCAGCCAGGGTTCTTCGCGCTCCAGCCGGCCGGGACCCATCATGCGAACTTCGCCATAGTCGCGGGCGAAGACAGCCACCGGAACGCGACCACCCAAACGAACCAGTTCTTGCAAGGCCTGGGCATCATCCGGTTCCAGGAATTCCATTTCCTGCGGCAGATTAACCTGGAGCAGAGACGAGGTTAACTGGTTGACGGCCGCCGCCTTGCCGGATCCAGTCAGGTCAATACCCAACCATTCGCCGATGACTCGCAAGACGATGAGATCGTGCTCGTTGAGGGCCTGTTCCAGTGTTCGCATAGGTTATAGATGATTGGCCAACCTGGGCTGTCTCCACTGCTCCTGGAATCAGACCATAACATCGATGGCCGCCGGCAGGCTGGTGATCGTTAATTCCCGCACGCTGTCCCGCGGATAGGCAAACATCTCGCCGTCCAGATAGACGGGAATCGGTGTGGACGAGCGAATGACGATTTGCTGATTTTGTCGCATCGTCACGTGCGACGAGGTGACATGTGTGCCTTTCATCACACGGGTCAACATATAGAGCATGGTCAGCCGTCCGACAGGATTAACCAGACAGGTATCGATGCGATTGTCATCGCGACTGGCGGCAGGTGTCAGCAAAAAGCCGCCACCACCACGGGAGCCAATGCCGGCGTAAAGGAAGAGCGCCCGTTGGTTTACTTCTTCATCGTCGAAGCGCATCTCCAGGTACGGGGTCTGGAAATCGAAGAAAATAGTCTGCAAGACGGCCGCCAGATACATGGGAAACCCGTGAAGACGAGATATGGTTTCGGTGCGCATGACGACGATGGCGTCGAAACCAATGCCCAGATTGTTGTGAAAGACTCTCGTCAGCCCGCGGTCATCGGTAATACGGCCCAGATCGAGAGGTTGGGACTTGCCGGTGAAGACGCGCTGAATCGCTTCCTCCGGATTTTTGGAGATGCCCAAGTTGAAAGCCAGGTCATTGCCGGAGCCGATAGGAATGATGCCCAGGGGTAGGGTCGCGCGTTGATCTCCAACCAGGCCATTAACGACCTCATGAACAGTGCCATCGCCCCCGGCGGCCACGACACATTCATATCCCTCCGAAGCCGCGCTCTCCGCCAGTTTAGTGGCGTGAGTGGGGTACTGCGTGCTGAATACATCCACGTCGCCCAACTGTTGGCCTAGCCGGGCGATCATGTCTTTCTGTTCGCGAACGCGTCCCTCACCACATTTCGGGTTGATAATGATCTTGGCGCGCATTGGCTTAACTTTACACCCCTAATGGATCATGTTATACTGTCGCCAAACGTTATGTTACGTCAAGTTCAGCTATCCGGCAAGACAGAATACGACTGTATTGACGCTTTGGCAAATTCCGGCACCATCGAATGATCGAACAGGAGCTTTTTAACCATGGGCGCGGATGAATTTATCGTCAATGATGATGAAAGCGGCAACCAAGACCCGTTAGCCGGTGACGAGTTGATGAATGAGGGACCTGGACCGGAGGACGCCAGTGACCGGACTTTCCTCACCGTGGCCACAATCCTCACAGCCACATTGCTCTTCTTTTCACTGGCAACCGTCGGCTATCTGTTTTGGGATCGCGCGTCCGATCGGGCGGTAGAAATTGCGGCCATTGAAACGCAAAATGCCGTCATCCTGGCCACCAATGCGGCCGTAACTCTAACTATCGAATCAATCCAGGCTGAAGCAACCGCTCTGGCCGAGCAGGGCATCCCAGCCATATCGGTCGACAATGGTGGTGAAGCAGTCGTTTCTACGGCCGTGGCCGGGATCGACAGCGAAATCACTGCGGAGCAAGCTACGGCGACGGCTCTGGCCGAAGCAGACGAAGTTCTAGCGTCTGATGCGACAGCCACAGCCGAGGCCGAATCAGCCGGCCTCTCGGCTGAAGATGCCCTGGCGACGGCGCAAGTCGAGGGAAGCGAGGCTTCGTCTTCGGACGCCACGGCGACTGCTCAAGCAGCATCAGAGGGACTCTCCTCAGGGGATATCGCTGCAACGGCACTGGCCCAAGCCAGTACGATTTCACCGGCCGAAGCGACGGCGACTGCCCAAGCAGAATCAGAGGGGCTTTCCTCAGGGGACATCGCTGCAACGGCACTGGCTCAAGCCAGTACGATTTCACCGGCCGAAGCGACGGCCACGGCTGAGGCTGGGGCCGTCACTTTATCACCCGTGAATGCGACGGCGACAGCGTTGGCGAGCGGCACTGATGTGACTTCCGAAGCTACGGCCGAGAGCGATGCCACTCCCGTCCCGACCATAATCATCCTTGGTGTCACCGAACAGCCGCCTTCGGCCGGCGATTCGACACCTGACGTACCGGAGGTCACGGCGACCGCTGCAGTCGGCGGGGCAATCGCCACGCCGGTAGAGGGCCAGCCGGTTTCGCCGCAACCCACTGCTGGAGTCGGCAGCTATCCGCCGCTAACGACACCACCTTCGGAAGAATACCCGGTTCCGGAAGCAACGTCGGCAGGCGGGGAGGACCAACCGGCTCCGGCTGAAGGGGCTGTAACCGAGACACCGGTGGGAGGGGCAACGCCGGCCAATCCGGCCACATCAACCCAGCAACCGGCTCCTGTCGACACGGCGACACCAACGCCGTCGCCAACCGCGACGGTGATAGGAGCGCCAACGGAAACCGCGACGCTGGTCCCGCCAGTCGCTACTCCCACGCCATCGGCCACCAGCACGGTCATGGGTTCGGCAACAGCCACACCGATCTCAACACTCGCTTTGATAGTATCACCAACCCTGACTTTGGAGCCATCGCCCACGACGAACGCTACAACATCGCCAACGCCTACAGGACAGGAATCCACCCCTACAATGGCGCCTACGTCCACGGTGACCGGCACGCTTGGCCCCTCGCCGACGGCTACCTTTGGCCCATCACCAACCGCCACGGCCGTCACAATGCTAACCGCCACACCGACACCGCCGTCCACCTTACCGAATACCGGCTTTGATGCGTGGATGGTAGCCGCCGTCGGGCTGGCGTTGATCGCCGTTATATTTGGCGCGCGGCGGATGCGACGAATTTAGCAACACCACCAGGGAAGGCGTCTGCTCTCGATAACGAGGTAGGCCCATTATCGGTCAAAGACGCGACAAAATTTCGGCCTTTTTGGTCTCAAATTCCGCGGATGTGATCAGACCGGCATCGAGCAATTGTTTGAGCTTACTCAAAGCCTGCAGCGGTTCCTCGGCTGGGGCAGCTGTCGACGCGCTTTGAGCGCCGGTGTGTTGCAAAACAATTCCCCCGGCCTCAGCGCGCTTCTCTTCCATCTGTCGCAATCGTATCTCCTCACGCACGTTTTCTTCCATTTCCTGCGCGATCGCATAGAGACGGCGTGCCTGGGCCTTCACCAGGTTCTCGATCCTTAACTCCTGGCCATCTCTGGCGTACATCGTCAAGGTGGCGCGCATGACGTGTTCCGTCAACACGGCCTCCCGAAGATCGCGCCAGATATAATCCTTGAAAGTGGCCTGGCCAAACATGTTGGGGCGGTAGTCGATGAAGCGGCGGTTGGTCAATATGACCACATCCGGAGCCATATCGACAGTCAGCGGCTTTTGGATAGCGATATACAGCACCTTTTCGCCGCTGGTTAATATCTGTTGGACCTTGTTATAGGCCTTGGCGACCTGTTCGGGATCCTGATCCTCGGTGATGAATTGGGCAATTTCCGGATCGTTTGAAGACTGGTTAGCCATGTGAAGGTTCCTCTCGTTCGCTAGAATTTTTTCGAGACGCGATAATAATAAACTATTTTGTGCGACCATGCAGTATGGATTTACCCCGTCACCTCGCTTTGCTCCCCGGCATAATCTCAAATTGGCCCAGTGAAAACCAGTTTGAATCAATTTCCGGGTCGGTTACAATTCGGCTGATGGAATGAACAATCCGGTTTCCGGCTGGACCGCCAACTGGAACCTGATGATGGAGATGGATAATGACGGATTCAATTGTCAAACCATTGCCGGCCGAACACTTTATCAGGCACGAAACGAACGCTGAGGCGCGCCTGGATACTCTCCCTCTTGACGGGTATACGACGCCCAATGAACTGTTCTTCGTGCGAAATAACTCGGCTACCCCGCAAATCGATGTCCAAAACTGGCGATTGTCGATTACCGGTGCGGGCGTCGCACGGCCCTATTCGTTGAGCTACGAAGAATTGCTCTCTCTGCCGCCCCAAACGGTCACTTGCTTTCTTGAATGCGCCGGCAATGGCCGCTCGCTCTATGATGAACTGCTGGATCGCCCCTCGGCGGGCACGCCCTGGAAATTGGGAGCCTTTGGTGTCGCTGAATGGCGCGGTGTGGCACTATTCGATTTACTAAAGCGCGCCGGAATCAAACCGAGCGCGGTCGATGTTCTGGTCAGCGGCCTTGACATGCCTCCTATCGAGCGTCCTATTCCTGTGGCTGCAGCTTTGGCCGCTAATACTCTCATCGCCACGCACATGAACGGCGAGACGCTCCCTCTTGACCACGGGTTTCCGGCCCGGCTCATCGTTCCCGGCTGGATCGGGATGGCCAATATCAAGTGGGTTGGCTCGATTACAGTGGCCGAAGAACGTGTCTACGTTGAGAAAAACACCACCGATTACATCTTGCTCGGTCCCGATTACCCGGCCGAGCCGCCGGCGTTGGGCGCGCGCCTCGATCGACTGGTGGTCAAGAGCGTCCTGTTCCTGCCCTGGCCGGGAACCCTGGTGGCCGGTCGGCAGACAGTCCAGGGTTATGCCTGGTCACCGAATGGGGCCATTGCCCAGGTCGATGTCAGCCTGGATGGAGGTCAATCCTTTACTCCCGCCCGATTGGTAGGCCCGAATCTCCCTCAAGCGGGCACGCGTTGGGAATATGCCTTCGACGCCCATCCGGGCGAAATGACCATTACCACGCGAGCGACCGACGAGCAGGGCGACCGTCAACCGCCGCTCGAGGAGCTAGTCTGGAATGAGTTGGGTTACCTCTTTGGTGCGATGATTCCGCACCCGATTCGGGTGATGGGTTAACGGCAAGCAACTGGTAGCATCAATAGCAACATATTGCCAAGAATTATCAAGCGCGCAGGATTCGAAGAAATGGATACAAAAACAATGCGATTAAGTTTAGTTCTTTGGCTCGCGTTCGTTCTGGTTGTTGCCGGGTGTGGTGGTGGAACACCCCAGGGAAGCGAAGTCATTGGCCCGCAGGAAATCACCAATGCAACGGAAGTGTTGAAGTTTGATCCCTCCGGGATACCTCTGGACGACCGCGATCCTGTTGGCGGTAATTGTGACGCGCTCTCCGCTGTCCCCGGAACTTATTTTTGCGTCCTGGAAGGGGGTGGTTCGGCGGCTCCCTGCTTTGCCATCGACGGCGAGCGCCTGATGTGCGATCCCAATCCAGTTAGCGGGACATACCAGATACTGGTTTCGCCGGACGCACCGCTTCCATCCGTCCTGCAACCCTCCCCGGATCAGGCCGAAGTGTTTTTGGTGGAGTTGGATGGTAACGTTCGAACCTGTGTTACCCATTCCGGCATCGAGCCGGTCATTATTGCCGGCGTTGTCGCCCAATTCGATTGCGATGCGCCTTTTACCTATCTATTAGGCATCGAAAAATCAACGCCTATCTGGGAAGCGGCCCTCTACACCCTGGATCCGGCTACCGGCAATTCCCCGTCAGGCAAGATGCCGGTCGATGTCGTCAGGGCTTGGATTCCGTAGTATAGCCGTTCCTCTATGACCGCGGACATGCGAACTACCCTTCTCGCCCGGCTCGATGACATCGGCGCATCGCTGGCGCTCATAGAGTGGGGGAGTGGAATTTATCGCTGCAAGGCATCGACCGCCTGCACCAGGTGCAAGACTCGTTCGCCAAGAAGATGGATGATCAGGCGATGGAGTGCGTAAGCTGCTTCGGGATCTTCCTCCTCGATGCGAGCCAGGGCGGCTTGAGACAGGCTATATACGACACTCGGTTCATCGGCGACAACGGCGGCACTACGCCGGGTGCTTAGATAGAAGCCCAATTCCCCAACCGTCCGGCCGCCGCGCATGGTCTCCAGGCGCACCGGTGCTTTACCCACCGGTTCCAATTGGGCGGTCACCTGCCCTGACTCGACCAGGAAAAGTAGATCGGGATCGTCGCCCTGACAAATGAGATACTCGCCCGTCTCCACTGTTCTTTGCTCCATATAGCTGACCAACCGGCTGGTCGGTTCGCCGGGGATCATGGATTGCAGATAATCAACCAGGAACCGACTGCCGGCTTCAGGGTTAACAACCGCGCATAATTGATCCTCACACCACTCAGCCGCCCGGTCAATATCGGTGGCGAATCGAACAACCCCCGGTTCTTCGTGTATACCACCTTGCTCAAACTGGTCTTTTAAGTGCGATGATAGTCCGGCGAGGATCAGATTGAAATCAAACGTAACGGCTAATTGCCGCATTTTATCGAAGCTGAGCAAGGCAGTGGAATCGAGACCAATCACTTGTCGAAAATCAAGTACGATATAACGGGTAGTCATTTGATGGATGCGCTCGCGCACTTTCTCCAGCAATCCATGGGCAGTGCCAAAGAAAATGAAGCCCTGAAGTTGCAGGAAATAGGCTTGGTCTCCAACGGCTTCCAGCACTGCCTGATCAGTGGCGCTGCGAGTCACGCGACTTCTGAATGTATTACCGGTCAATTCGTGCTTGATTACGCTGGTCCGGCTGTAGCTGACCACAAACATAATAACAGCGGCTATAATGCCGACGGTGACACCTTCCAGAAAGCCGATAGCGGCTATAACCACGAGAATCATCAGAATGATCAAGTAATCGATCCGTGGCAGGCGTGACCAGGACTGAACAACCCATTCCCATAAGAATGCCAGACCCAGGTATGTCAGCAATGCGCCGAAAACTACCTTTGGTAATAGTCCCAGACTACTGCCGCCCGCAAACAAAACCAGGCCACACATGGCGGCTGCAAATAACCCGGCCAGCCGGCTCGTCGCGCCAATGCGCGCATTCAGAGCGGATAGGCTGAGTTGTTGGTAACCGATGAAACCCGCGCCTAACCCGGAGACCAGATTGGCCAAGCCGGCTGATCGCATCTCTCGATTCAGGTCTACATCAGCCCTCAGGGTCAGTTCAAGCCCACTGGCATTTAACAGCAAGGCGATTGAACTGATGGCGATCACGGCAATCAAGTTGGGAGTTTGAGACCAAATGGCTGACCACTCGACCTGAGCCAATTCGGCCGGTCCAATCGGCTGCCATAATCTGCCCGCTGGAAAGGGACCGAGGAGCCAGCCGCCGTCGCTTAGCTCCGCCATCGTCGTTCCTTGTGACCAGGCAATGAGAAAAAATATAATGGTGACGGCAACGATCATGACGGGCATGAACAGATAATGTCGAAAACGCGCGGACAGGACCAAAATCAGAAGACCGGAAAGCAAACCGGGCAACCAATAAACAACCAGATCGGGCTGAAACAGGGCCGGCAAATTGGCAATGGATAGCGGTACTCCCGACATCATGCTGACGCCGCCTGTGACCAATAGCCAGCCGGTACCGGCCAAAAAGCCGCCCGCCACCGGGTAGGGCAGAAAGCGCACCAAACCGGCTAGCTTGAACGCTCCAAGAAAGAGCATAAACAGCCCGGCAGCCAGAGTTGTTAGAGCCACCATAACGGCAACCGTGGCAAACAACGTCGAACCTGGTGACAGGCTGACAGCGACTGCGGCCGCCATGACGCCGACGATCGCAGCCGGTGCGTCCTGGTTGCCGCCGATTATTGTTGAATGGGAGGCCAGGAGGACGACGATAACCAATCCCACCGTGCCTGAAAACAGTCCCATACCGATTCCGCGCGAGAGATAAGGAGATAACTCACCGCTAAAGATCAGCGATCCGAACGATACGGCCAGCGCGATTTCCAAGGCACCAATCAGGAACCCGGCAAGGAGCGAGGGAATTAACCGATCCGCCCGTAGTTCTTCGCGAATTTGAACCGGCCATCTGGTCTTGACCGGCACATGTTTTTCGGTTCGAATCATCAGTGCCCACCTTGTAATTTGTCTTGTCCGCCTTGAGCAACCGGAAGAAATAGAGGACATGAGGCGATGCTAGGTTGTTTCACTGCCCCAAGGAAAAGTTGTCTAATTATGCCTTGTACCGCATTAGGAGCAACATCAATCCCGCGCGTTGAAAAATCCTTTATAATCTAAAAAACTTTTCATCATGGAGCTTCTTTGTGATTGAACGCTCGAAACCGTTCTTGTACCTCCTGGTAGGTTTGGCCAGCATATTCATTATTATCAGCGGCATTCGTTCCTCGGCACCTATCCTGAATCCTATTCTATTGGCCGTGGTCATTACCATTGCCTTGGTGCCACTCCCGGGCCGGCTGATGGCGCGAGGCCTGCCGGGCTGGCTCTCCATTGTTTTGACCGTCTCAGCCGTTCTGATCGTCATCGGGCTGGTATTGTTGCTTGTGGTAGTAGCCGTGGGCCAACTCAGTAATGTCGTGCCGGCTGTGCAGGCTTCTATCAATATTCCGGTGACTACCAGTAATTTGCTTGGTAACTTTGGCGAACTTGAAATGGTTTATGATGTGATCGAATCGGCTTTACGCAGCCAGCAATTAAGCAACTTCGCCACAACGGTCGTCACTACCGTCGTGTCTGGCCTTTCCCAGGCATTTCTGGTTATGCTAATTTTCGTATTTATGCTGAGCGCCGCCCTGACCATGCCGTCCAGCAGCCGGCTGGGTTTGCGCCCTGACCACCCCATGGTGGAGCGTTTCGCTAAATTGACCGAAGATGTGCGTCATTATGTAAATGTGACGACGGTCATTAACGTTATGGTAGCCATCGGAAACACCATCCTGTTGCTCATTCTGGGCATTGACCTGGCGGTTTTGTGGGGATTGCTGTCCTGGTTCATGGGCTATATCCCGGCCATTGGCTTCTGGATCGCGATGGTCCCGCCGCTTATCCTGGGCTTCGCCCAAGGGGGACTACCCACGGCGATTATTGTTTTTGCCGGCTATGTTTTGATTAATGGTTCGGTCGAGAACATCCTCAAGCCTCGCATTATGGGGCAGAGTTTGCGTATTTCACCGGTAGTGGTCGTCGTGTCGCTCTTCGTGTGGGGCTGGTTATTGGGCGCGGTTGGGGCCATCCTGGCTATTCCCCTGTCGCTGCTGCTCATCAGCACGCTGGAGGTGTTCGATAGTACCAGTTGGATAGCCACTCTATTGCGCACCACCGGAGACGAAGATCGGGAGGAGCGGAATGCCGCCTTTGGCCGGGTTAAAGAGATGTGGGAAAAGTCCGTCGCTACGGTTCGAAACGGGCTAGTTCCACCACGTGAATCGTGAGCCTATCAGTCCAGATATCTCACCTCACTTCGCGCCCGTTCTACCAATCGTTCGAGCCGTCCCATCAGGCTCTTCATTTCCTTGTTGGATTCTTCATCATCGACCTCATCCATCGTTGCCTGTAGCATGGATAATCGCTCTTCCAATCCCTCTATTTGATAGGTCAAATCTTGCGGCCGCTGCATAGCTCGAACAATGTTGCCGATCAATACTTGCAAAGCGACAGCCAAGGGGGGTGCGAAGATGAAGCCAACCAGCCCATAGGCTTGCACGAGCAAAATCATGATGAATATGATCAGCAAGCCGCTAAAACGCCGCCGTTGGAATAAGCGCGGCTCCACTACAAATTCTAAAAACAACATAACCAAAACGGAGTATCCCAGAGCAACCAGTCCCAGGATCCAACTGCCGGAAGAAGTCAAACCCAGCAGAAATGAAAAGGCGGCAATCAACAAAAACCCGACCAAGGGAATCAACCAGGCTACTGCGCCCAATAGGGCTCCTAATACAGGATATGTCAACCCCAAAGCCACATAGCCCAAACCCAATAACAGGGCGGCCAGGAACATTTGAATCAGTTCGCTCCGCATGTAGGCGCCCATCGCTGATTCGGTCCCGCGCCAGATACTGCGCGCTTCAATTCGTTGGGGTGCGGCCAATGCCGAAAGCCACAAACGTTCGAAGTGGTTTCTGTCACCACTCCAGTAAAAGCTAAGAGCGAGGGTGATAACTACTCCTCCTAAAACAGAAATGGCACTTTGAGTCACTCCGACCAGGAACTGAATGACGGAACTATTGTTTTGCCCGCTAAGGACTGCCGGCAATGCATCGGGGAGGGGAAGAAATTCGGCGATTGATTGTTGAAAGGCTGAACCGGTCTCCAGACGCCTGTGAAAGCTTTCGTAAAAGATGACCAGATAATTGGTCAACACCTGCAACTCATCCAGAACGTAACGCCCTATCAGATAAAAAAGCAACCCGAATCCGCCAATTAACAACAGATACATCAGGGCGCGGGCGAATCCAAGGCGGAGCCCCTTGTCGGCCAACCACTTGACACCGGGACGTAAAGCGGCCGCCAGCGCTAGGGAAATGAGCAAAAGAATGATGATGCTTCGAAACTGCCATAGCACCACCAGAAGGGCGATTGTGGCCAGTACGACAATCGTGTATCCGGCTAATCGCTTCATTCAGCTTCTCCCTTAGGGCCATATTGACCCAGGAGGCTATCCAGATCAACGGCGATGGCCTCGATCATGTCCTCAGCTTCTTCCCCCTCATCAGTTGATTCCTCTTCATCATCCCGGATAAATCTGCGGGTATCTTCGATGAGTTCTTGTAATTCATACCGGATCACGCCGAGGCGGGTGCGTTCGGTAATAGCACCTTCTTCCGGGGTGATATCCAGCATATAGCGATCAGTCAGCAACTGCAGTATTGAAACGAGGGGCAAAGCCACCAGGGCACCGAGAATGCCGAAGAGACTGCCGAAAGCAACCAGGGCCAGGAGGGTGACGAGAGGCCGCAAATCCATCACTCGCTTCATCACCCGTGGCGCAATAACATTGGCCTCCAGTTGATTTAGGACGACCAGGGCCACGACAACCCATATAGCTGTTGTGGGCGATATTGTGAGGGCGATCACGATGGCCGGGATGGCCCCGATGATGGGACCGAGAATTGGAATGAGTTCCATCACGACCATAAGCATGCCCAAGACCAAAGCATTGGGCAGCCCAATGATCAGATAGGCGACAAACGCCAGACTACCGATGATGGCGGACATTAACAATACCGCCGACACATACTCGCCGATCTGATCCTCAATCGCCTGAATCAGTTCGCGGGCCTGCTCTCGTTTTCCTCGCGGCAATAACAGAATTCCGGAACGTTTGATTCGCTCGGATTCCATTGTCCAGAAGAAGCCGATCACAAAAATGGCCGCGATTTGTAGCAAGGCACTGCTCACCCCACTTAACAGGTCCAATCCCTGGCTCAGTACCATCTCTGAATCAAGCGGTTCGGGAAGGTCAGCCGCTAGAGGGTCGCTTTCCGGCAACCCCAATTCGGCCGGCAAAGATTCGGCCCATCGCCTAATGAGAAGGTTGGAATTCGTGACCAGGTACTCGCGCAGATCGCTATAGGCCTGAGTGGTTTGCTCGGCGACGGTTGAGACCTGTTCGGTAACCAGAGGCAGACCAAAACGCAGAAAAAGAACAGCGATGACGGCCAGAATAATATAGATGATCAAGACACCGGCCCAAGCCGGCACGCCGAATTTTTTCAAGCGGGTAACTGCCGGCTTGATCGCCAGGCTGAGAATAATTCCAGCAAGGAGAATGAGGATCGCTAGGTGGAACTGGAAGGCCAACCAAAAGGAGAGCGACACCAGACCCACAATCAGAGTCGCCACCACCAAGCGGCGGATTGAGATTTCAGGTAAGGATAAAGATTCTCGCTCTTTGGTCATTTTCACGTTTCGGAAACGATCCGCTGTTAGCTATGCGTCGCGGAATTCAGGTGTTAATCGCAAACTGGTATCGGGACGTTCCTGAAACATTATACCAAAAAGACCTGATGGGGAATTCTGCCTCAGGTACATTTCCGCATGCGAGAATAGGGTTGGTCGCCAGACTCCAGCTAAAGTCCAAGCGAGCTAACTTGAGAGGAAGTGTTTTTCAGCCGCGCACGAAGTAGATGAAGGAGATGGTGATGCCGATACCAACGACCAGTCGGCGTAAAACGACCGGCCGGATCCGACCCGCCAAACGCCCTCCTAACGCGCCGCCGATGAGAGCGCCGATGGCCATAACGGCGGCGGCTGCCCAAATCACCTGGCCGGAAAAGAGAAATAACGCAGCCGCCGTCAGATTGGTGGCGAAGGCTACCACTTGTTTGAGGGCGTTCAACCGGGTCAGCGTATCCTCCAGCACAAGAGCCAGAACAGCCAGAATGATCACGCTCAAACCCGCCCCGAAATAACCACCATAGATGGCTGCCAGAAAAACGGGAATGGCGGTCCATGTCTCGCTTGGCGGCTTGCGTCCGGTTTGCTGGGACCGACGAACCAACCACGCTCGCAGCGGCTCCTGTACAGCCAGCAACAAGGAAGCTAACAGGATCAAAAAGGGAACCAGCTGGCGAAAAAGCCGCTCGCTCGTGTTTAATAACAACAGCCCGCCAATCAGGCCACCGATCGCCGCCGCGGGTAACAAAAACCACAATCGCCGGCGCTGATCGAGGATGTCGGTTCGTTGGGCCATTGTCGCGCCCAGGTATCCGGGGCTGAGGGCCACCGTATTGGTGATGTTGGCGGCAATAGGCGGCACACCTACCGCAATCAGGGCTGGAAAAGTGATGAGCGTACCGCCACCGGCCAGGGCGTTGATAGCTCCGGCGGCTACGGCCGCCAAGCCGATGATTACAAGCTGAAGGGGATCTAGCGGCATGGTCATTCCGGCTTTCGCCGACGAGATTCATGGTCCGACGATAAGCCCTTGAATTGTAGCCGGATGGTTGAATGTAGCCATGAATTATAAAAGCTCACCTGTGTGATCGTCTCTTGTCTTAGGCGACATGACTTTTGTCAGGCCCCAAACATGAAATCTGTCACTTCTAAATTTCTGACCTAAGAGCTATAGTGATTATTGAATGCACCAAGCGGAGGCGGCCGTTTTCTTATGTCTCCTGAGCCGTTTCCGGTTCCCCGAATTCACCTCGTGGCAAGATAGGCGCAATCCCAGATATTCGCCGAGGCTGAATGCGGTATCGCCCCGATATTTAGCGGAACGCTAAAGTGCTAACGTTCCAGGAGAGATGACGGTCATGACGACAGTGGAAGTGGATCTCGACCAGATAAGACTATATTTGACCGCCGAGCGCGATGATCTACATCGCCGCCTAGGTACGGTAGTGGAACACGTCAATGGTGGGCTGGCCTTTGACGCTCAATTTAATCCTGACCGCTCTGATCTGGCCGATGAATATGCCGAGCGAGAGCGAGACATCGCCTTGTTAGCGATCGAACAAGAACAGCTTCAACAAATCGAGGCAGCCCTGGCTCGTATTAATGATGGCACCTATGGGATATGCGTGCAGTGTGGTGATCCGATTCAGCTGGAGCGTTTGGAGATTCTTCCCTATGCCACAACTTGCGTGCGTTGCCAATCGCACCGCAAGATATGGTAACCCTGTTGAAATAGATGATGCCCGGTCTGACCGGGCATCAGACTAAAAACGATGAGATTAAGAGAATTTGCGGACCCAATCCGGAAATTCATGTTAGCGGCGGAAGGATTCCTCATCCATTCCGTTTTGATCAGGGGTTATTTGGTAAGTGTTCGTGAATAACGAATACGTTATCAGGAACACCCCAATCAACATGACCAGTACATAAATCACCGGTACCCCGATGGCATCCAGGACTACACCTAACACCAACAAGGCGATTCCGATGATTCCACAAGTCCGCTTGAGCGGTGTGTTGTTCATGGCTCACCTTCCTTGTTGTGATATAAAGAGCAATCAAGCTTTCTTGATTGCTCTTCCTCGAATCTAGTTATCTCCATTGTTGATCAACATAAGTAGAATTGGAAGCGATGATTATCATTCTATTATTGGATCGAATGTCTGGTTAAGTTCTTTGTAACAGAGATAACTACGACTTGTTCCCAGGAAGCGCTTCAGCGCCGTCTCTGAGGAACGCACTAAGCCGCTACTACGAACTGTTGGCTTAATGACGCATCCGGAACCCAATCACCGAAGGACCACCGGAGTGGTTATTGCCTGGCCATTACGCGGTTCAACCGCCACCAGTTAATCACGAAAAACACCAACGCATATAAAAATAATGCCCCAATCAGCAGGAGGCTGGGGAACTGGCCGCGCAACATGACTGATTGCAGCAGGTTGATCCCGTAAGTGACCGGCAACGCCCAGGAAACAAGTTGTACGGGCTCCCACAGACGATAGAGGGCCAGAAAAAAGCCGCCGAAGAAGATGCTGGCCAACAAAACCAGCATGGCTGCCTGAATGGCCTGGCTGTCTGTCCCGGCTGAGAGCGATATGAAGAAGCCGAGACTGAGCGAGGCACAGAGCAGGGCGAATATGACAACCGCGTAGGTCCACCATTCGCCCAGCATCGGTACCCCGAGCAGTAGCACCACCATTACCGTCAGTATGGCTCCCAGGATGAGCGTCAAGATCAGATAGCTCAGGAACTTACCAAACAAAGTTTGGAAGGCCGAGACGGGCGAGGCTCGAAATAACTCCATCGGTCCATCCTGGCGCTCGCGAACAATTGACAATCCGGCCAGCGTCACGGCAATATGCTGCAAGAGCAAGGCGATTACCGCGGGCACGAAGAAATCAGTTGCGCTCAGACGGGCATCGGTAACACTCAGCGTGTCGACCTGGAAAGGCGAGACGATTATTTGCGAATCGATGCGCTGGTACTCGTTCAGGAGTTGGTCGATCTCAGCTAGGTCCGTTTCGATCTGGGCCGCGGCCTGGGCCCGCTCGGTGGTCGAAGCGGATTCATTCGACAGTTCGCCCGACCTTGTTTGCAGGCTGTCCAGTCTGTTCCGGATCGTCTCTGCTCCGGTCGTGTCATCAATACCAGACAACAGCGCCAGACCTGAACCCGCGGCCAAAACCAGTAGCCCGAGGTCCTGGTCAAGTTGTTCCGAGCCCGCATCTACCTGCTCCTCATTGCCCGCTTCCAGGGCTCGCCGGGTGAAGGCAGCCGATTCACGAGCAATCGCAATTTGCTCCTGTAACGTGCGCGCCTCGATCTTGCCCTGATCGGCGGCGGTCATCAAAACCCGTCGGTTGATTTCCTCAGTATAAGTGCGACCGAGAATTTCGACGTAGGCTTGTTCATAGGGGTCGATCTCGTAGTGATAGAGCGTGAAGGTTGCTTGTTCGTTTTGGCGCACGCTGGTCGACGGATCGGTGGGTACTACTACAACAAGATCGACATCCTGTCGGCGCAGAAGCCTATCCGCTTCAGACGCATCGGTGGTGATTCCCTGAGCGTCTATTTGTGCGCCCAGGTTTACGGCATAGTCTTCAACCATGGGCAACATCGGACTGCCTTCGGCGACGACAAAGAGCGTTCGCAGGGTCCGAGGGATTTCGCGATAGCCGATCCCGAAAATCAGAAGAATCAGAAATGGCCCCAGGATAAGCGAAAACACGAGCCGTGGTTGCCGTAGGATATTGACGATTTCCTTGCGCACAAAGGCGAAAGTACGGATAAGGTATTGAGCGATGCCGGTCATAAGTCTAATTCGTTTCCTCTACTTCAGCTTCATCTTCTTGTTCCAGAAGCATGACGAACAAGTCGTCGAACGGCGGGTTGAATTCGCCGGCTGATTCAACGGCTATCCCGTGATCCTCCAGCCAATTGATCATGATTGGAAGCGCAGTTCCGTCGTCATCGACGACGACATGCAGGGATAGATCGCGATTAATACTCACCTGGCGGTTACGAACGAAGGGCTGGCCGCGCAGATCTCTCATTTCCTCATAGTCGAGCATACGATCAGGCTTGATGATGATGACATCGCCCCCTAATGCGCGGCGGCGCAGATTTTCAGGCGTCTCGACCATCAGCAACCGGCCCTTGTTCATGACACCGACGTAATCGCAATTGGCGGCTTCACCCACATACTGAGTTGTAATAAATAAAGTTCGCCCTTTTTCTTTCAATCGTTCGAAGTGGTCCCAAAATTTGTTGCGCAGGACCGGGTCAATGCCGGCGGTTGGTTCATCCAGAAAGATTAACTCGGGATCGTGGATAAGCGCGGCCGCCAGGCTGAGCCGCTGGCGCATACCACCTGAGATGTGGCGAGCCCGCTTCCGGTCGTGACCGGTCAATTCGACTAGATCCAGCACCTCGGCGAACCGCTTCTTGCGACGCAAAGGCAGGCCGTACAACGAAGCGGCAAAATTTAGATTCTCACGAATGGTCAGGTCCGGGTACATCACAAATATCTGCGGCATATAACCGATGCGTTGCCGGTCCGCAGTCGTGAAATGATCGGGCGACCGGCCTAGCACCTCGATCTCGCCGGATGTGGCCTTATTGATCCCCAATAACAGCCGCATAGTCGTTGTCTTACCGGAGCCGCTGGGCCCGATAAATCCAAAAATCGATCCTTGTGGGATCTCCATCGTAACCTGATCGACAGCTACGCTACCGTCAAATTCCTTGGTTAGCTCATGAGTGCGAATAGCCGTGTTGTTTGGTGAGGGAAGTGGATCGTTGCTCAACGCCATAATGAATTCTCCAGAACAGTAACCTGATACCTAGCCTGTCGCCGGGACTACAAATGAACCGAATGGCTTGCCTTTCGACAAGAGATAACTTACGAATATTAATGGAGAGGACCAGTCAAGGTCAATGTGAATGAGGTATAGACCATGTGCGAACTTGGTGCGCATCACCATGGCCTGGAGCACCTCTTAATTTGCATCGACAAATCTGGAACAGCTGAAACTGTTAAGTAAAACTGTTAACTACAAACTGAAAAGCAATTCTCTGTTATCGAGTTTTTCTTCATCTTGATCTTGTAGGTTGAAGTAGGGGTGTTCCAACCCATTTGGTAGGGAAACTCCCCATTCCAAAAATAAAGATGCCACCTATAGTGGAATAGTCGAAAGGAGAAAAATGTCAGAACAACGAAGAACCCGGCTCGTTATTGGTGAAAAAGGTCGTATTGGACAGATCGATCAGTTTTCTGAGCTTGCTGATAGTCAGCAGAGTACCGTATTAGTGAAATTTGATACGGGGGAAGAGGCTTTAATCCCTTTCGATCAACTCAAGCTTCTTTCCGATGGTGACTATTACCTGGCTTCGGAGGCCAACATTGAGCAATGGAAAACTGGAAGTATTAGTGCGCACGGTGACCAGGTAGAGCGACCTCTCGTGGTCCCGGTCATTGAGGAAGAGATCAAGATCGGAAAACGAGTGCATCAAGAAAAAGTCCAGATTTCCAAGCAAATCCACGAAGAAGAAGTACAGATCGATGAACCTGGTTTCCGCGAGGAGATCGAGATCGAGCGGATCTCCAAGAATGAAGTACTGGACGCTCCGGTATCGCCCTACACAGAGGGAGATATCGTAGTAATACCGATTGTCGAAGAGCGTGTGGTAGTAGCGAAGCGACTTGTTTTGGTTGAAGAAATTCGCGTCAAGAAAGTTCGTCGAGAAGTCCGGAAACCGCAAAGCGTGAAGCTACGGCGCGAAGAAATTTTAATAGATCGTGACGACCAAAATCGTGACGATCAGTAGATAAAGATTGAAAGGAGATAGAAATGGCTAAAACAGTTATCGGCGTTTACGATCGGTTTGTAGATGCCCAAAATGCAGTATCAGAATTGGTGTCAGCTGGCTTTCCTAAGGAAAATGTCAGCATGATTGCGGCCGATACCGAAGGCGAGTTCAAGAAGTATGTAAGCGATGATGGAGGCGATATTAGCGAAGGAGCTGCCGCTGGCGCCGGCATTGGGGCCGCTGTTGGTGGGCTAGGTGGATTGCTTGTGGGCATTGGAGCCCTGGCTATTCCCGGTATCGGCCCGGTATTAGCAGCCGGTCCGATCGCTGCGACCTTGGCGGGGGCAGGAATCGGTGCACTTACTGGTGGCTTGATCGGTGCTCTGGTCGATGCAGGGCTACCGGAGGAAGAAGCCAATCTGTATGCCGAAAGCGTGCGGCGCGGTGGAACCCTGGTCATGGTAACGACTACGGATAATCGGGAGAGTGAGGCGGCCCGAATTATGAACCGCTTCAATCCGATCGACGTCGAACGGCGTTCAGCTACATGGCGTTCGGAAAATTGGAGCGAGTTTGATCCAGAAGCTAAGCCGTATACCCAAACCGACTTCAAACGGGAAGGCGGCAAGCTGGAAGTGGTCGAAGAGGAACTCCACGTAGGGAAACGTGAAGTCGATCAAGATCGACTGCGCATTCATACGTATGTAACTGAAAGACCGGTGGAAGAAACGGTATCCTTGCGTAAAGAGCGCATTGAAGTAGAGCGCCACAAGGTGGATCGCCCGGCCACAGATGCTGACCTTACCCAAATGAAAGATGAAACGTATGAAATTACAGCTTCCTCCGAAGAGCCTGTGGTCCAGAAGCAAGCGAGGGTGGTGGAAGAGGTTGAGGTTCACAAAGAAGTGGAAATGGAGCAACGGACCATCCACGACAAGGTCCGCCGCAAGGACGTCGACATTGACCGTCTGGAGCCTGATATAAGGGCCGATTATGAAAAGTACGACCCTCAGTTTCAGACCCATTATCGGAATACGTACAGCCAGATGGGCCGGCCCTATGAGAATTACCGACCGGCGTACTTCTACGGCTACGACATGGCCAGAAATCCCACGTATAGAAACCGGACCTGGAACCAGGTTGAGACGGATGCTCGCCAATCGTGGGAGCGTGAGTATAATGATTCTGCCTGGGATGACATGAAGGATGCTGTCCGCGAAGGCTGGATGCGAGCGACAGGCCAGATTTAACCGGCCGGTCAAAGCCTAAATTTAAAGTGGGGCGAGGGCGGTCAGCTCTCGTCCTACTTGCGATGCTGAGAACGGGCTGTGAGTGGCCCGCAAGCGATACAGTGGCGTCAGGCCTTCCTGGCGCCACTTTTCATTCTGGCAGCACTAATGACTCAACAACCAGTCAACAACTTGGAAATATCGAAGTAATCCCGATGAAGCGACGTATAGACCGCATCGTGACCGGAGTAGGGTATGCCGGATAGCCGACTCTGGTGAAAATTGAATGATCAGGACGATCAACGGTTATTATGATTCAACGTATTTGCTACCGCTTCGGCTGACTCCAAGGCTAACACATCCAAGGCTATTTGTTCGGCTTCGGTCATCGTTACCCCTCTCACCGCGGCCTTCACCGATGGGATGGACGGAGCGCTCATGCTCAACTCATCCAGCCCCAGACCGACTAACACCACTGTGGCCAACGGGTTCCCGGCTAATTCGCCGCACATGCCGATCCAGATGCCGGCGGCATGGGCGGCGTCGGCCGCCTGCTTCACCATGCGCAACACGGCTGGTTGGAGAGCGTTGGCCAGCCCCGCGACCCGCGCATTGCCCCGGTCGGCCGCCATGACGTATTGGGTTAAGTCATTGGTACCGATACTAAAGAAGTCGACTTCGCGAGCCAACAAGTCGGCCACCATTACCGCCGACGGCACCTCCAGCATGATGCCGACTTCCATGTCTTCGTTGAAAGCTCGCCCTTCCGCCCGTAATTCAGTACGCACCTCGTCGAGGATGGCTTTGGCCTCCTGCACTTCTCCTACCGTTCCGATCATTGGGAACATGATTTTGACGTTGAGCTTGGCGCCGCCCACAACGCTTGAGCGCAAGATGGCCCGTAGCTGTGGCTTGAAAATGTCCGGGCGTTCCAGACAAAAGCGAATGGCCCGCCAGCCGAGGAACGGGTTCTCCTCCTCTCCCAGATCCAGATACGGAAGTGGCTTGTCTCCACCAACGTCGAGCGTGCGGATAATCAGCGGCCTGTCGCCTAGAAGCAGAGCGGCTTGCCGGTAAGCATCCAGCTGTTCTTCCTCGGTCGGGGCTGTCTGGCGGTCCATGAAAAGAAACTCGGTGCGGAAGAGACCGACCCCTTCCGCGCCAAATTCCAGCGCCGAGGGAACATCTTTCGGGCTGCCGACATTGGCCGCGATCTCCACCCGGCGGCCGTCGCGGGTAATAGCCTCGCCTTGCCCGGCCGTCTTAGCCCGTAGCCGGGTCTCCTGCCATGATTGGCGTTGGACTTCCAGTACCGCCAATTGCTCCGGACCGGGTTCGATCCATAGCACGCCGCGTTCGCCGTCTACAGCCACGCACTGGTCTTCGGTCACCTGCCAAAGATCATGCCCCAACCCGACTACGGCCGGAATGGCCAAAGCGCGGGCCAGAATAGCGGAGTGGGCCGTCGCTCCGCCCAGTTCCGTGCAAATTGCCAGAACCCGTTCCGGGTCCAGGCGCGCGGTGTCGGATGGAGTCAGGTCGGCTGCGATCAGAATGGACGGTTCGGCAAAATCGAGAGAAGGCGGTTCCATACCCATCAGGTGGCGCAGCACCCGCCGCGCCACATCTTCGATATCAGCGGCCCGGGCGCGCATGTAGTCGTCATCCATCTCGCGATATGCGGAGGCCACCGCCTCTGTCGCCTCATGCCAGGCAGCTTCGGCGTTCACTGCATCCCGTTGGATGATATTGCGTGTGCTGTCGACTAGAGACGGATCGTCTAGGAAAAGGCTATGAGCCTCAAAGATGGCCGCTTCCTCCGGACCGACTTGTTGCACCGCTTGCCGGTAGAGAGCATCGATCTCGTCGCGAGCCGTGGCAATCGCGCCCTCCAGACGCTGCCATTCTGGGGCCGGATTATCTATCGAATAGATTGTAATCTCTGGCAGCCGCGGCCGGTACAAGATTGCCGGGCCTATGGCGATTCCGGGCGAGACGGGAATGCCCGCTAGAGTACCCGCTTGCCGGGTGGCTCCCAGCGCGCCGGTGGCTTCCGCTATGACCGGCATATCACCGACCGGCTTATCTCCCGCTTCCGATTCGTCGCGATCGCCAAAATTATCATCGGCCAGCGATTGTAGCGCGGCCAAGGCTTCTTTAGCCTCCGGCCCGTCAGCGGTGACGACAATGTCATCCCCTTGGCGGACACCGAGTGTCGCGATCTGGTTGATGCTCTTCGCATTGGCGTGCCTATCGCCTTTGTACACGGTAATTTCGGCCGCGAAACGACCGGCAGTGCTGACAAAACGAGCCGCCGGGCGGGCGTGAAGGCCGAGCCGGTTGAGCACGGGCAGGGTGATCTGCTCACCGGCCGTTGATAGCGGCGGAACACTGTCAGTAAGTGCGATGGCGGCTGTATCGCCCAATTGATCGATCTTGACCGCTAATGCACCTTCCGCTTCGGCAATGATTTGCGCCGGCGTGGAACCGACTGAACTCTGCACGGCCGCCGCCAGCACTCCCTCTATCAAGGGCGCCGAAGACAAGAAAACGTGGGGACGTTGTTCGTCCGATAAAAACTCCAGGGCCGTTTCAGCGCTCAGCAAAGCGCTGCCGAGGTCCATGAAAACCACGACGCCTTCGTTGCTGTAGACTTGGTTAATGGCCTCCAGGACCTGCATGGCATCGGTGCCAATGGGGTTTTCGGGGTCATTGATGCCTCCGGCGATGGCCAGCGGCACCCGTCCCTGAGTCATTTGCAGTGCTAATTCCCTAACCCCTTCGGCCAATCGGGCACTATGTGAGACGACGACGATTCCAACCATGATATTGTCTTCCATGACGTTGACATTGCGGACAGCGATCAACTTCTGCCACGGACTCGGCAACGAGTATCGTTAGCTGTTCGGGTTGGCCGGGTCGAAATCCGGTCGCGCCACAGCGACAGGCATACCAGCCGATCGTTAATTCGTTATAGGCAGACGGCTCAAGAGTCAGGTCGATTAACTCGACCCCCATCCGCCAGCGCGCGTTGGTAATCAGGCGGGGACAACCGGCCGCGACCAGCTTCTCCAGGCAGAGCCCGATCCAGGTGCAGTGGCGCATCAACAGCACGGCCACATCAACACCGCCTGGAAACGGTATCGCGCGGGCATCCCCATAGATTAACCGCATATTCTCCGGGATGCTGACGTCATCCAGAAGTGCGGCCTGATTTTCAATGGCATATACAAGGCGCGTCCGGCTGGCAATTCGCTTGGCCAGCCGCAGGTCTCCGGCCCCGATTTCCAATACGGTTGCGCCGGCGGGAATCAATTCCAAGACGTGCGCGTAGGTATTATCATCGTAAGGTGCCCAAAGCCGCTCCCAAAGCGCG
>JAWOHK010000355.1:0-3056 GCA_046485205.1 Chloroflexota bacterium | reverse complement strand
GCCCCGACGCCGGCCTGACCCTCTTATTTTCTTGGGAGGCAAGGCGGTCTCACGTGCTGGGATCGCCATCTACCGTCTGGCCGACGGCAAAATAGTCGAAAACTGGCTTTTCGCCGACGATGTAGATTTCCTGCGGAAGCTCGGAGCTCTTCCTGCGCCGGAATAAGCCCACCTCATTGCCTGCCCCCGCTCTTGATCTGCCGTTGTCAAACCAGGATCCCAGGGAGGACGAAACAAATGGACAAGACACACGTTAAAATCGACGGGAACACGATTGCCATATATGAGAGTGGGGGAAAGGGGGCGGCGATCCTTCTCATCCACGGTCGGTCGTTCGACGCACAGACCTTCAGGCATCAGCTTGTCGGCGACTTCGGGAACAAC
This sequence comes from Chloroflexota bacterium, assembly GCA_046485205.1. Classification (GTDB taxonomy): domain Bacteria; phylum Chloroflexota; class Anaerolineae; order Promineifilales; family Promineifilaceae; genus Promineifilum. Next base: position 2,672 of record JAWOHK010000355.1, on the reverse strand, counting down.
CACCGCGTCGTCGCCTTTGACCTGCCCGGGCACGGCGACTCCTCGCTGGCTGACAATCCGGAAGAAGTCTACAGCGCCCCGGGCTATGCGCGCATTGTCGCCGAACTGGTCGACCGCCTTGGCATGTCCAGTCCCGTGGTCGTAGGCTGGAGCCTCGGCGGCGGTATTGTACTGGAGGCGGCCGATCAGTTGCCTGACGCGGCCGGTTTCTTCATTTTCGGGGCGCCGCCCATGGGCAGCCCGCCACCCATGGAAGATGCTTTCCACCCCAATCCGGCCATGCGGTACATCCTTTCGCCTACGCTGACTGAGGAACAGGCGACGGCTGTGGTCGAATTAACGCTCCGGCCGGGGGCCGAGCCGTCGCCTTCCTTTCGCGAAGCCATTCTCAAATCCGATGGGCAGATGCGCGCTCAACTTGCGGCCAGCGGAGCCAACCGTAAAGACGGGGTGAAGACTGTGGCTAACTTGACGGTGCCGCTGGCCGTTGTCCACGGCGCTGAGGATCAGCTCGTGAAGGTCGACTACATTCGCAGCCTGAAGATGCCCACCCTCTGGCGCGGCGATGTGCAGATCATCGAGGGGGCGGGGCACGCGTCGCACTGGGAACAGCCGCAAAGTTTCAACGCTCTGCTCTCTGATTTCGTCGCCGACGTCACGCACAGTGCATAGGAAGATCAGGGCAAGCACGTCTTAGTGAATCGAGAATCTCTCTCAGGGATTCCGCTTGCCGAAGTTCGGGTTATTTCAAACGATGGGACATCGTTGCGGACGCCTATGCAGTCGACCTACTGTCGTGGTCAGAGCACTTCGCCGGCACCGCGCTGCAGCTGGCCTCGCTTCCGACGTCGGCCAGCATCATGGCTGCGGCGCGCGGTTCCCGCTGCGCCCGACGATCACGGTAGACCAGCATCGCCGTGGCGGCCGGCTCTTCAACGCTCGGCGTCTCCGCCATAGTTCCACAAGCAACGAGCAGAGCCATTAGTAGGACAAGCAGTGCCAATAAAGTGTTATGGATTGATAGGTAAGTTCTCCTTCTGCCGGTATTGTATCTTTCGCCTGATCGGCATTGGCCAACCATGCGAGAGCATCACGAATAAACGTAACCCGTCATCTAAACGTTCCATCGATTCCCATTTTGGTTGGCGTTTACTCAAGCTTTCCCGCTATAAACCCTTAAACATTCTGGTAAGCAGGCAACAAAAAAGGACCTCTAATAGTGGAGGTCCTCTTGTCCCATCATGATGTCTACAATGTTACGGGAGCGACGGGGATCGAACCCGCGATCTTCGGCTTGACAGGCCGACGTGTTAACCGCTACACCACGCCCCCTGGTGCGAATTATGATCTTATCACACCGTCATTTGCCTGTCAACCAAAATAGCAATGTTTTGGTCGCCATTCATTCTGTCGAACGAGACAGACAGGTAACAGCGCAATTAATAAAGCCACCGGCAATGTCGGTCCTGGTTTTCTCATTGGCATCATAACGACAAAAGAAGCCTGTTCTGGCATTCTAATCGATGTAGGGGGCATTGACAAAATCGCCGGTTACGGTGTATACTATCCTTTGTTAGTATAATTAACTTATTAACTCCGCCGGCTTCTTATTCGTATGAAAAAAGCCACTCGCCAACACACTAAAGACCATAACACGCGCCTCGTTTTGCGGACGATATTCGAGGCCCAGGAGCTCAGCCGGGCCGACATCGCTCGCCTAACAGGTCTGACCCGGCCGACGGTATCAGTCATCGTGGGCAACCTGATCGCAGATGAACTTGTTATTGAAACCGGCCAGCGGATTTCGACCAGCGGCAAGCCCCCCACTCTGGTGCGGATCAAACCTGACGGCCGGCGGCTGGTCGCCCTTGATCTGAGCGGCCGGGAATTCCGGGGCGCTCTAGTCAATCTGGACGGCCGCATCGAAACCATTGTCGCCTTACCCGTTCACGAAGCGCAGGGCGAAGAGGCTCTACTACAAGTTTACCGCCTGCTGGAGTTGTTGTTGCGAACCACCCGGTCACCCCGGTTAGGATTGGGAATAGCGACCCCAGGGTTGGTCGATCCCCAAAGCGGCATCGTTTTGAGAGCGGTTAATCTGGGATGGGCCGATTTGCCCCTGTGTGATTTGATGGAAGATCGCTATCGCCTGCCGACCCATATCGCCAACGATAGCCATATGGCCACGCTGGCCGAATACACCTACGGTAGCAGCCGCGAATCCGGGAACCTGATCGTCATTCGCATCAGCAAGGGTATTGGTGCGGGGATCGTTCTCGACGGCCGACCTTTTTATGGCGATGGTTACGGCGCGGGCGAGATCGGCCACGTGGTCGTGGCTCCTGGCGGCTTGCTATGCACCTGCGGTAATCGCGGTTGCTTGGAGATGACCAGCAGCACGCGGGCAATCCTGAAATCAGCCGTTGCAGCCGCCGCGGCCGGAACGACACAATTGGCCGAACTAGAAACCATCACCTGGCCCAACTTCGTCAACGCGGTCATCGACCACGATCCGGTCGCGGTCGAAATCGCGGTTGACGCGGGCCGGCATCTGGGCACGGCCATCGCCAATCTGGTGGGAGCCTACAACATCGACAATATCGTGCTGACTGGCCAGATCGCTGAACTGGGCGATATCCTTCTAGATGCGGTTGTTGCCGAAATGCATCAGC
>JAWOHK010000260.1:0-3204 GCA_046485205.1 Chloroflexota bacterium | reverse complement strand
CGTGCCCGGGCAACCGAAACTGGCCGACCGCCTGATGGCCTACCTCAAGCACTGGCAGGTGCAGCACCTGGTGACCGATGCGTCCGGGGTTGGGGAAGGACTGACTTCGTATCTATCCGCCAAGCTGGGCCCCACTCATGTGACCGGCTACAGCTTCGCCCGCCGCAGCGCCAAGGCGACACTCGGTTCGGCTTTCCTGAGTATCATCGAGACCGGCCGCTTCCGTTACTGGTCCGACGACCTGGATACCCCCGGCTCCGACGGCTGGTGGTTCTGGCAGCAGGCCCGGTTCTGCGCCTACGAGCTGCCGCCGGACGGGACGTTTGAGCGCGACCTCAAGTGGGGGGTCGGCAACCACAAGAAGGTCGACCTGCCCGGTCGGGGGCTGACGCTGCTCCACGACGACCGGCTGCTGTCAGCGGCGCTCATCGCCCACATCGATGAGTTGCAGCGCAAGGGCGATCTGCTGCTGGGCCATGCCTTCTCGGCGGTCATCAATCCCATCGACCCGGCTGATGTTGAGGACGTCGGGTTCTGATCGTTTATGAAAAAGGTTTTGGCACTTTGCCTGCCGATGATTACGCTTATGATGGTCGAAGCAACGTTGCAAAACCTTTTGAATATTATCAGGAGGCAAAAGGAAATCGAAACAGGTCTGAAGTGAGGCCGTGACCTCAGGCCGGCCGATTTATCAACAGAAAATAACCGCTACGCTGAGGGGCAGTAGCCATGAGAACTTTGCATCAAGATGCCAAAGAAACGATTGGAACTCCCCAACCTCACGGCGTTGTGGGGCGCGGGCCATAGCATCCGGGAGATAGCCGGCCAACTTGGCTGCGCTGAGGGCACCGTGCGCGGGCGGCTCAAAGAGGCCGGGCTATTCTACAAGCGGCCGCCGGCGCACCCCCTCGCGGCCGACATGGTGCGGCTTTACACGGAAGGCTGGACGGTCCTGCAGATAGCCACCCACCTCGAAATTTCCGGCAGTACCGTCTATCGCCATCTGGACCTTGCCGGGCTACACACAATCGGCCAAAAGACCGTCAAGGCCAGGCAGAAACGCGCCGTCGTCACCGCCTTATATAATGAAGGCTACACCCTCGACCAGATAAGCGAACTCTCCGGCATCCCCCGGACGACCGTCTACCGGCACCTCACCCAGTCGGGCGACTGGTTCGTCCTTAACCCCAAACTTGAAACCCGGCAAGCCTACGAGCGCATCATCCATCTCGAGAGCAAGGGCTACCGGCAGGTCGAAATCGCCGCCCAACTCGGCTACACCCGCCACTCCATCCGGCGCATTAAACGGCGCTTCGGCCGCCCGCCCCTTCGCACCGCCATCACCGAAGCCGAGAAGCAGGAGTTTCGGCGTCTCCGGGGACTCGGCCATTCCCTGAACGCCATCGCCCGGCAGACCCGCCGCGACAAGAAGGCCATCCGCGACCATTTAATCCGACAGGGCGTCTACGAGCGACGAAAGTCGACGTGGAAGCCGCCGTCCAATCATCCCTGGCGATCCGGTAACAAGAGGTAACCCCGATGACCCTGATAACTCCCTTGCAAGTCCCTGTATCAAACCAGGTATCGACCGTCCCCTATCCGCCGCCCACAACCGGCAAGCAGCGGCGCAAGAGTCCGTCATCCCGCTACCGCCGCACCGTCCCAATCCCGTCCAACAAGCCGTTGTCGGCCAAAGCCCGCCACGATCTGCTCCAGCTGCTGACCAATCACCGGACCGACCTGGAGATTAACTCGGCCAACGAGGGAGCCCGGCTGCTGCTGCTGGAGATCGTCACCCAGGCCATCATCGACCTGCTCAACAAGCGGGCGACCCCGGCCAACCGGGAGGATGCCCTGGCTTTTTTCCGCGGCGAGGTTTACGCCATCTATATGAGCATGCTGGATCTGGGGCAGATGGGGTTTCCACAAGCAATCGAGGCCTTGTTGCTACAATCCGGCTCGATTCAAGGCCATGAGACGCGTTCAGCCAAAGAGTAAATCCTACAAGCAGAGCAAATAGACAACCTGTGGGAGAAAGCCATCCAAACCGTCGTGGGTATCAGGAGATCAAGAGCCCTCTTTTCAGGATGACTCTGACATCACCCGGATGATCTGCCGGACTTCATCGGCCGAGACATCCGATTGATCCGATTTCGAGTAGAGCGTGATGAGCACCACGTTGGTCGGCGTTTGGATGTAATAGATGATCCGGTATCCGCCGCTTTTGCCTCGGCGGGCGTCGCTGTTGCGGATGCGGACTTTGTAGAGAGTGTAGCCAGTCCCCGGAATCTGGTCACCGGGCGCTTCCCCGTTCCGCAATTGATTAAGGACCGGCTCCAGATCCGATCGAATATGACGATAACGTTTGGCTAGTGCCCGGAGGTTGCGTTTGAATTCGGGCGTGAAGCGGATCTCGATCGCCGGCGAGTCCGGTTCAATTGGCGTCGACATCGTGCCATAGCTCGGAAAGCGAGAGCGTTTGGCCGCTCATCGCTTCCTGCCAACCCTGGCGGAAGCTATCGCCGGCCGGTTGGAGAGCCACACTCTGCCGATAGAGGCGGACGATGGCCAACAACGTCGGGAGGTATTCACCCGGCGTCGCGTCGATTTCTTCCTGTAACTGCTCTTTATAGGTCAGTTCAAATTCGGCCGTCATGGTCTGTTGTCTCGATTGCCGCTGATGCTCGATAGCCCCTGGATAATCAATAGTCATTATACACGAACGAGCAGTGTCCGTCATCGCGGGCAAACAACCCGTTATAAAGGACTGGGGTTTCCACAAGCAATCGAGGCCCTGTTGCTACAATCCGGCGCGATGGAAGGCAATCTGTCAGATCCGGGCGACGCCCCTCAGGATGATGCCCCGGAGAAGACCGGAAACCATGCCGAAAACTGTTTAGAAAGGAGTGAATCGCAATGGCAGTCATGCAAACATTAATTCGCAGCCGCAAGTTCTGGTTGAGCGTCATCGCCGTCATTCAGACGGTCGTGTTCAATCTGTTGCCGGAGTTCCCGGACGAAGTCTGGCAGGCCGTCAATGTCATCCTGCTGTTCCTGGTCGGCACCATCGCCGTCGAGGATGCGGCGATGAAGTTCGGCGGCATCCGTTCCGGTTTCGCGCAAGATCGCTAAACGCTGGCGACAAACGCTCTCCGGTAGCCATTAGCTTAAGTACCGCCCGCGGAAATCAACCAGCCGACATAG
>JAWOHK010000254.1:0-2871 GCA_046485205.1 Chloroflexota bacterium | reverse complement strand
CTTCTCGCCGAATAAGGCCATCGCCCCGGCCGCGATCGCCTCTTTTTGACCCATGAAAGCGACCCGCACCGGCAGATTGGCCAAGATGGCCCGGTTCACACCGGCTTCGATGCGGCCGAGCATCTCGCGATCGACCGCCTTATCGTGGGCGAAGTCAAAGCGCAGACGATCAGGAGCCACCAGCGATCCCGCCTGAACCACATGAGGCCCCAGATGAGCGCGCAATGCCTGGTGGAGCAAGTGGGTGGCCGTGTGATTCCGGCGAATATCGGCCCGGCGGGCGCGATCCACTTCCAAAAAAGCCACATCACCAGCTTTCACCTCACCCTCGATGACCTCGCCAAAGTGAACGATTAACCCGGCGACCGGCCGCCGTGTATCCTCAATGCGAATCCGGGCGTTACCGGGAGTAGTGATATGTCCCGTATCGCTCACTTCACCCCCGGCTTCGACATAGAAGGGCGTGGCGGCCGTGATGACTTCCACCCTTTGGCCCGCCGATGCGCTTTCGATTCGCTGGCCGTCATGAATGAGCCTAAGAATGGTCGTGTTGAGCGATGCGCCACTATAGGGATCATAATCGACACCTGTCCGGTCTAAATCACCCTGTTCGATCAGCTCGTTCAACAAATCAGCATAAAGGCTTTGGCCGACCTCATAGCCGGCAAACGCACCGCTGCCGCTGGCGAGAGCGTGTTTTTCACGCGCGGCGTTGAAACCGGCCTCATCGACGGCCATACCGTGTTGCTCCAGGGCCTCATCACGAGTCAACTCCAGCGGCAGGCCGTGGGTCGCATATAAATTAAAGGCTACATCACCAGGAATCACTGTCTCTCCCCGGCGGTGCAGATCGTCCAGGATGCCATCGAGTTGGAGCAATCCGCTATCGAGAGTCCGATTAAAGCGTTCTTCCTCACGCTGCAAGGTGAAGCGAATCAGCTCGCGACGCGATTTCAACTCAGGATAGGCTTCGCCCATCTGGTCGATGTAGACTTCGGCGATCTCGCCCAGAAACGGCTGGTGAAAGCCGATCTTGCGGCCGAAGCGAGCTGCCCGACGAATGATCATCCGCAGGACATAACCCGCGCCGGTGTTGCCCGGCTGCACGCCGTCGGCGATCAGAAATGCGGCTGCGCGGCCATGATCGGCAATCACCCGGTAGCTGACCAGGCTCTGGGCCCGCTCATCATCCTTGTGGCCCAACAATTCTTGAATGCGGTCCAATACCGGGGTGAAAAGGTCAGTCTCATAGTTGGTATCAACACCTTGTACCACCCGTACCAGACGCTCCATTCCCATACCTGTATCGACCGAAGGCTTGGGCAAGGGCACCAGCGATCCGTCCGGTTGGGCATCAAATTGCATGAATACCAGATTCCAGACCTCGACGTAATCAGGGAATTCGTCGTTATTGACGCCCACCGGATCTACTGTATCCAGGGGCCCGGAGTAATAGTGGACCTCGGAACATGGGCCACACGGCCCGACATCGCCCATCGCCCAATAATTGTCTTTTTTGCCGAAGCGCAGAATCCGGTCGGCCGGTAAATAGCGCTGCCATAGATCAAACGCGTCGTCATCTTCTGTATATACCGTGGCGAACAATCGCTCCGGCTCCAGTTTCATAACGCCGGTTAAAAAGGTCCAGGCGTAATCAATCGCCTCGGATTTAAAGTAATCACCGAACGAGAAGTTGCCTAGCATTTCGAAGAAGGTGTGATGACGGGGGGAAGGGCCAACATTTTCCAAGTCGTTGTGCTTGCCCTGCACGCGCATCACCTTCTGAGCCGTGACGGCGCGATTATAGGAACGCTTCTCCTTGCCCAGAAAGACATCGACGAATTGATTCATCCCGGCATTGGTGAATAAGAGGGTCGGGTTGTCGTGCTGGGGCAACGGGGCGCTGGGGACGATTTCGTGGTTGAGTTCGTTGAAGAAATCCAGGAAAGCCTGGCGTATTTCGTCACTGGTTGTCGGTCTCATATTTTCTCCGGGCAGATTTTAACAGATATTGACATTTCCTGATAAATATCGGCCAACTATTGCATTTCACAGGTGGTCAGTTCCGGCCTACAAAAAACCGCCGGACCGGGATTGCCCGATCTGGCGGTTGGCTATTCGCGTTCAAGTTGTCAGCGCGTCAAGCAACATTTCCGCCCAGACCGGTTGTCCGAGCGGCAGCGGCGGAAGTCAAGTGCTTTATCGGCCGATCTACCATAAAATTCACTATAACCCATGATATCGTGACCGTCAACCGCAAAATCAGTGGTCTAGAGGAATCATTTCGTGTCTGACAAACATATCCAGCTAAGCCCACATCCTTCGGAAAGTATAATCCTGGAAACGGAACGACTATATTTCAGACGCCTGCTCATGGAAGACCTCGATAGTCTATACGCGCTCTACAGCGATCCTGATATCCGGCGCTACTTCCCAATTGAATCTTTGTCTGATGGAACATTAACCTATGAAGAAACAAAGGAAGAGCTGGAGTGGTTCCTCAACGGTCATCCGAAGCACCCCGAATTGGGTCTCTGGGCGACCATTCATAAAGAAACCGGGCAGTTTATCGGGCGCTGCGGATTATTGCCATGGACAATTGACGGGCAGAACGAAGTGGAAGTCGCCTATATGATCGCCAAATCATTTTGGCGGCAGGCGTTAGGAACGGAGGCGGCACTGGCGATTCGGGACTATGCTTTTGATCAACTGGGATTAGCGCGCTTGATATGCATGATTTACCCGAAAAATATAGCTTCAGTCAAAGTAGCGACAAATATCGGCATGGCATTGGAAAAGGAATGTGTCGATGAGTTTGGCGCTTTTCTGGTTTATTCGATGTCAAGGCTTGGGGTTGGTAATGTGTGAGTC
>JAWOHK010000127.1:0-3245 GCA_046485205.1 Chloroflexota bacterium | reverse complement strand
GGTCGCTCAAGCGCGCGTGAAAAATCATCGATAGCCTCGTAGCGGGCATCAGGCCGCAGTGACATTGACCGCCCGGCAACGATGGAGAGGTATGGCTCGACATTGGGGTTCACTTCGCGAGCCGGTACCAGATCAGACAGGCCGCTTTCCCGGCTGAGGGCATTGGGCGGAACCTTGCCGGTCAGCAAGGTGTAGAGGGTCGCGCCCAGACTATAGATGTCAGCTGCCGGGCCGACATCGCCCTGCGCCTGCTGTTCCGGCGCCCCGTAACCCGGCGAATGAGGACGCACGCCCAGCCCCGGCAGACCGCTGTCGACCAGGAACACCTCACCGGCCGGAGTCACGCGAATATTGGCCGGCTTGATGTTAAGGTGTAGTTGCCCTTGCTGGTGAAGATAAGCCAGCGGTCGGGAGGCGGCCTGCAACCAGGGGGCGATCAGATCAGACGGCAAAGGCCCGTATTGGTCCAGCAGGCTTTGCAAATCGACCCCGTCGATGTAAGTGCTGACGAGGTATTGCCCGGCATCGAGCGCGAAATGATCGAGCACCTCAGGCAGTTGCGGGTGATGCCGGCCGGCCATACGGCGTGCCTCAGCCCGGAAGCGCTTCTGGATATCAACCGTGGCGTTTAGATACTCTTTGATGGCCACATCGCGCCGATCCTCGAAATCCCAGCCGCGATAGACCGCACCATAAGATCCCGCGGCCAGCAAGCTGACCACGCGATAGCGATGTTGGAGTTGTTCGCCCGGGAGCAGTGGCATTAGAAGGTTTGCTGTGGCGTTGTTTGTCGCCGGCTAAAGTGGCCTGGAATCGACAAAACCACCTTGAGTCAGACTAACGGTGATCATAGCGCTGGAAGCGGAGCATTTCACTGGATTGCCCGGCCGGCCCGTCGAGCATGGCCTTCATTTCCACTTCCACATACGGGGCATGGTCGGTTGCGCCCGCGAATTCGCGGAGCATGGCGTAGTCGCTGGGGATGATTTCAGCTGCGGTATGCAGGACATCTATCGCCTGTCGTTCGAACCAGGCGACCGTTCCTTCGTGCTGCTCGGCCGCTACGCCGCTGCGAACTAGTAAATCGCAAACCAGCAGCAGAAAGTGAGCGCCCGGATCGCCGCTCGACCAAGGAACAACCCGCTCGCTGACGACGCCGCGGACGGCTACAAACGAAGTCGATAGCCCTGTTTCCTCGCGGACCTCGCGTACCACAGCTTCGGCTAGCGTCTCGCCGAAGTCCCACTTGCCGCCCACCAGCGCCCACTGACCCCTATAAGGACCGTCGTTGCGTTTGATGAGCAGGAATTCTTCCAGGCTGGATAAGGCGGCTGGCTGCCGGATAAGGGCGACCACGACGGGAGCGGGGGCGGTCTGGGCACGCCAGCGTTGGTCGGGTGGCAATGAGGAGAGGGCAGTAAAAGATTCCATGCCAATTGTTGCGGCCGGTTGCTCTCCGGGCCGGACTTCACATCCCATAGTTCGGGGTACGACCGCTCAAGTATTGTAACAGCAAAGCATGGGCGAAGGTATAACCCCCTCCAACCTTTCTCATCAAATTCCGCTCGGCGGCGAAATCAAGAAAATCGGGGTATTGGGAGGGGATGTCATCCTCTTCGACGAGAATAGCGCACATGCGGCGGTGCTGGAGCCAGGATAAGCCGCCATAAGCCAGCCCCGTGCCGAGACCTAAAAAGAGGGATGACCATAAAATCCAGGGTAGAGACTCCGTGAGGGTCTGATTGTCACCGATCAAGGTGGCCACGGCGGCAATGGCCAGGCCCGCAACGGCCACCACCCCGGCAGTTGTCAGTCCGACCATCTGCCCGTTACGTCGTGAATGGTCAATACCCTGGGCCGGCCTGGTGCGCAGGCGCAGATCACCGCGTTGCAAGCCGCTCTCAATCATGCCCAGCAAACCGGCGGTTACGGGTATGAATGCAATCCAGGGGATAGTTGTGGATTTATCCAGCCAGGCCACCGGCAGGCCTAGCAGTAGGCCGGCAACGAGACCAAGCCCAAAGCCCAGCCCGGCCCAGGGCCAGGACCAGGCCAGCGACTCAATCGTTTCCACCCGATTAAACGGCAGGCGAGCGCGCACGAGGAAGCGCCGTGTGAGCTGAGGGATAGCCGCGAAGACCAGCCCGGCCAGCCCCGCTACAGCCAGCCCCATCCAGCCGAAAGCCGCCCAGGCCGCGACTCCGGCAATGAGTGCTGGAAGCGCCAGAAGGGCGAAGACCGCCAGCCGAACATCACGTCCTAGACGCGCCTGATCGGCCGCGGTCAACCAGTTCGGTTGCATGTCCTCCAGAAAAAATGTCGGCTTGCCTTCGCGATTGAGTTGCTTGGCCAGCCAGGAGAGCCAGTCGATGGTATTGCTAGGCGCATAGCTGAAGTCGTTGCTGCGATAGCGAGCCATGCGTTCGACATAGACTTCAAACAACTGCTCGCGACTGAGCAATCGATTTCCCAACCCGGTCTTGTCGCTTTCCGGCATGCGATAATAAGCCAGGGTCATGATGCTGAGCATGAGCGGCGTCTGCGCCAATTCGCGAAGGGTAGCGTCGGCGGCCAGCGAAGCCCGCAGGCCTTCCAATCTGCGGCCGCGCTTGGCGAGATAGGTATCGATCTGTTCCGGGTTGAGCGGTTGTAAAATGATGGCCTTGTCCATGTGCAGCCGGGTAGCCAGGGCCCGGTAATCCTGACTGCGAGCGGTCACCAGCAGTGAAGTTTGGGGATGTTGTTGCCGGAAGTCGTTGATGGCTACAGCACAGGCCGGGCGATGCTCCGCTGCCACTTCGTCCAGGCCATCCAACAGAGGAATAAATTGGCCCGTTTCAACCCACTGGCGGCTGAGTTTGCGCGGAACTTCATAGTTATTTGCTAGTTCGTCCACCAGCCAGTCGGACAGCGGCCGTTCATCGGCATAAGTTGCCAGGCTGAAGACGGCCGGCATTGGCTGGTTGTCGTCCTTCTCGGCACTGTCCATCAGGTGGCTGACCAATTGCAGGAGCATCGTCGTCTTGCCCGCGCCGGGCTCGCCCAGGACCAGCAGGACGCCTTCGGCGGCGGCGAACACATCTTGAATCTTCGTGCCGACCGGTAACAGATAGTCGTACTCCTCGGTCTGCTGCCAACCGGGCTGATCGCTGCCGGCCAGCGCGCTGGGCCGATAAGCGAAGCCAAGATCGATGATTTCGCCGCCGAGGCCGAGTTGCGACCCGCTCAGATCGCGACCGCCGACA
>JAWOHK010000100.1:0-3114 GCA_046485205.1 Chloroflexota bacterium | reverse complement strand
CAAATAGCCAGGATGTGGTCTTCGTTGAAGCTGCCGGCATGGGACGTGCCCCGGTGACCCGATGTGCCAAAAGCCACGCGATGGGCCGAGTCGGCCGGGTCGGGCCGGACGGTATAGTAGGCGGTGATTAGTCGCGGGATGTTGGCCAGCATGTCCTTGGGGGCGAGTTGCCCCGCCTGGGGGTGAAGAGTCATGATGATACGCTCCGACTTCTATTTAAGTATCAGGGTACTTTTCAGAACTGAAGTATAGCAGGTGTGGGGGAGTGTGAAACCAAGAATCGCCAGTTGCGTGATGTATGGTAAGATGGGGCAGGGTGGGCCTGCTTTCCGGCCTGCCAACTGTCCAGAGGATAAAGTGTCCCAAACTGAACCAAACAGTGACCCTCGCAAGACCGTCATCGCCAGCGAATTGGCCTGGCATGAGCAGGAAGCCCACCGGCGCGTCACGCTCGATACTTTGTTATACGATCCGCCGGCCTTTGACCCGGTCGTCAACACGACCATTGAATTCCTGCTAGCCAAACCGGGTGAACGCGTACTGGACATGGGCGGCGGCGAAGGCAAGGAGACGCTCGAACTCGCCCGGCGGGGTCTGGTGGTGATCAGCGTCGATCTGTCCCATGTTCAATTAAGCCGGGCGCGCCAACTGGTTGAGGCTGCCCGGCCGGGCACGCGAATCGCCTTCATCCAGGCCAACGCCGAGGAATTGCCGTTCGCCGCGGACTCTTTCCGCATTATCCATGGCAAGGCCATCATTCACCATCTGGACCTCGCTCGCGCGGCAGGCGAGATCGGTCGCGTATTGACCGGTGACGGGCGGGCGACTTTCGCCGAACCCATGAACGACCACCCGCTCTTCCGGCTCGGCCGGCAACTGACCCCACAACTGCGAACCCGCGACGAGCACCCGCTAACTTTCCGGGAATTGCGCCAATTCGGGACTCATTTCGGTGAGGCAGCGATTGAAGAATACTTCCTGCTGGCACCGCTGAGCTACCCGTTGCGCCTTCTGCCCGGAGGTGAGAGACTGTTTCGCCGGACTCACAGGTTTCTTCAGCGGGCAGATCGCCGGCTTTTTGATTCGTTCGCCCGGCTCAGAGAGATAGCCTGGTACGGGGTGATCAAAGTCAAAAAAGATGGCCAGTCGGATTCGAATCAAAAGCAGACGTGATGGATAAGAAAGATTTACCCGAGGTTAAGCGTAATTACCAGGCCGAAGTCCATTTTGCCCTCGGCGCGGTCATTCAGGGCATTACCGTGGCCGCGTTGGGAAATGAACTGGCCGCTGCCTTGCGCAACCTGCCCTTTCCCGGCGCGCCCTGGGTTTTTGTGACCGGCCTGCAAAGCCTGCTCCTCTGCATCGTGTTCTGGTACACCTTCATGGACAACTATTTCTTCGGCTTTCGGGTCATCAACCTGACCGCCAAAACCCATTTGCTGTTTGCGGCGCTCTATCTCGTGCTCGGACTGCAACAACTCATCGCCATCCAGTTCCTGGACTTGCCCCGCATGTGGATGACCTTCTACGTCCTCCTGATTGCTACCACGCTAGCCGGTTCGAGGGTCACCTCGCCCGTGACAATGATTGACAACGAACAGGTACGCGAGGCGCTGCAATACGATCCCGGTTCCAAAGCCTTTCTGGGGGCATTCATCCTGGCGGTGGGCTGCCTGATCGCCTGGTATGCCATTCCGGGCATCGAATCGAATATCTTCACCGCCATCGCTCTGACGATTTCCGGCGCGGGAATTGTGCTATTTACGATCTATTACTTCCGGGTATTCCAGCGGCGGTTGGCGGCCATCTAGCTATTTCTCGCCAATATAGACCACCCACTCGGCCGCGTCATTAAGCGGCAAGCCGTCCCAAGCGAGATAAATGTCAACAAGTGAAATCCCCGCCGCCCGCATCAGCGAGGCCATTTCCTCCGTCGCATAAGTCCGATCGCAGAGAATCGTCTCGCTCAGCGTGCCGCTCCCCAGGTCGAGAATATAAAAGCGCTCGACGGAGGTCTTTTCGGCTTCGTCCCAGCGACGCTCGCCCAGATGCAGGAACGGCCGCTCGCCCCACAACCCTTTGTCGTCGGTATACCACCACGAACCTGCTTTTTTATCGACCCGATCTTGTTCCAGCAATTCGACACACAGACGTCCGCCGGGGCGCAGCGACGACGCTGCCTTACGCAACAAAGCCGTGGCGTCTTCAGGCCGGAAGACAGCCAGCTGGCCGTAGAGAAACAGGACGGCATCGAATTGCCCGGCCGGCGGTTCGTACAAGCGAACATCTCGCTCGATGAATGTGCATCTTTCGTCTACACCGGCATCGCTGGCCAACTGCCGGGCGTAGGCGATTGATGCCGGGCCGAAATCGACGCCGGTCACCCGGCAACCGCGTTCGGCCAGCGCCACGCTATAGAGTCCGGGGCCGCAGGTCAGGTCCAGCACGATATGGCCCGGCTCCAGTTTCAATGCCGTCCACAACCAGTCGAGTTGCGCCGCGCGTTCGGTCGCCTGTCTCGATGCCGAGCCGTGAGATTCGTCCAGATGCTCGCGCAACATCCGGGCCGAGAAATCCGGGTCGTTCCAGGGCAGATTGTCCCCGTTCTGCCACAGTAGTGGTGAGTCAGGCCGGTTGTAGATGCGCCAGAGGGCTCCGGCCATCTTCTCAGGTACATTCTTTCCGGAGATAGGTGTTGTCAGATCCATCACAGTAAATCTTGTAATCGCCGGCGCAAACTTGTCAAAATCTGATATTAATTATAACCCCGTCACAGTTCCCGGTATAATCATCGCGAATTGCCAAATTGATCGGCCTGATCAAAATAGTGCTTGTTAACCTGATAACTGAATATCGTACGGGCGAGGCATCCGGGAGACTACTTGCTGATTACCCCGCAAAAACCCTTCCCGAATGCCTCGCCCCAACGTATCTGAGCAATAGTACACCTTTAACTCATAAATGAACGACCAGAATCGCCACAATCGATCGGTTATGTTGCGACGGGTAAGAACCGTCGCAACATAACCGATCGATTGTGGCGATTCTGGTCGTTCATTTATGAGTTAAAGGTGTACTATTGCTCAGATACGTTGGGGCGAGGCATTCGTGAAG
>JAWOHK010000095.1:0-17118 GCA_046485205.1 Chloroflexota bacterium | reverse complement strand
TCCCGGCATTGCCGGTGGAAACCGATGCGGTCAGACTCGCGATGCCGGTGGCCTCTTTTGTCCCCTGCCCGTCGACCCAGCCGCCATAGCCGGTAGTGTGGGACAAGTCGGCCAGGCGCATGGCGTCCAACGCGGCCAGCAGCGCCGGATGACCAGATTATACTTTTTGCGGACGTAGCCGATGATGGCCTCGTCTAGATGGACGCCGCCGACGCGCACCGATTCGGCGGCGACGATGCCGTTCATAGCGACGACGGCCGCTTCGGTCGAGCCGCCGCCCAGGTCGACGACCATGTTGCCGATCGGCGTGCCGACCGGCAGGCCGGCGCCGATAGCCGCCGCCAGCGGTTCGGGGATAAGGTTCACTTCGCGTGCGCCGGCGGCCAGCGCCGCCTCGCGGACAGCCCGGCGCTCGACGCTGGTGACGCCATAGGGCACGCTGATCATCACCGACGGCTTGCGCAGCGGGAAGCGTCCGGACACCTTGGTGATGAAGTATTCCAGCATTCCCTGGGTGACGAAGTAATCGGCGATCACACCATCGCGCAAGGGCCGCATGACCTCGATCTCACCCGGCGTGCGGCCATACATTTCCTTGGCTGCCCGGCCGACTTCGACAATGATCGTCTTGTTGCCGTCTTCGCGGATGGCCACGACCGACGGCTCTTGTAACACGACGCCGCGACCCTGAACATGAACCAGAACGTTCACAGTTCCCAAGTCAATAGCGATATAAGGGGTAAATATTGACACTATGTGTGCATGCTTTAGACCTCTAAGGTCTCACAGACCTCAGAGGTCCGGGATTTATAATTGGCCTGGCTCGTCAGGTTCCCGGCGCCCCTGTCCAGAGCCGGCAGCCATAGTACGGCGACGGCGACGGCCGACATCCAGCCGCACCTGGGCCTTTAACAACGAAGCCCGAACCGCAGCGATGCGGTCTGGATCCTCCTTGACGCCCGTCCGCATAATCTCTTCCGCGTCCGTCATGGCCGCGGCGGCGCGTTCGACATCGATTTCATCCGCCCTTTCGGCCGAATCAGCCAAGACGGTTACATGATCCGGTTGAACCTCCAGAAAGCCGCCACCGATGGCGAAGTATTCCTCAATGCCCCCGGTCCGGACAACGATCTCACCGAAGTCTAACGTGGTCAGCAAAGGGCTGTGGTTGGGCAGGATACCCATGCGCCCCTCAGTCCCGGGCACATTGACTGAGTCGACCGGGCCACTGAAAACGGTTCTTTCCTGAGTGATGATATCACATTGCAAGGGCATATCCTTACCTCGTAACTATCAGGCCATGGCTCGCAGGCGCTCCGCCTTTTCAATGGCCTGGTCGATTCCACCGACCATGTAGAAGGCCTGCTCGGGGAGGGTGTCATGAACGCCGTCGAGAATCTCGCGGAAACCGCGCACTGTCTCGACCGTTGGCACGTATTGCCCACTCAGGCCGTGGAATTTCTCGGCCACGAACATCGGCTGGCCCAGGAAGCGCTCGATCTTGCGGGCGCGAGCAACCAGCAGCTTCTGGTCTTCGCTTAACTCGTCAATACCGAGGATGGCGATGATATCCTGCAAGTCCTTGTAAGTTTGCAGCACCTGCTTCACCTCGCGGGCGGTATTGTAGTGTAAATCGCCGACCACGTCGGGTTGGAGGGCGCGACTGGTCGAAGCCAGCGGGTCGACGGCCGGGAAAATGCCCTTGGCGAAGACGTTGCGTTCCAGGGTGATAATGGCGTCCAGGTGGGCGAAGGTCGCCACTGGGGCAGGGTCAGAGTAGTCATCGGCAGGCACATAGATAGCCTGCATCGAGGTAATTGAACCGCGCCGAGTGGAGGTGATGCGCTCCTGGAGCGCGCCCATCTCGGCCGCTAGCGTTGGCTGGTAGCCGACGGCGCTGGGCATGCGACCCAAAAGCGCCGACATTTCCGACCCGGCCAGTACATAGCGGAAGATGTTGTCGATGAACAACAACACGTCGCGGCCCTCGTCGCGGAAGTATTCAGCCATCGTCAGGCCGGTGAGAGCCACGCGTAGGCGCACCCCGGGTGTCTCGTTCATCTGGCCGAAGACCATGGCCACTGAATCTTGCACGCCGTATTCCTGCATCTCGTAGTAGAGGTCCGTGCCTTCACGAGTGCGCTCACCGACGCCGGCGAAGACCGACACGCCTGCGTGCTCCTGGGCCACGGAGCGAATCAACTCGGCGATGGTGACCGTCTTGCCAACACCGGCGCCGCCGTAGATGCCCGTCTTGCCACCCTTGATGAATGGCGCGAGCAGGTCGACGACCTTTAAGCCGGTCTCGAATGTCTCAATGACCGTGCTTTGATCCTGAAATTCAGGCGCGGCCCGGTGAATGGGGTAATAGTAATCGGATTTTGGGGTTGGCCGGCCGTCAACGGCTTCACCGGTGACGTTGAAGATGCGGCCCAGAGTAACCGGGCCGACCGGCACCTTGATTGGCGCGCCGGTTGCGGTCACTTCGCGGTTGCGCGGGACGCCGTCTGTGGAACCCATCGCCACGGTGCGGACTTCAGAGCCACCCAGGTGTTGCTGGACTTCCAGAATCAACTCCCCTTGAGGGGCGTCGACGCTCAGAGCTTCATAAATTTCGGGTAGATTTCCATCGAGGAAATCCACGTCTACAACCACGCCGCGAATGGCGGTAATTTTGCCAGTTGCCATGTAAATGCCTCCAAATCAATCGTTACGATGCGTAGCACCGGTTTTTTAACCGGTGATTCTACGCCGCAAGTTAAGAAACTTGCCTTAAATCATTTTCAGCGCCTCGGCGCCGCCTACGATGTCTAAAATTTCGTTGGTAATGGTCGCCTGGCGCGCCTTGTTGCGCTCCAGGGTCAGAATATCGACCAGTTCGATGGCGTTGTCGGTGGCGTTGTTCATAGCCACCATGCGCGCGCTGTGCTCGCTGGCCAGGGCCTCGAGCAGGGACTGGTACACTTGCAGCCGGGTAAAGCGGGGCACGATGTCGTTTAAAAGTGCCTCAGCGTTGGGTTCATAGGTGTAGGCCTGGAGTGAAGCCTTGATCGAGTCGACGCCGCTCACATACTCCGCGCCCGGCATCCCGGTCAGATCGGCCGGTTTCAACGGCAGCAACTGGTGGATCACCGGCTGCCGCGTGACCAGGTTGACGAATTCGCTGTAGCCAATGAAGACCTGGTCTACCTCGCCGCTCAACATGCTGTCAATGGCGATGCGCGCGATGGGGGTGATGTCCAGAAACGACGGCGGATCGGGAACCCGATCAAAGGTAGCCATCACGTTGTAGCCGCGCCGGACCATGCCATCGCGCCCCTTGCGGCCGACGGTGATGACCTTGGCCGGAATAGGGGTGGCTGCCAGGAACCGCTCGGCCAGGGTGATCATGTTGACGTTGTACGAACCGGCCAGGCCCCGATCGCTGGTCAGCAGCAACAAGCCGATGGTGTTGACCTCTTCGCGGGCGGTCATCAGCGGGTGGGTGGTGGCCGACGCGCCCGGTTGGGCGGCCAGATTCTGGATGATCTCGAAGGCCTTGCTGGCGTACTGTCGCGTCGCCTCAGCCTGGCGTTGGGCCCGGCTAGCTTTCGAGGCCGACACGGCCGCCAGCGCGCTCGTCACCTGCGAGATATTCTTGACGCTTTTGATTCGTTTGTTGAGTTCGCGTTCAGTAGTCATAAGAAATTGCGAATGGCGAATTAGGAATGAGGGAAAAAGAACCCTATTGAGTGGGTTCTGAATCCGTTATTCGTCATCCATCATCCGTCATTCATCACTATTGCTCCAGGTGTTGTTGAACTCCAGGATGCCTTGCTTGATACTTTCCTCGATCTGGTCATTCCAGGCGCCGGTTTCCAGAATGATCTTGCCCACCTGCGGGTGGGACGTGTCCATGAAACGCAAGAACTCGTTTTGCCAGCGGTCGATTTGCTTGACATCGACGTTATCCAGCAGCCCCCGCGTCCCGGCATAGATTAAAAATACCTGATGGTCCAGACGGATCGGCTGGAACTGGGGTTGTTTCAGCAACTCCATGAGCCGCTCGCCACGGGCCAGCTGGCGCTGGGTCGCCGGGTCCAGGTCGGAACCGAACTGGGCGAAGGCCGCCAATTCGCGGAACTGCGACAGATCGCCCTTCAACGTGCTGGCCGCCTTGCTCATGGCCTTTGTCTGGGCCGCGCTACCGACGCGCGACACCGACAGACCGGCGTTGATGGCCGGGCGCTGGCCAGCGTTGAACAGGTCGGTCTCCAGGAAGATCTGGCCGTCGGTGATGGAGATGACGTTGGTCGGAATATAGGCTGATACGTCACCGAGCAAGGTTTCGATGATCGGCAGGGCGGTCAATGATCCGCCGGTGCCGGGAATTTGGGCGACTTCATATTTATCCTTGGCACCTTCGCCCAGCGCTTGCATGGCCTCGCGAATCTGCTCGTCGGTCAGGTTGCCGAAATATACCTGGCCGTCCACGCCCTGGGTTTCGGCCGTCACTTCGGTGCCTTTCTCGACGATGATAAGTTCATCGCGCAGCCGAACGGCCCGTTCCAGCAAGGTGCTATGAAGCGAGAAGATGTCACCCGGATATGCTTCACGGCCGGGGGGGCGGCGCAGAATCAGCGACATTTGCCGGTAGGCCCAGGCGTGCTTGGAGAGGTCATCATAGACCACCAGGGCGTCCCTGCCCGCTTCCATGAACTCCTCACCGATGGCGCAGCCGGAGTAGGGCGCGAAGTATTGCAACGGAGCGGGGTCAGACGCCCCGGCCATGACCACGGTCGTATACTCCATCGCGCCGTATTTCTCCAGGGTAGCCACGACCTGGGCCACCTGGCCCACACGCTGGCCGATGGCGACATAGATGCACAGCATATCCTGGCCTTTCTGGTTGATGATCGTGTCCAGAGCGATGGCCGTCTTGCCTGTCTGGCGGTCGCCGATGATCAACTCGCGCTGGCCGCGGCCGATGGGGAACATCGCGTCGATGGATAGGATGCCGGTCTGCACGGGCGTATCGACGCCCTTGCGCTCGACGACGCCGGGGGCCGTGCGTTGCAGCGGGCGGCGTCGGGTAGTGTTGAGCGGGCCTTTGCCGTCGATCGGATTGCCGAGGGGGTCGACCACGCGGCCGATCAACGCGTCGCCCACGGGGACTGAGGCGATATTGCCGGTGGCCCGCACCTGGTCGCCGACTTCGATCGTCGTATAGTCACCCATGACTACGATACCCACGGCCTTCGCCTGCAGGTCTAAGGCGATGCCGGCCACGCCGGAACTGAATTCCACCAGTTCGTTGGCGGCGACTTCGGC
Organism: Chloroflexota bacterium; assembly: GCA_046485205.1. Classification (GTDB taxonomy): domain Bacteria; phylum Chloroflexota; class Anaerolineae; order Promineifilales; family Promineifilaceae; genus Promineifilum. The sequence goes on along the minus strand of JAWOHK010000095.1, from coordinate 11,808 downwards.
CAGGCCGGTTGCCAGGGCCACGCCGTCATAGACGGCCGACACCGTGCCGACGCTACGCGAGGCGAGCTTATGATCAAAGGTCTTGATCTGATCCAGCAGTGAATCAGTAATTTGTTGGAAATCCGGGGCAATGGTTGCCATGCAATCAACCTCCTAGGGTTTGGTTAAAGCGCGTAATTGTTTTTGTTGGAAAAGAATTCATAACGCCGGACACGTCGTACTCGCCTGGCACGACGCACTCGTTGGACCCGACGCACTCGTCGGACAATATAGGCGCAGCAGATAACATGTCGATTGAACTTCGCGTCATTACGTTTTTCTACCCGGTCAGACCGGCCACGGTTGCGGCGTCGAGTTTGCCGACAACAGCCACCAGTAATTTTACCGCATGATCGTAATCGTCGCGATGAATAATCGCGCCGTGGCTGTGAATGTGACGGGCTGGAACGCCGATTACAACGGCCGGCACGCCGCTGCCATGCATGTGGATCGCGCCGCCGTCGGTCGCGCCCCCGGGCATGAAAGAGAACTGGAGCGGTATATCCAGTTCGGCGGCCGTGTCGACGACCAGATCGCGCAGCGTCAGGTTGGGGATCATCCGGCTGTCGTAGATCATCACCGTCGGCCCCGCGCCGAGTTTGACGCTCGATTCTTCTTTCTTGATGCCGGGCACGTCCCCGGCGATGTCGGATTCCAGAATAATGGCCACGTCGGGGTTGACCGCGCGCACGCTGGTCGTCGCCCCGCGCAGGCCGATCTCTTCCATGACAGTTTGCACACCGTAGAGGTCGTTGGGGTGGCCGCCGTTGTTCTTGAAATAGCGCAGGGCATCGATGACCAGGGCGCAGCCGATGCGATTGTCGAAGGCCTTGGCCAGGTAGGTCCGGGGGTTGGCCAGGATGGCGAATTCGCTATCGGGCACGGCCGGGTCGCCGACGCGGATGTGGGCGGCTTCGACGTCGGCTTTGCTGGTCGCGCCGATGTCGATGTACATGTCCTTCTTTTCGACCAGTTTGGAGCGGTCCCCGGCGCTCAGCAGGTGGGGTGGTTTGGCCCCGATGACGCCGGTGACGTCACCTTGGCGGGTCTTGATCAGCACGCGCTGGCCGAGCAGCACCTGGTCCCACCAGCCGCCGAGTTGCAGGAACTTGATGAACCCTTCGTCACTGATGTGGGTGATGATGAAGCCAATCTCGTCCATGTGGCCGACGATCATCACCCGAGGCCCGTCGGGAGACGAAAGTCCCCTTTGGTGGCAGATGAGACTGCCCAATTTATCCTGAGTTAGCTCGCCCAGGGGCTCCATCATCTGTCGAAGGACGCCGCGCACCTCGGTCTCGTAACCGGGCACGCCGTGGGCTTCCGTCAATGCTTTCAGGAATTGTTCAGTTTGATCCACGAAGCGTATGTTCCTTAATGGAATGGGATTCAGCAGGAGCCGGATCGTATCTTACCTGTCGGGAAATGTCCACTTGACGCGCCGCAATTTTGTGAAGCGCGTCACAAGCTAGTTGGGATTTTAGCGGATCGGGACAGGCGGTGCAATTTGTGGAGGAGGCCGGTGAGAGGAGGAGTCAACCCATTATTTTTGAGTGACCTCGGTAGCAGGGGGTGATGTCACTCCGTTGACGCCGGTAGCGCTAATCCCTAATCATCCGCCCTCTTGCGCTGCAAAGCTGAAAAACATCATTTGGGGGTGTCCGTCGCGGCTACCGTCACAAGTCGAATAACACGCGGTCGCGACCGGGCTACTTTAGCAGGTCGCGGGTTCATGTACGAAGCAACTGGAATACTATTGGTGGCCGCTAGATGGGAGCAAGAATGTGTAGGGAAGATTAAATCTTGTCAATAAAAATAAGTTCCCAATTTGCATTGGGGCGTTGCTTCCTGCAAAGCTTAATCAGTTCATTTATTAGCCCACGTCTACCAGCGTAATGTACCAATTCCCGAACTTTCGCCCTTAGCGTCGTGCCGGCGATATTTTCTGGATTAATTTTGAGCTCATAACAGAGACTACACAATTCCTCTAGATTAAAGGCTTCTTCGATTATGTTACCGAGATTAATCTGCGAATATCCAGAGCCTAGCTTCGAGGTTTCGGAAATCGCAGTCACATTTGGTGTCCAACCGTTAATAATTTCTTTCCAAAATATAGCTGCTAATCTTGGAGTCACATGCCATAAGGATGTATGATCGCTGCCTAAATGTCGCGGGTTGGTTTCAAGGTATAGCTTTGCTAAGCACTCTCCAGACTTAACCTGGATTATCGCGATTTCTCCGATATCAGTAGTTGGAGATAATAAAGGAATTCGCTTTTCATCATAAAAATCTATCCCAGCACAAGTGCCGCCCACAAGACCAATACTGTAGATGGCTCTAACGCCGGAGGTGACTCCTAGAAAAAGACGCATGATAAATTGACCATCTCTAATCTCCACCACTCTTGTGAACATTCGGTCTTGCTTCCACTCACTACTCCCTAAAATATAAGTAACAACATCATCGGCATTTAATTCAAAGTGAAACTCTTGGGATAGCTCCCATTGTACTTCGTTCATAACGTTCAACTTTATTCAGCATCTTCTGCAAACTCGTCTAGAACACTATCTGATAAATGAGCTAAGTGCTTTTCATTTGCCAATTCGATAATGTTATCGTAGGACAAGAATGTGCACCTATCTGATAATGGGGCTTCTTCTAACAACGAGAACACAGGCCTTTGTATCTCTAGAAAGACTTTATCTCGACGCTCGTTTGGAGCCACGATATGCAACTTGATATTCATGTTTGGCTGGAGAGCCAGCAGGTCAGCCATTCGTAATATGCCAGAATAAATCGATGTAGTGTGTTCTACCTCAAATGCTCTTACGATTGCTCGACCCCTAAGCCATAGTACGTCGATCTGCTCGATAGTTTTGATGGTCGTCTCATCGTAATTTAGTGGAAGATTTTCCAATATTGGGCGGTGTTCGTTCTTCCACTCAACAAGTACGGCCGCTCTATCGTTACGCGGAACCCATATTCGTAACCCCATCTGGTCACCGATTTTGGCTAGGTACGACTGGATCTTAATGGATTCCCTGACTTCTTTTACAGGGGTGTCTTTGCCTTCGTCTGCGTCTGAAGGAACGGAAACTGTTATTTCCCCCTCAGAGCGACGAACTTTATGACGTAGGTATTTTGAGTATTCGCTCTCATCAACCTGAAAAATTTTTTCGTTATGCTCCTGTTTAATCAGCAGGCGTTCGAGATAATATCCATCGCTTCCTTCGAGCTGGTTTAAGCTACTGCGTAGTTTTCCTGTCCAGGCAGATGAATTCTTATCAACATCTCTCGTAAACGATAAGATATCCCACACGCTGTTATCGCGTATTGGTATCGCTTTTTCCTTTGGTAACCATACGATTGGCTTGACTTTAAAGCGGATCACGAACGGATCATTCTGACCATAAAAAATCGGTTCATTATTCTCAAAGCTTTCACTTTCGACTTCGAGTACACCAATCCATCTTGAAAGTTTGGTCAGATAACAAACAAGTTTATCGCCTGGAAGGATTTTACTCGCGGCGTTCTTTTGCCGTGTCCGGAAGCCGGAAATGGTTCTATCCGACTTAGAAAATGCTTCATAAGTCTCAGGGGAAAATAAGTTTATGTAATAGGTCATTGTTTCTAATCGCAGTAGTAATACCTTCCCATTCCATCTGACACTGCCATAATAACCTTGCGACGGCGAGGGGGCAAGCTGCCAACCTTTTCTAGCCTTCCCTTAAAAACTACGCCTCCAGCCCCACCCGCGTTACAATTCAGGCCATATGGTAGTCAATGGCGGGGAACCCACCGGGCGCCGCTTGTTCGCCCCGCTGCTGTTGCTGCTGGTGCTGGTGCTGCTGGCCTATGCCCTGCGGCTCCACAACCTCGACGCTTTCAGCTTCTGGACCGACGAAGGATTGACGCCGGAGCGTTCCGGCTACCCGGTCGCCCAAATCCTGCGCAATGAAATCCTGATCCAGGGCTATGTCACCCGAGACACCCACCCGCCCCTCTACTACCTGGTTTTGCACGCCACTCGCTCCTTATTCGGCCAGACCGACTTCGCCTTTCGCTACCCCTCGGTTTTGTTCGGCGTGTTGCTCATCCCGCTCATCTACCAGTTAGGACGGCGGCTGGCTCCATCCGCCCGTCACGCGGCCGGTTTGGGCCTCATCGTCGCCCTGCTGGCGGCCGTCAACCCCTTGCAGATCTACTATAGCCAGGAAGCGCGGATGTACACCTTGCTGGTGCTGCTGGTGACCGCGATGAGTTATATCCTCTGGCGGGCCATTCAGAACTCGGACCAAATACGAGGTACGAGGTACGAGATACGAGGGGACGCTCTCTCCACGCCTCTTAACTCGTCATTCGTCACTCGTCATTCGTCGCTCGTCATTCGTTACTTGCTCGTCTATGGCGCTCTCGCCGGCCTGGCCTTCTATACCCATTACACCGTCGCATTTCTCATCGCGGCCCAGGCGCTGTTTTGGGCCTGGGTGTTGTGGCGCCAGGGGATGAAGTGGCTCATCCTGGCGGTGGTCGGGCTGGCGGTCCTGCTGGCCATACCGCTTGTACCTTACACCATTCCCCGGCTGTTCAGCGGGGCCGAAGCGAATTACGCTTTCGTCTCGCCACTGACCATGATGCAGGATGTCGTCCACTTCTTCAACCTGGGACTGACAACCGACTTTGACCGGTTTTTTATTAAAGCGCTTGATGGGATCGCCCTGGGCACGCTGCTGTTGGGGTTGTGGGCGGCGCGGCCGTGGCTTAAACGCTGGTATTTGCTGGCCTGGCTCCTGGCTGTCGTCCTGGGCCTCATGGCCGGGTCGATTTGGTTCAAGCCCATGTACCAGGGCGTGCGCCATATCATGGCCGGCAGTCCGGCCTACCTGCTGCTCCTGGGGTCGGGCGTCTGGGCGGTCTGGAACTGGTTGCCGGCCGCGCGGGACAAACAATCGACATCCGCGAGCGATCCGGACATTCGAACAAACGAAGATGATCCGTCGTGGCGGGCGAACCCTTCGCCGACCTTCAATCCACTGGCTCTGGTGCTCATAGGCCTGCTGTTGATCGGCCCGGCGCTGGCGCTGGTTAGTCTCTATACCGATCCGGCCTATGTCAAGGATGATTTCCGGGCTATCATTCACTATATCGAAGAAACAGCCGGTGACCAGGACGTGATCGTCTACAACAACGCCGTCCTGCTGCCGTTACACGAGCACTACCGGAGTCGCCCCGACATCGACGTCACCGCGCTGCCCGTCTATCCGCAGTTCGCCACCGGCGCGGAGCAGGAATTGCTGTCATTGGCCCAAGACTACGACCGCATCTGGTTCATCACCGACCCCCCGGCCGACCGGCGGGATGAAGACAAGCGCATCCAGGGCTGGTTCGACGATCACTTGCTGACCGTCAGTAGCCGCCTTTTCCCGGCGCGCACCACCGAGGCGCGGGTCATCACTTATGCCACGGCCGATCCGCTGCCGGAAACGCTGCCGGACGAAGCCCAACCGCTTGATTTGACCTGGGACGGGCTGCCGGCGCTGCGCGGCGTGGCCATCGGCTCGCCCCAACCGCTAACCCGGCCGACACAGTGGGTGGATCTGTTCTGGCAGGGTCTGCGCCCGCCGGACGATGCGGCCTTGCGCTTCAGCCTGATCGGTCCTGATGGTCGCGAGTATTTCGCCCAAAATCACCGGCTTCTGGGCCGCGAGCGAGCGCGCTGGCAGGAATCAGCGCGCAACCGTCGCAGTTATGAATTGAATTTACCTGTCGGGTTGCCGCCTGGCACCTATACCCTCCAGGTTGCGGCGCAGGGAGGGGCGGCCGGAGTGTTGAGCGAGATGACGATCGCCGCGACGGATGCGCCGCATTCCGCTCGCCCGGCCGCCCGGTGGGACAACGGGCTGGCGTTGCAAACGATCGAGTTGTGGGATGACACTGTCCTGCCGGGCAATAATCTGCCGCTGACGATCACCTGGCACACCGGCCCGGAAGGGGTGGACCTGACGGACAGCCGCTATCGGCTGGAGGTCATCGGGCCTGACGGCGCGGTTCTGCGTTTCCAGGAGGATCGACCCGGCGCGCCATGGCTGGCAGGTATGGCCCCGAATACAACGCTCCGCGAAGTAGCCGGCCTCTACTTCCGGCCGGAAACGCCTCCCGGTCGCTATCGTCTGCGCTGGACGCTTCTCCAGAACGGGGAAGCAGTCGGCCAACCGGTCATGGCCGGCCGGCTCACCGTCGAACCGTGGCCGCTGGTCACCGAGTTATCGGCCGCGCAAACCATTGTCGAGGCCGAATTCGGGCCGGCCATCCGGCTGGATGGCTTTGACCGGGGCGAAATCGGCGAAGGGTTTCTGCCGATCACCCTGTACTGGCGCTCAACAGCCACACCCGCCGGCGACTTGCTGGTATTTATTCATCTGGTAGACGCCCAGACCGGGGAAACGGTGGGCCAGGTCGACGGGATTCCCGCAAACAGCCTGCGGATGACTTCCGGCTGGCGTCCGGGCGAAGTCATCATCGATTCCCATTTACTGCCGTTTCCGGCTGATTTGCAACCCGGACGGTATCAGGTCTATATCGGACTCTACGACTCAGATAGCGGCGAGCGATTACCGGTGATGCTCCAGGGCGATGTTCAATCTGACGGCCGGCTGCGTTTGCTGACTCTGGATCTGCCGGAGGTGGCGCCGTGAACCGCCAACGCCTGTATCTTGCCCTGATCCTGGCCGGCTATCTGATCATCACCCTGGCCTATGGAGTCGTTAACCCGCTCTTTGAAGCCCCGGATGAGCATTGGCACTATTTCACCGCCGACTACATCGCGGGTGCGGGCCGGCTGCCGGTCGTGGAAACGCCGCCCGATGAATTTCTGGGCCAGGAAGCCGCCCAACCGCCACTCTATTACCTGCTCGGCGCAGCGCTCATCGCCCCTATTGATACAGCCGGCGGCCGCGATGCCGTCTGGCTCAATCCGTTCGCCTGGATCGGCAACGCCGACGCGCTAAACAACGTCAACCGGATGATCCATACGCCTGAGGAAGCCTGGCCCTGGCAGGGCTACGCGCTGGCGGCCCACCTGCTGCGTATCCTATCGACCTTCTTGGGCCTGGGCACGCTGCTGGCTATCTTTGGCAGCGGCCGATTGCTCTGGCCGGGGAGCAGCACCCGGCCCTTAATGGCCACCGCCCTGGTCGCCTTCCTGCCCCAATTTAATTTCATCCATGCCTCGATCACCAACGACTCCCTCATCACCTTCCTGTGCAGTCTGGGTCTTTACCAGTTGATCTGGTTCTGGCGCAACCTGTCCCCGCAAACCGTCCTCGAGCGGCGACACAGGTGGCGCTTGATCCTGCTGGGACTCACCATCGGACTGGCGGCCCTGAGCAAGAACGCCGGCGTGCTGTTACTCATCTACAGCGTCGGGTTTCTGATCATCGTGGCCGTGCGTGACGGTTTGGATCGTAAATTCCGGCCGGTGTTGGCTCTGGCCGGCCCACCGGTCGTGGTGGCCGTGTTGGTGGCCGGCTGGCTGTGGCTGCGCAATCAAAGGCTCTACGGGGACTGGACGGCCACCAACCAGTTCATTGAGATCGCCGGCGGCGACCGCGGCTACACGCTGTGGCAGGTGCTGGCTGAGTCGGATGGGCTGCTGCTATCGTTGATTGGCGTGTTCGGCCGGTTAAATTTGAAGCCGCCTGATTGGGTTTATCTGGTCTGGGGCGCGATCCTGATCCTGGCATTCATCGGCGTTCTCAGCTGCGCGATCATCGCCCTGCGCGGCGCATCTCGCTCAGCAGGAGGCAGTTTCATCCGGTCGGAATGGTTCCTGGCGCTGATGCTGGCCGGCTGGGTGGGGCTGGTCTACGCCGGGTTGGCGACGTTCATGTTGCGAACCGAGGCCGCCCAGGGGCGGTTGCTTTTCCCGGCCATCTTGCCCCTGTCGCTGGGCGTGGCCTGGGGACTGGCCGGTTGGGGACGCTGCACGCCGAAAAGCCTGGGCGCATTCAATCGCCGCCTGTCGCCGCTGGTGGGTCTGGCGGTGCTGGCTACATCGGTTTACAGTCTCATATACGTCATTAGTCCCGCCTATGAGGCGCCGGAAGTTGTTAATCGTATCCCCGACACCGCCCGGCCGGTGCTGCGGGAATTGATCGATCGCGGGCCGGGGATTTCGCTCCTGGCGGCTGAGGTCGAAACGGAAACGGCCCAGCCCGGGGATATCGTCTGGATGACGCTTTACTGGCAAACCGGCCACCATCCTCCGGAACCGCCGGAATTTGTCATGGAAATGTTCGGCCGTGATGCCAACCGCATCGCCAACCTGCACAGTTACCACGGGCGCGGGCTCTATCCGGCGACACTCTGGCCCCCGGGAGCTGTCATTGCCGACCGGTTCGCCGTTCGCATCGCGCCGGATGCCGTCGCGCCGGTGCTGGGCCGGGTGTTCGCCCGGGTCGAACCCGGCGAGCCGGGAATCGAAGTCGCCACGGTCAAGATCGTGCCCGATCGATTCCGCAGCACGCCGGATGTGTTGCAGGCCGAGTTGGGAGACAATATCGCCCTGGCCAATGTTCGTATCGTCCCGGAACAGGTGCAGCCCGGTCGCAGGGTGCGGCTCAGCGTTCGCTGGTATGTGCCCCTGGGCAGACCGGATCAAGACTACACAACGCTGGTTCATCTTGGCCAGCCGGATCTAACACCTCTGGCGACCGGCGATAGCCCGCCTTTGCGCGGTGATTACCCGACTCGCGTCTGGAGCAATGGCGAAACCATTGACGACAGCTATACGTTGATCGTCCCCGACGACCTGATGCCGGGGCGCTATCCGGTCTGGATCGGTATGTACAACCCGGCCACCGGCGAACGGTTGCCCCTGAAAGTCGGCGGCATCCGGCAGGCAAATGACGTCTATCTGGCCGGTTGGGTCGAGGTCGTGAGGTAGTTGGTGATCGCGGAAATTAAAACCAGCCGGTTATTGCACGGCCATCTGGTGCCCCTGGTGTTGTGGACTGTCGCCTGGGGCGTCTTTTTCTTCAGCCTGCTGATTGGTGTCGATCGCATCCCCAACAGTGACTTCCCCGGCCAATTTCACGCCTTCGGCTTGTATCAGGCTGCGGAAATAGGCGCGGGTCGCTTGCCCGTCTGGTCACCTGGCAGTTATGCCGGATTCCCCTTCGCCGCCGACCCCCAGGCGGCCGTTTTCTACCCGCCACGTTGGATCACCTTCTTGTTCACACTGCCGGGGCAGTTCACTTACTACGCGCTGACCCTGGAAGCGCTGGTTCACGTCTGGTTGGCCGGCCTGTTCACCTATCTATTGGCCTTTGATATGACCCGGCGGCACGGCCCGGCGATGGTGGCGGCCATCGCCTTCGGCCTGGGCGGTTATCTCGTCTCCTATCCGATCCAGCAATTAGCCATTCTGGAATCCATCACCTGGTTGCCGCTGGTGTTGCTATTGCTGCGCCGGGCTGTCATGGCTGACCCCCAGCCGCGATACTTGCTTGCCGCCGCGGTGGTTTTGGGACTGGTAGCCTTAGCCGGCCATCCCCAAACGCTGCTTCACGTCGCTTATGTGGCGGTCGCCTATTATTTATTCCTAGCCTGGCGGGCGCAGTGGCCGTGGAAAACTGTGGCCGGTATGGGACTGTTACTGGCCGCCGTCGCCGCCAGCATAGCGGCCGCCGCGTTGTTACCGGCCGCTCGCTACGCTGCCGAGACGACCCGCACCGACGTGACCTACGCATTCGTCTCCTCCGGCTTTCCCTTGCTCGACTTCATTCAGCTGGTTGTTCCGAGCGCGCTGACAGCCTGGTCACCACAGTATGTCGGGCTGGCGACGCTTGTGCTGGTTTTCTTGGCCTGGTTCGGCCGGCGCTGGGCCACGGCAACCCCGCACATAAGCGAAACCGTGTTTTGGAGCATCATAGCCTTAGCCGCCGCCTTGTTATCATTAGGTGGCAGCGGCGTGCTATTCGAACCGGCCTATCGGGTCGCCCCCGGCTTCTCGCTCTTCCGGCAACAGGAGCGGCTGGCCGGGGTATTCAGCCTGAGCCTGGCCCTTCTGGCGGCCCAAGGGTTGGCCATCTGGCTGCAAATCGGCATCAGCGAAAGGCCGGTGGACGCCAGCGAGCGCCCGACCCGCCCAGCCTTGGGGCTGGTGACCGGTCTGCTGGTGCTGGCCGGCGTCACGCTCGTGGTTGCCCGGTCGGTGGCTACCGAAGACTGGTGGCTGGTCTGGTTGCGCCAGATGGTCTTGATGAATTTCATCGCTTTGACGCTGTTGGCGCTGAAACACCGGCCCTATTTCGCGATGTCTACTCTTCTGGTGCTGTTGGTGGCCGACCTGTTTCTCTCAACTCATCCGCCTATGGCGCTGACGGACGAGTCACCGGCCGTATTCTGGCCCGCACCGGCCTGGCTGGTGGCCTTGCAGGCTGAACAGCCGGGCAGAATCGACACGCAAAATCTGTTTCACGCCAATGTGGGGGAGGTACATAGTCTGGAGGATATTCACGGGATCAGCCCCCTGAAACCGGCCGTCGTCGAGCAGTACGAGGCGCTGCCCCGCCGGCTGCGCTGGCAACTGTTGAATGTGACCCATATCCTGGCAACGGAGCAACTGGAGGCAGGTTTGACACCGGTCATGCCGGCAACCGAGAGCCTCATCCCTGGCGAAGAACTGGCGGCCACGATCTATCGTTTCGACGATGCCTATCCCCGTGCGTGGCTGGTCTACGAGGTGGTGATGGCCCAAAACCAGCCGGAATCCCTGGCCCTCATTCAAGACCCGGCGTTTGACCCGGCCCGACAAGTCGTACTGGCTGCCGGAAGCGCCGCAGCCGTCTCCGGCTTGCGGCCATCTGAATCACCCGGCATGGTAGAAGTAGCGAGGTTGCCGGGAGGCGGATTGGATGTGGTCGTCGAGACGGCCGATCCGGCCATTCTGGTCATCAGCGAATGGTACCGGCCGGGCTGGCAGGCGAGAGTAAACGATGGCGAAGCCTTGCCGCTGGTGGAGGCGAACGGCGGCCTGATGGCCCTTTCTGTACCTGCCGGCCGGCACGCTATATCATTGCGTTACCAGCCCTGGGATGTCCCGGCCGGCATCGCCCTGTCCCTTACTACCCTGGCCTTAGTTTTGGTGGCGGCTTGGCGCTGGCGGCCGGCGATTCCCGCAACCCGGCCGGTCCATGTGCCGACTGTGGCCCCCACGATTCCGGCTGAGGAATGAAAGCGCCAGGCCTCAGTCATCGCAGGCATAAACATCTCATGGCGCCGGCTGCTGGTTATAATCCTCCTGACCGGCTTCGGTCTGCGGGCCTACCGCCTGGGCTATCAGGAATTGCGCGGTGAGGAGGCGTTCAGTTTTGGCTTTGCCCGGTTACCAATTAGTGAGGTCATCCCGGAGACCATCGACCAGTACGATCCCCGTTCGCCGTTACCCTACCTGCTGTTGAATATCTGGATCGGCATGGCCTGGATCAGCGAATTAGCTTTGCGCTACCCGTCAGCCTTGGCCGGACGCTACTCCTGGCCGTTCTCTTCACCTTGGGCCGGCGCATGGGCGGCCCGCGACCGGGTTCGTGGCGGCCGGACTAGTCTGAATTGCGCCGGGCCTGCTGACGCTGCTGGTGGGTCTCTACGACTCCGCGACAGTGGAGCGGATAGTCTTTAATGACGGGCTAACCGCCATACACGTAGCCAAGATTCTCGTCGCGCCGTGAAAGTTAATTTGAATATTCCTAATTTCTTGACAAGATAAAA
>JAWOHK010000002.1:0-16554 GCA_046485205.1 Chloroflexota bacterium | reverse complement strand
TTATCTACGCGTGGAACAGACGGCAGCTTTATCGTCGCGCTCATCCCGATTACCCGGCTCATGTCATCCAATTCATTTGACCACGGTTTTATTCACTCCCCCCTCAACGTCGGGTAATTTGCATATCGCTCGCATGTGGTATACTAGTAGTTTCATTTGAAGGAAGGGCCCTTGCCGCTGAGACCAGCGGTTTTTCCATATAAAAGTTTGGATGGGTGTGACATATGCTAACGAAGAAACCAACACTCTTGACCGCTGAAGGTTTGGAGAGATTAAGTAAGGAACTGGAACATCTGCGGACCACCGGCCGCGAAGAAGTGGCCGAGCGGCTGCATCGGGCTTTTGAGGACGGGCAGGACGATGATTTTGTGGATAACGCCGAATTAGAGGCTGCGCGAAATGCGCAGGCTTTCCTCGAAGGGCGTATTCAGGAGCTAGACGAAATCCTCAATAATTACCAGTTAATCAATGAGGACATGGCGCCTCATGACCGAGTGAAACTGGGCGATTGGGTAACGGTCAAAGAGGTTGGCTTCGACGAAGAAGAAAGGTATCAACTTGTTGGGCCCATGGAAGCCGATCCTGTTGAAGGCCGAATCTCCAACGAGAGTCCGCTGGGCCGGGTACTCCTGGGCGTTAAGGTTGGCGAAGTCGTGCGGGTTAATGCCCCGCGTGGTATTACCGAGTTTCAGGTTGTCCAGGTGGAGTAGACTGCCTCACGCAGACCAATCCCTTTAAAGAACGCCCGTGTAGCGCCGTTGACGCGCCCACGGGCCTTTTTGTTGGAGTATTATCGATGAGTTGGCAACCAAACCCCCTAGAAGAACAGCGATTGGAGAAACTTGCACGCCTTCAGGAATTGGGAATTAACCCTTATCCCTTGCGCGCGGAACGAACCCATACGACAGCCCAGGCGGTTGCCGCTTATGAAGTTGCCGACGAAGGATTCCCGGCGATTATCTGCGGCCGACTGGTCAGCGTGCGCGATATGGGTCGAACGATCTTTGCCCATATCGTCGATGAGCACGGGCGGCTCCAGTTATTTATCCGGCGCGACGATGTGGGCCAAGAGAATCATGATGTTTTCAAGAAATTAATCGACCTGGGTGATTTCGTTCAGGTCGAAGGGGAAATGTTTCGTACGAAGACAAGAGAGATTAGTCTGCATGTACGTCGATGGCATTTATTAAGCAAGGCCATCAGCCCGTTGCCGGTGGCTAAAGAGCAGGAAGTGGACGGGCAGGTCGTCCGCTACAGTGCCTTTGCCGATGTAGAGGAACGTTACCGGCAGCGATATGCCGATTTGGCGGCGAACCCGGAAGTCCGAGATATCTTTCGCACACGAGCCCGTATCGTCAGCGCCTTGCGGCGGTTCATGGACACTAATGACTTTTTGGAAGTAGAGACTCCGGTCCTCCAACCCTTGTACGGCGGCGCGGCCGCCCGGCCTTTCACAACTTTCCACAATCAGTTAAAGCAAGAACTCTACTTGCGCATCTCGTTCGAGCTTTATCTTAAACGGCTGTTGGTCGGCGGCTACGAACGGGTCTACGAGATCGGTCGCGATTTTCGAAATGAAGGGGTCAGTTTCAAGCACAACCCGGAGTTCACCCAATTAGAATTTTATGCGGCGTACTGGGATTATCACGATGTTATGGACTTCACCGAGCGGATGGTTGTGTATGTCGCCCAGGAAATATTGGGCACGACAGAGGTAATCTTTCAAGGCAATACACTCAATCTGGCCCCGCCCTGGCTGAGGATGACCATGCGCGAAGCCATCAAGAAGTTCGCCGAGATCGACTACATGGATTATCCCGATGCGCCTAGCCTGGCCACGGCCATAAAAAAAATAGGTGGCGAAGCACCGCCACACGCGCCATGGGGCAAGCTGGTTGACGGCTTGCTGGGCGATTTCGTGGAACCTCGTCTGATTCAACCGGCCTTCATCCTCGATTTCCCGCGCGATATCTCCCCGCTGGCCAAAGGGGGGCCGGATGACCCGCTCCATGTCGAGCGTTTCGAGTTTTTTATTGGTGGCATGGAGATGGGCAATGCCTTTACAGAACTGAACGATCCGCTGGAGCAACGTCGCCGGTTTGAGGAATTGCAAGAAGCCTTCGGACAGGACGACGAGGAACGCAACCCGATTGACGAAGACTACCTCCGGGCGATGCGTTATGGCATGCCGCCCAACGGTGGTTTTGGGATGGGCGTCGACCGGCTTACGATGTTATTCACCAATAGCCGAACAATGCGCGAGGTCTTGCTTTTCCCCCATCTACGCGATCGCGGGGAATAGAGACTGGGCGGGAATAGGATCTGTTTCCCGCCCTTTCTCTATCTATTTTGGACTAATCGATCTTGATGTAATCGTACTTGACCCGCGCGCTGTCATTTTCCTTGGTGATCAGCAGCAGGCCGAAGTACGGTTGATTCAGCAACACCGTATCCTTCGCCTCGGCAATAAATTTTTCATTCCAGTAGAGTTGGATGGTGCCGTCGTCGGCGACATTGACATCGATCTCGGCCCAATCATCGGGACCAACGCTGCCGCCTCTCGTCCAGTCTATCATCGTCGGACCAAACGGCTCGCCGTCGCTACCATGGCCATCGATTCGCTTCAGTTTGAGTTCCTGGAAGCGATTGCCGCTCAAATCCCGGTACTGAACGCGTAACTCATAATATCTTGTGAAGCAATTGAGAGAGGAAGGTGTCGCGCACATCTGGCCATTCCAGTCCGCTCCGAACACCACGCCGTACATGTGACGGTCTTCCGTGTCCTTAAGCTTCGCATAAAACTCGATATTGTAGGGCGGGCTTTTAATCGGCACCAAAGGTGACAGTATGACAAACCCTTCAGCGTTGTTAACGGTTGTTTCCAGAAAGCCTTCCCGTACGCCGTCTACATCGCCTCGATGTTGGAAGCTGTAGCTTGTCCCATCGCGCATACGCCGCGCTTCCCAGCCGCTGATGTCGTTCGTAAACTCATCCAGGAAGGTACTGACCGGGGGAGGAGGTGTCGGGGTTGGTGTAGGTGTCGGGGTGGGCGGTAGTGTCGGTGTCGGTGACGGCTGAACCTGGACATGGGGCAGGAACTGTTTGTTACCGAAATTACTCCGGATTACAATGTCGTCAACGAAGGTTGCGTGTTTCTCATTGTTACCGTCCTCGTTACTGGTAAATCGAAAGGCCAGGTAGACGTCCGTCTGTCCGGCGTACTCGTCCAGAGAGAATTTGCGACTTTCCCAACTACCCGCGCCGCCTCCATCTGTTTGTTTGCCTTCCCATTCAGCCCCGTTGGTCGAGATCAGAACGCTGAATTCATCACCCGGATCAGCTTGAAAGTTGTAGTTAAAACTTAATTCAGCCGCAACAGCGTTCGTCAAATCAATGGGCCCGTGAATGAGCCAGGAGTCAGCCAGTGCCGGGTATCCGTTTAATGCCGGATCAAGGTTCTGCCCGTTTTGACCGCTGCCGATCGACCAGGCGCTTTGGGTTCCGCCAGCAACAGGATTGTCGAACACTCGCACCCCCCAGCGGTAATCGCCACTTTGCGTTCCATCGCGATCAATTGTCAACCACAGATTAGAATCAAGACCATCTTCCCAATCCTCTTCAATGAGAATCGTCCAGCCCGATTGGAAAGAGGATCGGGGCTGGACGACTGCTTCAAAGGTATCGATGGCGAATTGTACGCTGACCGGTATTCCTTCAAACTGGGGAAGATCAGGTGGTGGGAAATCCGATCGGGCGGCGCCCACACCCATTCGCACGCTGACCACCGCCACCATGATGATAACGAGAGCCAGAACCGAAAAGGACGCGACTCTCTGAAATCCTGTCAACCGGGTATTCATGATGTGTGCTCCTTACTCATTTACGCTGGTCGAATGATCAGCTTTTACAAGACACACACATTTTATTTGAATACCCGACCGCGTCAATCTCCCTTTGGCTTTACGTCGGCATTTATGCCGGCTGCTTCAGCCGGTCAGCGAAAGACTTGCGGAATTTGCGCATCTTTGGATCGATGACATAGACACAATAGCCTTGATTTGGATTGCGGTTGAAATAATCCTGATGATATTCCTCACCCGGATAAAATGTTTCAAAAGGCTCGATCTCAGTAACGATTGGGTTTGGCCACACTTTCTCGGCCTCGGCCTGGGCGCGTGATTGCTCGGCCGCGGCCTGCTGCTCAGGAGTGTGAGTATAGATGGCTGAGCGGTACTGGGGACCGACATCGTTGCCCTGGCGATTCGGCGTCGTAGGGTCATGGATGCGCCAGAATATATACAGAATGTCTTCATAGCTGATGATATCCGGGTCAAACCGCACCTGGACGACCTCGGCATGGCCTGTTTTCTTGCCACAGACCTGTTCATAGGTTGGGTTAACCACGTGGCCGCCGGAATAGCCGGATATGACCTGATCGACCCCGTGTACATCGCGATAGATGGCATCCAGACACCAAAAACAGCCACCGCCCAAGGTTGCGACTTCCAATTGCTTATCTGTCATGGTAATATTTCCTTTGACTTCCCCCAATTCCCCGGTCTTTTTATTCCAGAATTTTCCGATAGGTTGGGATAATAACTTCCCTGACATCCAATATCATAAATCGATTTATCGTAACAAAGCCCGTCGTTTCACGCAGTTACTAGACTAATTGGAGCATATTAATCTTACCGGATAACCTGTCCTTTGTTGATGGCTTATTCGCCATCGTTTAGAATTGGACAACAGATGAAAGAGATCATCAAGGATGTCGATGCTTGGCTGTCGTCGGGCGAAACTGAGATCGCGCTGGCCACCGTTTTGTCTACATGGGGTTCTGCCCCGCGCAAGATCGGGGCCAAGATGGCTTGTACCGCCACAGGGGCTGCCATAAGCGGGTCGGTCAGCGGCGGCTGTATCGAAGGGGCGGTCATCGCGGCCGGGGACGAAGTACTGGCGAATGGACAGCCACAACTCCTTCGATTTGGGGTCGCCGACGAGACGGCCTGGGAGGTCGGATTGGCTTGCGGGGGAACGATAGAGGTGTTTGTCGAACGGTTGGATATCCCGATTTATTCCGTCGCCCGAGAATGGGTCATCAATTCTAAACAGGGAACGATCGTGACGGTAGTTGGTGGATCGGAAAAAGGGCTAGGACGGAAAGTCGCGATCGAAGATGGACACATCGTTGCCGGATCGCTCGGGCCATTACTCGATGAAACTGCTATGGCCTTGGTCATTGAAGGCGCGCCAACAGGTGTTTATATGGGGCAGGAAAAGACCGATTTGTTTCTTGACGGGGTACGTCCTTGGCCTCAACTCGTCATTATCGGTGGCGCTCATATCGCCGTCATCCTGGCCCAACTGGGTAAATTATTGGGTTACCGCGTTGTCGTGATCGACCCGCGACGTGCTTTCGGCAATCAAGTCCGCTTCCCGGATGTTGACCAATTAATCCAGTCCTGGCCGGGGAAGGCGCTGGCCGGTCACCCCTTAAGCACCGAATCCGCTATCGTCACATTGAGTCACGACCCCAAGATCGACGATCCGGCATTACAGGCCGCTCTCAACAGTCCGGCGTTTTACATCGGCGCGCTCGGCAGCCGCCGGACACATGCTCGTCGATGCGAGCGTCTGGTCAATATGGGCTATAAAGAGAAGGATCTGGCCCGCATCCACGCCCCGGTAGGCCTGGATATCGGCGCCGACAATCCAGAGGAAATCGCCTTGGCCATCATGGGGGAAATCGTCGCCGCTTACCGCGAGAAGGTCGGCCGATGAATTATTCCCGGTGAGTCAGCTCGCCTGGTACCCGTCAGGGTTTTGAGATTGCCAGCGCCAGGTATCGACGACCATTTCGTCAATCCCACGCTTCGCCTGCCAGCCGAGTTCTACCTCCGCCCGCGTCGGGTCGGCAAAACAAACGGCTGCGTCTCCGGGGCGCGTTACCTCGAATTTCAGCGATATCGGCCGGTCACAGGCTTTCTCAAAGGCCGCCACTACTTCCAGGACGCTGAGTCCTCGCCCCGTGCCCAGATTGTAGGTGAGCAGACCGGGCTTTGCGGCCAGCTTCTCCAGGGCTCGCAGGTGGCCCACAGCCAGATCGACGACATGGATATAATCACGGACGCCTGTGCCGTCTGGGGTTGGATAGTTATTGCCGAAGACACGCAAATGGGGCATCCGGCCGACGGCCACCTGGGCGATATAAGGGAGCAAATTATTGGGAATGCCTCCGGGATCTTCGCCGATTCGCCCGCTCTCATGCGCGCCGATAGGATTGAAATAACGCAGGATGACGATATTCCAGCGTGGGTCGGACCGGAAGAGATCGCGCAACAGATCTTCCATGATCACCTTGGTGCGTCCGTAAGGATTTAGCGCCGCCAAAGGAAAATCTTCGGTGATGGGGGCGGTGTCCGGTTCGCCATAGACCGTGGCCGAGGAACTGAAGACAAAATCATGAACGCCGGCAGATTGCATCACTTCTAATAAATGAATTGTTCCGGTGACATTGTTGTGATAATAGCGCAAGGGTTGGGCGACCGATTCGCCGACCGATTTAAGGGCGGCAAAATGAATCACAGCCTGGATCGGATTAGCAGTAAAAATACCTTCCAGGCCGTCTCTATCCAGTAAATCGATCTGATGGAAATCCACCGATTTGCCTGCCAGTTCTTCCACTCGCCGCAGCGCTTCCAGATGACTGTTGACGAGATTATCGACGACGACCACATCGTGACCGGCGGTTAACAACTCGAGCACTGTGTGGCTGCCGATGTATCCGGCGCCACCGGTAACCAATAGTCTCATTCGTTTAAACCTTGTTGATGGGAGAATTAGATTGGGCAGAGGATGCGGTCGCAACTGTCACAATAAACGAGCCGGCCTTCGTCAACCGCCCGAATCGTGCTCCCGGACACCGTCACACGACATCCCTGGCACTGACCGTTTAGCAAGCCTGCCACAGCCAGGCCGTTTTTTTGTTTGAGTAGCTGTTCATATGTGCGTAATGAGTCAGGTTGAGCTAACTGAACCTGGCGCTTGCGTTTCTCTATCAGCCCATTCAGCCGCAAAGCCAGCTTGTTCTGCTGCTGCTTGAGCGAGGCGGAAGAGTTGTCCCACTCCTCGGTCAATCGAGACACTTCTTCATCGGCCACAAACTTATTCGCCTGGGTTTCATCGATCATCATCAGGATCTCTAGCGCATCGTCTTCCAAAGTCGAACGACGCCGACCTAATGCTTCGACCTCGTGCTGCAAATCATTTAATTCTTTGGGATTCTTGACCTTGCCGGAGTAGAGTTGCTGCTCCGACCGTTTGACTTTATCGGTCACGGAATCGATTTCCAGCGTGAGACCCTTATGCTTGCTACGCAGTTGCTGGAGTTCCTCATCAATAGCCTGAGTGCGACTGCGAGCGTCCACTAGCTCGGCCGGTTCCTTTTGCAGGCGTAACACCTCGCCCAACCGCTGCTTCCCTGTCCGGATGGCGGTGTCGATCTGTTGCAATTCGTAGAGAACTCTAGCCTGGCTCATAGTAAAAATTGGACACTTTCTAATCGAGATTTTAACACATCGACCGCAGATGGCGAAGCCGAGTATAATCCCCTTCCGATGGTAGCGAGAATGTTCGAGATGGGCGAGCAGCCCTACACAGACACCGACGCAGAATGGGATGACTTTGTCATCACCCACCCGCAGGGTAGCCTGTTGCAAACAACCAATTGGGCGCGGTTGAAAAATCGCTTCGGCTGGTCATCCCAGCGCGTCTGGATGCGGCGGGATGGCCGGCTCGTAGGCGGCGCGCAGGTACTCTTCCGGTCCTATTACCTGGGAATTGTCAAGATGGGCTATATTCCCCACGGCCCGTTGGTGGATTGGACAGATGACGAGCAGGTGGAAGTTTTGTTCAACCATATCGACCAGGCGGCTTATTCACGAGGAGCAGGCTTGCTGAAACTCGAACCTCACATCTGGCAAGATGATCTGCCCGCCGAAACGTGGCAGCGAGTGTTCGACCGGCATGGTTGTGTACCATCACCGGATACCATTCAGCCACCGCGGACCATCCTGATCGATTTACGGCCGTCGGAAGATGAAATACTGGCCGCGATGAAGCAAAAGACCCGCTACAACATCCGGTTGTCGGAGAAGAAAGGCGTGTCGGTACGCGAAGGAACGGCCGACGACTTGACGACCTTCAATCGGCTGATGCAAGTTACCGGCCGGCGCGACAGCTTTGGCATCCACCAACCGGAATATTATCGTGCGGCTTACGAGTTATTTGCACCGCAACAGGCCGCCCTTTTCCTGGCTGAGTATGAAGGCAAGCCGCTGGCCGGTGTCATGGTCTTTACCTGGGGGAAAAACGCCGCCTATTTCTACGGAGCATCCAGCGATGAGGAGCGGCAGCGCATGCCAACCTATGCCGTCCAGTGGGCAGCGATGCGCTGGGCTAAGCGACAGGGCTGTACGACCTATGACATGTGGGGAATTCCCGACGCGGCTAAGGCAGAACTCGAAGCCGGATTCGCCGATCGGCCGGATGGGTTGTGGCCCGTTTACCGTTTCAAGCGCGGGTTTGGCGGTGAGGTCCGGCGCACAGTTGGCGCGGCTGACAGGGCGTATAATCCGTGGTTACACAAGTTGTATATTCGGCGGCGCACCCGTTAAGACGATAACACGCACGTTTCAGAGCCGGTAATAGTGTTCAAGCACTAAAGAAAAAAGAACGCCATCACCCGGATCGCGCCTTCCAGCCAGTTGCTTTTCCCGTTTGGACCCCGTACTTAATTACACCCGTTAACAAGGCGAGGCCAGGACCAGTTAGATCAAACCCTGTTGCAGAGCGACGATGGCGATAGTAAGTTTGGCGGCATTACCAATTGCAGGAATCGTAGCGATCGAATTTGCAGTCACAAGCGATTCGCAACAATCAGTAAAGCCGGTGTGCGTTGACAGGGGTAACGCAGTAAGATTAAGAGGCTGCGGCCGGATGCCGCGGTTTCTTTTTAAGTACGAATAGCAATCATGACATATTCAGGAGAAAGTGATAATCGCGCCTCGGTATTCAAGATCGAAGATTCACCGGCCACCTGGCACCAGGCATTGGCCCGACTGCCCCAAGCCCACCCGCTGCAAAGCTGGGCCTGGGGCGAATTCAAATCCCGATGGGGGTGGCGACCGCGACGATTATTGATGGCTGTCGGGGGCAACAGTTGGGAAGCCCAGGCGGCGGCCCAGGTGTTGCAGCGTAAATTGCCCCGATTGCCTTATTCTGTCCTCTATGTACCGAAGGGGCCGGCCCTGGACTATCACGATAAGTCACTTCGCCGGCAGGTGCTGGCCCAACTTGAGGCCTTAGCCAGGCGGGAAAGGGCTATCTTCATTAAGATCGACCCGGAAGTTGTCCGGAATTGGGGATTGGATGGCGAGCGCGTGTCACCTCTGGGAACAGCCGTCATGCGTGATTTACGGGAGCGCAGCTGGCGGCTGTCGGATGAGCAGATTCAGTTTCGCAATACAGTCGAGATCCCATTGGACGCCACTGAAGACCAACTCCTGGCGGGGATGAAACAAAAAACGCGCTACAATATTCGCCTGGCCGAACGCAAAGGGGTGGTGGTCCGGTCGGGAAGCGCGAATGATTTTCCCGTGATCGCCGAGATGTATGCCGAGACGGCCGCGCGCGACGGCTTTGCCGTGCGCCCGGCAGCCTATTATCTGGATGGCTGGAAAACGCTGCATGAAGCCGGCATGGCCCACCCCTTGCTGGCGGAAGTTGATGACCGGCCCGTTGCCGCCATCATATTGGTTCGTTTTGGCGAGCGGGCGATCTACATGTATGGCGCTTCACGCAACGAAGCGCGCGAGCGCATGCCGAATTATCTGTTGCAATGGGAAGCGATTCGCTGGGCAAAAGAACAGGGGTGTACCGTCTACGACCTGTGGGGCGCGCCGGACGAGTTAAATGAAACAGACCGGATGTGGGGCGTCTGGCGATTCAAAGCCGGGTTCAACGGCGAACTGGTGCGGTTCATCGGCGCCTGGGATTTTGTAGCCCGGCCGATCTTGTATCATATCTACAGCCACATGATCCCTCGCTATCTGGATTCCTTGCGCGCGAGACGGGGTGAAACCGATAACCCACCACTGCCCGGGAACTGAGTTGAAATAGTGATACGTGGCATTATGGGTGGCAAAAAACTGATTGCCAGGTAGAAGGATGTAACAGGACATGAGTCGAACGATTGTGGTGCTAGAAGGCGATCAGACGGGCCTGGAGTTGCTCGAAGAAGCGTTACGAGTAATCCAGCCGGATGTCATCCGCTATCCTTTAGAATTTCTCAAGTTTGACCTGAGCCTTGAGAATCGCCGGTCGACCGAGAACCAGGTAGTCTATGCCGCGGGCAAGGCTATCCGCGAATATCGAGTGGGCCTGAAAGCGGCCACGATCACCCCGGAGGTACGCGGCGATGTGGGCAGCCCCAACGCCATCTTGCGCGAGGAAATGGACGCTGAAATAATCTTGCGCACCGGCCGTCGCATTCCAGGCGTGCGCCCCGTCGGCGGCATTTATGCCCCGATCAGCATCGTGCGCATGGCGCGGGACGATGCTTACGGTGCGCGCGAGTGGCGCGAGGGCGAAGCGGGTAGCCTGGACGAGTACGCCTATCGTACCGAGAAGATCTCCCGCCGGGTCTGTCGCCATGTGGCGGAGTTTGCCTTCCAACATGCCCGCAAGAATGGCGCCAAGGTGTTTGGCGGTCCAAAGTTCACAGTCAGCCCGGTGTACGAAGGCATGTTCAAAGAAGAGATGGACGCCGCAGCCCAACGCTACCCGGACGTCCGCTATGACCCCCAACTAATAGACGCCACATTTGCCCTGTTGCTGGCGACAACGGGCGAGGCAATGGTCATCCCGTCGCTCAATCGAGACGGCGATCTGCTATCCGATCTTGTTTTGCAAATGTTCGGCTCGATTGCCGGATCGGAGTCCATGGTCATCTCGCTCAATGATGAGGGTGTCATCGACTGCGTGATGGCCGAAGCGCCACACGGTACCGCCCCCAGCCTGCAGGGGAAGAATGTCGCCAACCCGATGGCGATGATCCTCGCCGCGGCCGGATTGTTGGGCATGATGAAAGAACAGGAACTCAAAACGGCCAGCCGGGCTATTTATGAAGCCACCCTTGAGGCGGTTTACGATGGCGTGCGCACGGCTGATCTATCCGGAACGGCGCAAACCGATCAGTTCACCAATGAAGTCATCCGTCGCGTGCGGGGCAAATTGGAAGTCTGGTCTTCTCTCTCTTAGCCGGCTTTGCTCGTTGGCTCCGGTCGCATGGTAATCAGTGTTACCTCCGGCGGGCAAAGTAGACGAACTCGCGGTGCGCCAAGCCCTTCAAATCCGATCCCCCGGCTGACATATAGATGGGTCCGGCCTTCATGATAGTGGCCCATGACGTAGCGGCGGCCCAGCCGCGAACTGGTTACGATAGGACCGATGAGCGGTAATCGCACCTGCCCACCGTGGGTATGCCCACAGGCGTAGAGATCGATGCCATGGCTAACTGCTTGGGGCATCAATTCTGGGGAATGGTAGAGCAATAGAATGGGGTTGGCATCGGTGATCGTGGAGATCAAGCGCTCAAACGTGGTCGCGTCACGTTCAATGTCGTGATGGCAATCCATCCCCACCAGAGTCAAACATCGACCGGCAGCCAGATCGACTTCCACGATCTCGTTCCGCAACAGACTGACCGGCAAATCTTGGAATAGATCCGGGATCGAATCATGGAGATCTACCGGAGGACTCCCTAATACAGCAAAAACGCCATAGGGTGCCGATAGACCGGACAGGAAGGCACGTACTTGCTCATAGGTGATCGGGTCCTGGTTAAAGGACAAATTTACATAATCGCCAGTGATGATGATTAAATCAGGCTTTGATTCCAGGACCAACTCCATCAGACGATGCTCGCGCAGGCTCAGTCGTTCGATGTGGAGGTCGGTGATATGCAAAATGCGGATGGGATCGAGGTTCATTGCCATCCGATCAGTCGTGGTCGCTAGATTTGTAAAAGTCAGGTGTCGAGGTTCGATCAAAGTGCCGCGAATAAGAGCGATCGTGCCAACCGCTTGAACTGCCAGCATCAACCAAACAGCAACTGGTTGATCCAACCATAGCCCGCCAATTCCCAGGATTAAGGTAGCGCCCAAGCGGGGCACCATCAGGGCTAATATCTGGCCTTTCCAGGGCCCGAAAGAGATATTTCGTACAGGCAGTTGGCGAAGGATCAGCCTGTCGGTCAGGAAAAATAGCGCCTGGACCGCGGCAACGCCGATCGCAATACCCGGATCGCGATAAAAAAACCACCACCATAGCCCACTAATCCCGGCCAGAACAAGCGTCAATCCGGTAACCATCCAGTCGGGCCAGCCGGCCGGATGATTGAAAAATACGAGCACTTTGTGAAAGAAACTTTTGGTCAGAACATCATCTGCGGGAAGAGTGTCAAATGGAGATGGCATCGAGTTCAATATCAGGGGTTTGTGGTTGAATTAAAAGTCGTTTCTTCTGCCAAGTAGATTGATTCCCAACTTATTCCATTTTCGGTGGCAGCCAGACGGCCGAGACCGGGGATGTGGGTCGCCATTAGCAAGGCATCATCGACCAATGCCGCGGCAACTAAGGTCGATCGGGCACTGATAAGTGACTCATTGTCACACCAGTGTGCCATCCAGTAGGGGTGCTCAACTTCGACAATGTGATGATATAGATCCCCCAGACAATACAGGACCTGTCCTTCGGACTCAACGCGGGCAAGCTGGTGGCCGGGAGTCTCGCCCGGCGCGGGAAGAATCGACATGCCTGGCGCGATTTCCTTTTGGCCTTCTACCAGTTCAATAAGCCCGGCGGCTTCGATGACGCCGAGAGTCAGGCTGTCCGGGGAGTTTTTGCGGCGCAAGGCTCGCTGGAACGACGGTTGCTCCCAGTCCGCCCGGCTGATGTAATGGCGGGCGTTCGGAAAAGCCGGCACGTTACGCTTGTCTGTGCGAATCGCCAAGCCGCCATAGTGATCAAAATGGAGGTGGGTGATGATGACATGGGTGATTGTCTCGATCGATACCCCTGTGGCTGCCAATTGAGTTAAAAGGTCATCCGGGGGTTGGTAATTCGGCAGCGACATACTGGAGCCGGGCGGGAGGTCATAAAGAGGCGCGTCGACCAAAATAGACGCTTCCTCCACCTGGATCAGGGCGCACTGGGTCGGGACGGCAATCGGCTTGACGAAGAAATGATGGTAGTCCGGGGGCCAGTCCTTAGCCGAGAGGCGTAGCCAGTCGACTAAATCGGCCTGAAAGTCGCCGATATTAAATAGGGTTATACGCGCATCGCCGATTTGTCGGAAAATGTCCATCCGCCTGATTTTACCGGTAAGCGCGAGGCTGGGGTAATTTTCAGGGATTGGCAAATCGACACAACCAACAAATGCGTTACAATACGCGCCAATCGCGGCATGCGGATATCCGTAGTGTTACCGGATCATATTGATGGAACCAAAGTTTCCCAAACGTGTCCCTCTCGCTTACTTGCCAACGCCAATTGATCGCCTGGAACGGTTGAGCAAACATCTCGGCGGCCCGGATATCTGGGTCAAACGAGATGACCAGACCGGTCTGGCGTTAGGTGGCAACAAAACCCGCAAGCTGGAATTTCTGGTGGCTGATGCGCTGGCTCTGGGAGCCGACCATCTGGTTACCACCGGCGCACCGCAAAGCAATCATTGCCGGCAGACGGCCGCCGCCGCGGCTCGCTATGGTCTGGGATGTAGCCTGGTCCTGCGAGGCCATAAGCCCCCCAACACAACTGGAAATTTATTACTAAATCACCTGCTCGGTGCGCACATGTATTGGACCGACGACGGGGATTGTAACGCAATGATCGCTAAGGTCGGGGCCGATCTGAAAGCGATAGGGCGACGACCTTATTCCATACCTTTGGGAGGGTCTAACGTCATCGGCGCGACCAGCTACGTCTTGGCCATGCAGGAACTATTGTCGCAACTCTCAGCAGAGCAGTTGAATATCGATTTCATTGTGTTCGCATCGAGCAGCGGAGGAACACAGGCCGGTCTCGTGCTTGGCGCGCGTGTTTATGGATTCCGCGGCACCGTGTTGGGGATAAGTGTCGACCATCCGGCAGAATCTCTGCAGACCCAGGTGGCCGCCTTGGCGACGGCCACGGCCACCCATTTGGGGTTGGGCACGCTCTCAGTGGCCGATCTGGTGAACGTCAATGATGACTATCTGGGGGAAGGGTATGCCCAGATGGGCGACACCGAGCGCGAGGCAATTCAGTTGACGGCTCAAATGGAAGGTATCTTGCTCGATCCGGTTTATACCGGTCGGGCCATGGGTGGGTTGATCGACCTGATCCGGTGGGGCGCCTTTACCCGACAACAGCGTGTCTTATTCTGGCATACCGGCGGCGTGGCTTCAATACCCGCCTTTGCCGATAAATTAGTGTGAGTGGCTCGAGAACGATGGCCGGCGACGACACTCAGGAACAAGTCATCCGTCTGTTCCAAGAACGATTCCAAACATACCCCAGTCTCGTCGTGCGAGCGCCGGGCCGAGTCAATCTGATTGGCGAGCATACGGATTATAACGACGGCTTTGTCCTACCGATGGCCATTAACCGGGCGGTCTGGATCGCCTTGCGGCCTCGGGCTGACAGGCTCGTGATTCTCCATTCGATCAATTTTGCCGACTCGACTGATATCGATCTGGAAGACTTGCGCCATACTGACGCCGGTTGGCGGGAGTACATCAAAGGCGTTGCCCACATCCTGGAACGACACGGCCACCGCCTTCGTGGTTGGGAAGGCGTGCTGGCCGGCGACGTACCCATCGGTGCGGGGTTGTCTTCCTCCGCGGCGTTGGAAATGGCGACAGCACGGGCGTTTGCAGCCGTCAGTCATCTGGCCTGGGATGCAGTGACTATGGCTAAGGCCGCCCAACAAGCCGAGAATGAGTGGGTCGGAATGAACTGCGGGATTATGGACCAGATGATCTCGGCTGCCGGGAAACGGGATCATGCCTTGTTGATCGACTGCCGGTCGTTGGAGACGCGACCTGTACCGCTGCCCTCAGAGACGGCCGTCGTCATCCTCGACACGGCAACCCGACGCGGGCTGGTCGATTCGGCCTACAACGAACGCCGCCTTCAATGCGAGGCCGCCGCCGCCTTTTTTGGTGTGCCCGCCCTGCGTGATGTTGGCTGGAATTCTTTTGAATCGCGGGCCGCTGAACTGGACGCCGTTACTCGCCGCCGGGCGCGTCATGTCATCACCGAGAACCAGCGCACTCTGGACGCGGCCGACGCCATGCAAAACGGCGACGCCACCCGCGTGGGAAAGCTCATGAATGCCAGTCACGCCAGCATGCGCGATGACTTCGAGATTTCGCGGGTAGAAATGGACACGATGGTCGCCTTGGCCCAGGCCCATCCGGCCTGTTTTGGCGCGCGAATGACGGGTGGCGGGTTTGGCGGTGCCGCTGTGGCTCTGGTACGTCAGGCCGTGGCCGAAGTCTTTGCCGAGTCCATTTCAGCCGCGTATCAACGCGCAACCGGGCGGCAACCGCAAGTTTACATTTGCACGGCGACGGACGGAGCGGCTGTCGTCGCCGGCCTAGTTTAATTCAGGTACTTTTCCGAAAGAGCCTATGGGAAGCAATTATGACCAAGACCGGTTACCCTTATGAAATCACGTTAGAAGTTGCTTTTCGCGACATTGACGCCATGGGACATGTCAATAATGCGATCTTTTTCGCCTATTTCGAGATGGTGCGAATCAAGTATATGGGCGAAACAATGGAGCATATCGGCTTACTCAACACCGAGCTGCTTGATCTACCCCTCATTCTCGTCGAAGCCAGTTGCACGTATAAATCTCCCGCGCTCCTGACGGAAAACCTTTCTATCGGGACAGGCATATCGCGCTTCGGTACGAAGAGTTTTGACATGCTCTATCGGGTTCAAGGCGAAGACGGTCGTCTGGTAGCCTATGGTCGAACGATCCAGGTGATGTATGACTACATCACTCGTAGCGCCTTCCCCATTCCCGAGGAGGTGCGACGCTACATCGAGGAATTTCAGGCCGGTTGGAAGGCGCCAGCCTCCCCTTAGCTCCTAGTTTAATCCTCAAAGTCGTTTGAGCAACCGGCTTGTGCGCAGCCACACGATGCGGCCGTCCTCGTCCCGCAGGAATTCCGCGCGAGAATTGGTCATCGGCGGATCGAGCGCCATCACGCGATTCGCCGCTATGAAAGCCAGCCGGCTCGGCGGTGGCTGAGGCGGCGCAGGGGAGTCTTTATCGGGGAACCCACCCTTGGGCGTGGCCCGTACCATCAATTGCCCGTCTTCCAGGTAGATTTTCAGCGTGGTCATCTGCGCGTCGTATGATCCCAGGATTGATTCCACATCCTCAGGGGATATTTCAAAGGCTCCCGAATCCGGCTCTTTCAAGCCCAGATAATGCTCAAG